>JAUYSQ010000134.1 GCA_030696285.1 Sulfuricurvum sp. | reverse complement strand
AACCGCCCTGATATTGCGGCAGCAGAACAAAACCTCATCGCCGCCAACGCTCAAATCGGTATTGCCCGAGCTGCGTATTATCCCAGTATCAAGCTGACAGGAATGCTCGGTATCCAAAGCTTGGAACTTAGTGATTTTGTCTCGAATCCGGCTAAAATTTGGGAGATTGTCCCATCGGTCAGTATTCCCATTTTTTCAGCAGGACGCATTGCAGGAGAAATTAAAACAGCAGAAGCAGAGCACAATCGAACCCTCTCACAGTACCAAAAAGCGATTGTCACTGCTTTTAACGATGCCGATAATGCGATCGGTCAAAACGTCAAAGCCAAAGAACAGCTTCACGCACAAGCCAAACGTACCGAAGCGATTGCAAAAGCGTTTGAACAAACAAAGCTCCGCTACAAAGCAGGTGTCATTACCTACAGCGATATGCTCCAAGTACAACAGCAATGGCATCAAGCAGTACAAAGTCACCAGATTGCGAAACAAAATGCCCTCACGGCGAGTATCAATGTGTATAAAGCGTTTGGGGGAGGATGGGAGACATCAAATAATGATCTCCCTGAATTAAGTTTACTTCCTTCTGGACGTTAAACCATCGCAACCGCATCGATTTCAACCAATGCATTCTTCGGAAGCGTTTTGACTGCAACGGTTGAACGCGCCGGTTTATGCATTCCAAAAGCTTGCGCATACAGCTCATTTACTGCAGTAAAATCATCCATATTATCCAAGAAAATGGTTGTCTTAACCACTTTATCCAATGAACTGCCAGCCGCTTCTAAAACTGCTTGGAGATTTGCCAATACCTGCGCACATTGTTCTCTCACATCACCCGTAAGCATCTCACCCGCTGGGGTAAGGGCGATTTGCCCTGACGTAAATACCATCCCGTTGGCAATCATCGCCTGAGAATAAGGACCAATGGCTGCAGGAGCATTAGGAGTTTGTACAATTTTCATCATCAATAAACCTTTATTTTTTATATTTTCGAAGTGCATCGTCGAGAA
>JAUYSQ010000123.1 GCA_030696285.1 Sulfuricurvum sp. | reverse complement strand
GGGACATCGGGCCAGTAGAGCCAAAACAGCTCCCGATCACATTGGTACAGATCACGAAAAAATGATCGGTATCAACCGCTTTTCCCTGACCTATAAGACCGTCCCACCAACCCGCTTTGTTATCGCCTTCATACGTACCGGCCACATGGTGAGAACCTGTGAGGGCATGACAAACCACGATTACATTATCACGTGCATCATTTAAAGTCCCGTACGTCTCATAGACAATATCATAGGGTTCTAAAATACGCCCGCTCTCTAAATAGAGGGGATTGGTAAAATGTTCACTGTGCGTTTGAAGGTTTAACATTTGAGCCTTTACGCGTTTAATGCCTGAATTAAATCATCAATCAAATCGGATGATGCTTCAAGACCGATACTAAGACGAATGAGCCCTGAGGGGACACCGCACGCTATCAACTCTTCATTTGAGAGCTGTTGATGCGTTGTCGATGCCGGATGGGTAATGATCGATTTGGAATCACCGATGTTCACGACAAGTGAAAAAAGATTTGTCGCATCGACGATTTTTTTAGCCTCTTCGAAACTCTCCACTTCAAAACTCAGCAATCCGCTTGCCATACCGTTCTCGAAGTAAGACTGTGCATTCCCGTAGTTGCTGTTACTTTTTAATCCCGGATAATTGACTTTCTGCACCCGAGGATGACTTTCTAAAAACTCCGCTACCGCTTGAGCATTACGTGAGTGTTCGCGCATACGAAGCGAGAGGGTTTCAATCCCTTGAATAAAGAGCCATGAGTTAAACGGCGATACGACTGCACCCAAATCACGCAAGAGTGAAAGACGCGCACGCAAACAAAAGAGAGGCAACGGCACATCGACATAGACCAAGCCATGATAACTCTCATCGGATTCGTTGAATTGCGGATAACGGGGATTGGATCGGATGAAATCGACCAATCCGTGACGCTCTACCAATATCCCGCCGATAGCCAGCCCTTGTCCTGTCGTGTATTTACTCGCACTGTGTACGACGACATCGACACCATGCTCTAAGGGGCGGCACAATATCGGAGTTGCCACCGTATTGTCGACGATACTGAGAATGCCGTACTTTTTCGCGATAGCGGTGATTGCACGAATATCGGCAACGTCAATACTTGGATTGGTCAACGTTTCAAAAAATATCACCTTGGTTTTATCATCCACCAACGCATCGATTTCACTGGGATTTTGCACGTCAAAATAGCGTGCTTCAATCCCAAAACGTTTCAATGTATACGACGCTTGCGTCAAGGTTCCGCCGTAAAGCTGACGTGCGCAAATGATGTTATCGCCAGCTTCCGCTGCATTGGCAATCGCGTAAAAAATCGCCGCCATACCACTAGCCGTTGCCAAACCGGCAGCACCACCCTCGAGTGTCGCAAACCGTTTTTCAAAAACATCGGTTGTCGGATTGTTCAGACGGGTATAGATGTTCCCCAACTCTTTGAGAGCAAATAAATTTGCCGCGTGTTCGACGTCACGAAATTCGTATGCGGTCGTTTGGTAGATAGGAACTGCCATTGTACTTTGACTGTCTTTATCGTATCCGGCGTGGAGTGCTTCGGTTTGTAATTTCATATTTTCCTCTTTATATTGATAAATTCAATATTCTCCCGTCATCCTCGGACTTGATCCGGGGATCCACCTTAAAAAAGAGCTGGATTCCCGCCTTCGCGGGAATGACGAAAAGATTTACACGTGGTAATTCGGTGCTTCTTGCGTGATGATAACATCGTGTACGTGTGACTCTTTGAGTCCCGCACTCGTGATTTCAACAAACTCTGCTTTATCCCAAAAAACAGGGATACTCTCAGATCCGCAATATCCCATAGAAGAGCGTAGCCCCCCCATCATTTGATGAACGACAGCTGCGATGCTTCCACGATATGGAACACGCCCTTCGATCCCCTCAGGGACGAGTTTATCGGCAGCGGTTCCCTCTTGAAAATAACGATCGGTTGACCCTTTGGTCATTGCACCAATGGAACCCATACCGCGGTATGCTTTGTATTGACGCCCTTGATACGTGATCGTATCTCCCGGAGATTCTTCCGTTCCTGCAAGCAATGAACCCGCCATAATCGAACTTGCCCCCACCGCGAGCGCCTTAGCAAGATCTCCCGAATAACGGATTCCGCCATCAGCAATGATCGGAACTCCATGAGCACGTCCTACTTCCGCACACTCTTCAATCGCTGAAATCTGAGGAACACCAACACCGGCTACGATACGCGTTGTGCAAATCGATCCCGGTCCGATACCTACTTTGACCCCATCGGCACCCGCTTCTATTAATGCAAGGGTTGCTTCTCCCGTGGCAACATTACCTGCAATAACATCTACCACCATCTCTTTTTTGATCGCTTTAACGGTATCCAAAATTCCCTTTGAGTGACCATGTGCCGAGTCAAGAACAAGAACATCCACCCCAGCATCAACCAATGCACGCGCACGATCCAACTGCCCAACGCCGATCGCCGCACCGACACGAAGACGACCGAAATCATCTTTATTCGCATCAGGATATTCAATCCGTTTTTTGATGTCTTTGATGGTCACTAACCCTTTTAAAAATCCGCCCTCATCGATAATAGGGAGCTTTTCGATTTTATTGACATGCATCATCTGCTCGGCTTCGGCTAGTGTAATTCCTGCTTTCGCTGTCACAAGAGGCATTGGAGTCATGGCATCCACCGCTAATTTTGTCAAATCTTTCTCAAAACGCATATCACGGTTCGTTAAAATACCCAACAATTTATTGTGCTCATCCACCACCGGAACACCGGATATTTTAAACTCTGTCATGAGCTGCTCAGCATCCTCGAGTGTTGCATGAGGATGGACAAAAATTGGATCAATAATGATACCGCTTTCCGATTTTTTCACTTTTTTAACCTGCTTAACTTGGGTTTCGATGTCCATATTTTTATGGATAATACCAATACCGCCCAAATGTGCCATAGCAATCGCCGCACGATATTCCGTCACCGTATCCATAGCCGCAGAAGCCATTGGAATATTCAAAGAAATATTCCGAGTCAACATCGTTTTTAAGCTTACTTCTCGTGGAAGAACTTCAGAGTATTTTGGAATAAGTAAGACATCTTCAAATGTGAGGGCGCGTTTACGAATATTCATGAATTATCCTTTTGTTTTAGTTGATTTTCGAGACTCAATGCCCCATTAAATAATGTTTGCTCGTCATACGCGCGAGCCACAAGTTGTAATCCGACAGGCATCCCATTCTCCGTAATATCCACAGGGAGTGAAATCGCCGGAAGCCCGGCAAGGTTGACCGAAATCGTATAAATATCGCTCAAATACATCTCCAACGGATCACTAAGGGCACCAAATTCGTAGGCCGTGCGGGGTGCAACCGGGGTCAAAATGAGATCGACTTCTTCAAAAATCTTATTATACTCTTCTTGAATCAACGTTCGCACTTTTTGCGCTTTCACATAATAGGCATCATAGTATCCCGACGAGAGGACAAAG
This sequence comes from Sulfuricurvum sp., assembly GCA_030696285.1. GTDB lineage: Bacteria > Campylobacterota > Campylobacteria > Campylobacterales > Sulfurimonadaceae > Sulfuricurvum. Next base: position 2,526 of record JAUYSQ010000123.1, on the reverse strand, counting down.
TTTCCGAGCATAATACGACGTTGTACTTCGGCGCCAAATCCTGAAGATCGAGTTTTCAGATACGTCTCTTTGAGATTCTCCCCCTCGACACGATTCCCATAACGGATACCATCATAACGGGCAAGATTCGTAGTCGCTTCCGCCGTTGCCGTAATGTAATACGCTGAAATATCGTATTTCGGATCCATCAGCGATTTTTCGATGATGGTGTGTCCCGCATTTTTGAGTGCTTCGACCGCTTTTGCGTACGCATTTCTCACTTCAATCGAGGCATCTTTGACATACTCAGGGAGAATCGCAATTTTTAGTTTACCCGATGGATCAAGCTTATCGCTCACTTTGCCATCATTTCGTTCACTGCTCGTTGAATCTTTCGGATCGTACCCTTGGATGATGTCATACAAAATTGCCGCATCTTCGACGTTTTGGGTCATCGGTCCGATCTGATCGAGTGAACTCGCGTACGCACCCAAACCATAACGGCTTACTCGTCCGTAGGTCGGTTTCATCCCGACGATTCCGCAAAATGCCGCTGGCTGGCGAATCGATCCGCCCGTATCACTTCCAAGAGCCGCAACCGCAAGCCCAGCCGCAACGACCGCCGCTGAACCGCCCGAGCTTCCACCGGGAACACAGTTGTGATTGAGGGGATTAAGTGTCTTGCCATAACAGCTGCTCTCGGTCGTCGAACCCATCGCAAACTCATCCATATTGGTTCGCCCAAACGGAGACATATTATTGGCAAGCAACTTTTCAATAACCGTCGCATTGTAGGGAGCCACATATCCTTTTAGAATATTAGAACCTGATGTAACGGACCATCCGCACACTTGGATATTATCTTTGATTGCAATGGGAATTCCCGAACCGACGTTTTCCACATCGATGTATCCATTCAGCTCAGGATATGCCGCAATTTTCACTTTTAACTCTTCTTTGAGTGCGACTAGCTCCGGGGGAGAGAGTTTCAACGCTTCCTTTAGTGTTATCATACACACTCCTCTTTTTTACGTTTTGCATTTCGTACCATTAAAATACCCAGCGCAATTACTCCTAAAATAATCCCAACCGTTTCAGCGATAAACAGCAGTGTTACAGGCTCACGCATCATCCTACCACACTCGCACAACGCCCACAAAGAGTCTCTTCCTCTTCACTGTGATATTTCCAACAACGGGGACATTTTGCTTTAGATGCACGGGCTACATTAAATATCTCACCCTCAATTTCAAACGTCCCTAAAATATCGTTCAATTCACACGCACACCATTTTGAGATAACCAAAAACTCTTCAATATCGGCTTTTTTCATCGCTTTGACACGTGTGGATTGCGTTGAAATAACGAGTTCAAGGGTATTTTTAACCACTTTCTCTTTTTTCAAACCATCCACAATCTCATTGAATTTTTCGCGAATGAGTTTCATATTGACATCATCCAAGTTGCTCTCAACCGCTTCAATCGGAGTATAAGTAATATCAAATACATCTCCGGCAGAACCTTTTAAAATTGCAGGAGCATTTTCAAAAATCTCATCCGCGGTGTAAGTCAAAATCGGTGCAATGAGCCCCAGCATCGAGCGTGCGATGATCGCCATAGCGCTCTGAGTCGAACGACGCGTTGATGAATCTGATCCGTCACAATACATTCTGTCTTTGGTAATATCGATGTAAATACCGCTGAGTTCATTGACGATAAAATAGTTCAGTCCGCTCATCCCCTGAACAAAATTGTATTCTCCAAACAATCGATGCGTTTCGTCAAAGACCTCTTTTGCCCGAGAGACGATCCATTTGTCAATCTCACCCATTTCACTGTAGGGAACGACAACGTCCAAACCATCGAGGTTGGCTAGCATAATACGGAAGGTATTGCGAAGCTTCCGGTACTGCTCCGCCGTTTGCTTGAGAATATTGCCTGAGATTTTCAAATCACCCTGATAGTCGCTCATTGCAACCCACAGACGCAAAATCTCGGAACCGTATTCCTTGAGAACGCTGTCGGGGGCAACGACGTTCCCTTTGGATTTGGACATCTTCTCACCCTTCTCATCCACGGTAAATCCGTGGGTCAAAAGTGCTTTATACGGAGCGATATGTTCTACTGCCGTGCTTAAGAACAAAGAAGACTGAAACCATCCGCGATGTTGATCAGAACCCTCAATATACAAATCAGCAGGATACGTTCCCGCATCGTAATTCCGTGATTTAAGGACGGCATTCCATGTCGAACCGCTGTCAAACCAGACATCAAGAATATCGGTCACTTTTTCCAAATCATCGGCTTTGTACGGACAACCGGGATAAAGCAGCTCGGCAATTTCCATCGAGTACCACGCATCAGAGCCATGCATCTCAAAAATCATCGCCGTAAAGTTCAGTGTTTTCTCATCCAAAATCACTTCACCCGTCGCTTTAATACGGAAAAATGCGATAGGGACACCCCAATCTCGTTGACGTGAAATACACCAATCCGGACGATTTTCAACCATAGAGTTCAAGCGATTACGCCCAGTTTCCGGATAAAA
>JAUYSQ010000117.1 GCA_030696285.1 Sulfuricurvum sp. | reverse complement strand
GGGAATGATGAGAAGATTTTAGTCGATAACTTTCGGACCTGCAGCAGAATAATCAAATCCATTTTGACCATCCGTATATTTTTTAAAGTTTTTGATAAAGAGGGTAGCAAGATGATCGCGTTGAACGAGGTAAGCATCTTTATCTGCCCATGCGTTACGTGGATTGAGGATGGTTGAATCTACCCCTTTAAGGGTTGTTGGGATGGTAAATCGGAAGGTATTGGTGGTATCAAACTCACTCTCGTTAATCGAACCGTCTAAGATGGCGTGGATACAGGCGCGAGTATCTTTGATACTCATCCGTTTTCCGACACCGTAACCGCCGCCTGTCCATCCTGTGTTGACAAGATAGACGTTAACATTGTGTTTATCGATTTTTTCACCGAGAAGTTTTGCATAGACGGTAGGGTGAAGAGGTAAAAACGCTTCTCCGAAACATGAACTGAATGTTGCAACGGGTTCGGTAATTCCACGTTCGGTTCCCGCAACTTTTGCCGTATATCCGCTGAGGAAATAGTACATTGCCTGCTCTTTGGAGAGCTTACTTACTGGTGGGAGTACCCCAAAGGCATCGGCAGAGAGGAAGATGATGTTTTGTGGATGATTCGCCATAAGAGAGGGCTGATGATTTTCGATATGCTCGATAGGATAGGATACGCGCGTATTTTCAGTTTTAGAACCATCGTCATAGCTAACCAGACCGTCTTCATCATAGACGACATTTTCCAATAGGGCGTTACGACGGATGGCAGCATAAATCTCAGGTTCGCTTTGTGGATCGAGATTGATAACCTTGGCATAACATCCCCCCTCGAAGTTAAAGACCCCTTCATCATCCCAGCCGTGTTCGTCATCGCCGATGAGTGCACGCTGGGGATCCGTAGAGAGCGTTGTTTTTCCTGTCCCGCTGAGCCCGAAAAACAAACATGTATCTCCTGCGTCACCCACATTGGCAGAACAGTGCATGGCAAGTTTCCCCTCGAGTGGGAGCCAGTAGTTCATCATTGAAAAAATCCCTTTTTTCATTTCACCGCCGTACCATGTACCACCGATGATACAAAGATTTGCTTCGATATCAAAAAGGACAAATACTTCGGAGTTAAGACCGTGGTTTTCCCATTGGCTGTTGACCGCTTTACACGCATTAAGAACCGTAAATTGAGGTTTAAACTCTGTCAGCTCTTCGGATGTTGGGCGAATAAACATGTTTTTGACGAAATGAGACTGCCATGCGATTTCAGAGACAAATCGGATAGAACGTTTGCTCGACGGACTGGAACCGCAAAACACATCGGTAATATAAAGATCTTTATTCGATAGCTGTTCACGGGCAACGATAAGGAGTTCATCAAAAACTGCTTTGTCAATTTTTTTATTGACATCTCCCCACGCAATATAGTTATTTGAAGGGTCTTGATTGACGAAATATTTGTCTTTAGGACTACGCCCCGTAAATATCCCTGTATCAACCGTGGTTGCACCACTGGCTGTCATTGCACATTCACCGTTACGCAGTTCATGTTCTATCAATTCATCAAAACTTAGATTGTGAAAAATCTTTTGGGTATTCTTTATGCCTATCGTCTCAATCTCTGCGTGATTCATAATCTCTTTCGCCTTTTTGATTCGCCCTTGGGAGCAACATTGTAATGCGAATTATACGCCTTCAATGTTTAATCGTAATTAAAGAACGAGAGTTGTCTCGGTTCATAACAAATTATTATCACATGGGGTATACCTTTAAGCACTTTCTAAGAATATGAGGCTCATAATAACAATAGAGTTACGAGTGTAACTACTTTATTCTACTTTTAAGGAGTAAACCATGAAACGTTCAGGTTTTACTATGATCGAACTGATCTTCGTTATCGTTATTCTAGGTATTTTGGCAGCAGTTGCCATTCCTAAATTGGCAGCAACCCGTGATGATGCACAGGTTTCAAAAGAGGTCACGAATCTTTCGACTAAGATTAATGATTTGGGTGCTCAATATACAGCAAAAGGTGCTTTTACAGCACAGGATATAACAAATGCTAATCTTGCAATGGGTTGTTATTCACTGGCGGGTGGAACAGAAGGGAATTTAACGGTTACTGAACAGGCATCAAATGCTGGTAGTACTACTCAAACTGCAGCGACAGCAGCGGTTTGTACAGCGGCACACGTATTAAGCCGAAAACAAAAAATTAGTGATACATCTCCTGTAACTCACAATTTTGGCGGATCAAACGTTACTTTCTAAGTTACAAATATTTGCAGGATTTCCTGCAAACAGTGTTCAAAGATTGAGTTGAGTTGTATGATTGCAGAGTAATCCTAAAACTTAGAGCAATAAGTGACGAATATGAAGCGAAGTGCTTTTACGATGGTAGAGTTGGTATTTGTCATTGTAATAGTGGGTATATTGGCAGCGATCGCAATTCCCCGTTTTGCCGCAACGCGTTATGATGCGGAG
>JAUYSQ010000104.1 GCA_030696285.1 Sulfuricurvum sp. | reverse complement strand
CATCAAATAACGGTACATCGGCTGGAGCATATACAAGTCAAATGCCCACCATACCCATCGCGGTTTCGCTGGATCGAGAGGAAAAGACGGGGCTAATCCGTCGTAATTAAACTCTGCCATAATGATCTCGCCATACGATGTTTTGAGAGGACAAACGGTATAGCCGTCAAACTTCAATACCGTCTCTTTTTTCTCCATCACCGAAATCAAATTCCCCACGACGATCGGCCCTTGATGGCGAGCGCTTCCTCCTGTTTTTCCGATCGGAATACCGCACACATCTCCGATTCCAAAGACATTTTTATAACGGCGATGTTGAAGTGTCTCGCGATCCACTTCCAGCCACCCTTTTGCCGTCCCTTTTTGCCATCCGAGCAAGGAGTTTGCCACCGCATCAACCGCCGCAGTCGGAGGAGAAATATGGATAAAGTCGTATTCCATCGTGACATCTTCTTCTTTTTCAATCATCTCGTACTCTTCGAGTTCTTTATCGTATTCCCCTTGCACTTCGTACGTATGATGGAAAGTTGCAATTTTCTTCTCGGCATCGATTGCTATGAGCTCATGACCAAATTTATTGGTGATATTGCCGTATCCCTCTTGAACTTTATGAAGCGCCCCATCAATCTCTGGAAGAGCAAAAAGTTTTTCTCCCGCAGTTGCAAAGGTAAAATCGGCGGTGAGGCTATCGCGTTTAAGGAAATCGTCACTCAGATAAAGAATTTTTTGAGGTGCTCCGCCACATTTGAGAGGGGTTGACGGCTGCGTACAAATAACACGCGGTTTCGATGTTTTTGCCGCTTCTTTGAGGGCTTTGAACCATTCATGCGTTATCGTCCCCCCCTCTGCCGTCCCGCGTGCCAGATCATTAAGATAGACGCTCGAAATACCGTTCTTCCCTATCATATCAACGGTGAGTCCTGCAATCTGCTCATAATGGTACTGTGCTCCGGTAGCGACGACGAGATAATCGTACTCGACAACTTTTCCCCCTTTGGTCGTTACCTTATTAGTATCAGGATCAAACGCTGCCGCTTCATCTTTGATCCACACCACATCCTCTCCGATATAGCCAGTGTTATCGAAAATAATATCCTCAGGAGCATACTCTCCGGCGGCCACGAAAATCTGTCCCGGCTGATAAACATGTTTTTCATTAGGGGCGATAATTGTAATGTCCGGTTTGGAAAGAGCACGACGCAATCGAGACAATACCATCAGTGCGCCCGCACCGCCTCCAACAATCACAATTTTTCCTACCGCATTCGAGGATGACGCTTGAAGGGTCGTTGGAGTGGCAGATCCCGCCAATATGGATGCAGTTATGGGAGAAAGTGCCATCAGTTTAAGTGCACTACGACGTGAAAGAGCTTTGTTTTCTTCTATTTTTTTGATGAAATTCTCTTGATTCACTGGTAATTCCTTTTGATATTTTTATCTTTTTTTATGTCTTATCCAATTATCACCTCGAACGGATTAAATTCTCTTAAAAGCACGCGTATATTTTTCTAACGACTACTCATCACAAAGTCATAAAAAATATTGGAATCAACAGCCTTGCTAAAATAAAAACCTTGTACGCTAGGACATCCATTTTGCATCAAAAATTCTACTTGTTCCAGTTTTTCGACACCCTCTGCGATCACTTCCATCCCAAGGTTATGAGCCAAATCAATCACAGCTTTTGCGATCATCCGATCATTTGCATTATTGGGTATTTCATCAATAAATGATTTATCGATCTTCAGGATATCAACAGGAAATTCTTTGAGATATTTTAAGGAAGAGTATCCTGTTCCGAAATCATCGATCGACAATGAAAGACCCATCTTTTTGAGTTGTTTCATCATTTCAATACTCCCTTGGACATCATGCATCAGCATACTTTCCGTGATTTCCATCTCAAGAGAATCAACACTGACTCCCTCTTGTGAAATAACTGTATCCAGAATTTTGACCAGATTCGGATCACGAAACTGGATAGCGGAAAGATTGACTGAAACTTTTATATCCCCAATACCGCGTTCTTTCCATTCCTTTAAATCACGGCAGACTTGCCGCAGAACCCACTCTCCAATCTGTGCTATCATCCCTGTCTCTTCGGCTAAAGGAATAAATTGCGACGGGGAGACAAATCCAAAACTAGGATGATTCCAACGGATCAATGCCTCAGCCCCCTCAATACTGTGATCAATGAGATTGATTTTGGGCTGATAATAGACCATAAACTGCTGTTCATCATACGCTCGATGGAGACAGGATTCAAGAGTCAATCGCTCTAATGTTTTACGATTCATCTCATAATCATAAAATTCGTAGCGATTTTTTCCTTTTTCTTTCGCCGCGTACATAGCTGTATCAGCATTTTTGATCAATTCCTGAATATCATGGCCATCATCAGGATAGATACTGATTCCGATACTTGCCGTAATGTAGACGGAGCGTTCACCAATTTTAAACGCTGCCGAAAGCTCTTTTAAAATCTTATTAACGACAATAATGATATCGCTGATCTGACTATACCCATCAATAATTATAGTAAATTCATCACCGCCAAGACGTGATACCGTATCGCTTTCACGCATATATTTTTTTAGCCGTAAAGCAACTTCTTGCAGTAATAAATCTCCCGCATCATGTCCCAGAGAATCATTAATTTTCTTAAAACCGTCCAAATCGAGGAAAAACAGTGCCAGCGGAGTCTCTTTTCGCCGTGCCATGACGATACTTTGCTTGAGCCGTTCCATAAAAAGCAACCGATTAGGGAGGCTTGTAAGAGCGTCATAGTGTGCCAGCTGATGAATATGATCTTGCGTCATTTTCTTTTCAGTCAAATCACTGAATAGCCCAATATAATTGATGACATCACCATTTTTATTTTTGATACTGTAGATGCTGAGCCATTCGGGATAGACATCTCCATTTTTTCGACGGTTATAAATTTGTCCCTGCCACATACCGTTACGCCGGAGCGTTGCCCACATATCTTTATAAAATTCCTGTTCATGATGCCCCGATTGTAAAATTGCCGGAGTTTTACCGACTACTTCCGCAAACTCATAGCCCGTCACTTCCGTAAATGTTCTATTAACCTGCTGGATATGCAGCTCTCGATCGGTCAAAATGATCCCCTCTATGCTGTTGTCAAAAAGTTTCTCAGCCATTTTGGTTTGACGTTCATTGACAAGATGTTCCCGTTTATCTGAAAAGATGATTATGCCCGCTTCGCTCTCAGCATCCATATCCTTACTTTTGATGGGAATGATATTAAGAGTGATCGGGATTAATGTTCCAAACTTGGACTGCAATTCAAAACCACGAGGCAGCGATAAAAGCGTTTTCGGGTCCATAAGGATCAATGGGTCAACAGATTCATCTTTGTTGACACCCGTATTGATTAAAATAAAAACATCACTTAAGCTGCGTTTTACCGCTTCTTTTGCTTTCCAGCCGCTCAATGCTTCAGCCATTGCATTGAGATAGCGTATTTTTCCCTCATGATCAAACGAGATCACCGCATCCCCGATACTTGCGAGAGTCGTCGAATAACAAGATTCGAGCGCTTGATCCACTTCGTGGCGGTGGAGTGCCATTTCAATGTTACTTCGTAGCATTTGGGCATTAAACGGTTTGACAATATACCCGTGCGGATTGCTCAACTTTGCTCGGGCAAGGGTCTTTTCATCTGCATACGCTGTCAAAAATACCACCGGAATCCCAAACAAATCGTGAATTTGCCGAGCCGCGCTGATGCCGTCTCTCTCCCCTTTGAGGACAATATCCATTAATACAAGATCAGGACTGTGTTTCGCAGCCATTTTAAGGGCATTTTTTGCGGTATCTGCGATATCGCATACCTCATACCCCAAATACTCCAGCCGATCCTGTAGGTCAAGAGCAACGATCCCTTCGTCTTCTACAATGAGAATCTTTTTCTGTTTCATCACTCTTCCTCCTTAATGACATCAGGTGCATTGAAAAGAACCCGAAATGTTGTCCCTTCTCCATCATCCCGCTTTAATTCTCCATCGAGTTGTTTGGCTAAAATAGTGACCATTTTTAGCCCAACCGACACCTCTTCATTTTCGTTGTCAGGATGAAAGCCGACACCTGAATCTTTGACACTCAAGGTGATTTGACCGTCCGTATTCTGATAAAGTGCGATATCAATCACTTTAACGGCTGTATCCTTCGTAAAGGCATGCTGGATGGCGTTCGTGATCAACTCATTGACAATCAAACCGCACGGCATAGCCGTATCCATAAGAAAAAATAGTTTTTGGGTATTTAAATTGACATTCACCCCTTTGGCCAGAGGACCGAAAGAATCGATTAGAGATGCGATCAAATACTTCAAATACTTCGACATATCAACACGTCCGGCCATATCGGATTTATAGAGGATCTCATGTACGGTCGCTATGGCATGGATACGGTTTTGACTCTCTTGCAGTACATTCAAAACCGATTCGCTTTTGATCTTTTTACTCCCGAGAGACAAAAGACTCGAAATGGTTTGGAGGTTGTTTTTAACACGATGATGGATCTCTTTGAGCAGGTGTTCTTTTTCTTGAAGCGAGATCGATATTTTCTCGGTCTGTTTTATAAATTGAGAAATATCGTGAACCACGCTGACAACACACTCCGTCGCATCTCGACAAAATACCGTGGAGATCTCAACGGGGAGCATATCTCCATTTTTTTTGCGATATAAACTCTGAGTTTGAACCCGTCCATTATGTTTGAGTGCGGTTGTCTGCGCCTGCCATGTCAGTAGATCAGGGATGTGAAGGTCCAAATCAGTAATTCGTTTTTTCATCAACTCAGGTATTGAATACTCCAATAAAAACGCAAACAGATCATTCGCAAACAAAACCTTCCCCTCGATCGGATCAAATACAATAAGAGGGTCTGGAATACAGTGGCTAAAGGACAAGGGGATCGAGTTGATGGTAGATAGTGCAGTCATCCTAATATCCTTCGTAACTTGGATATATATTATAGAGCACTTTGCGTGACAAAAGCGTCACAGATACCATTACTGTACCAATCTAAGAAATAATGAAAAATAGGAAGTTGCGATTATGCCGTTTTCGGAGCAAAGGCACTCAAATAGCACCCATGCGCCTGAATCACTGTGATAATTATGGCATCTAGCTTGGTATGCAAACGATAAATAAGGGTTCTACGATTGCTGTCGCTGATCGGATTGTTCGGCCAAATGTGATGCTCCAGCTCCTCAAAGCAAACCACTTCATGCTGATGAGAAGCCAGATAGGAAAGGAGAGTACGCTCTTTCGCCGTCAGATGAATTTCAGATCCGTCTTTTATCAAAATTCTATTTTTTTTACTAAATTGATACCCATTTCCAAGCTCTAAAATCTGTGCTACGTCTACATCGTCTGAATGTTTGGACTGGCGCATTGCCAGCTGAAGAAGAGCAAACAGTTCAGCATAGCGATAGGGTTTAACAAGATAGCCGCACGGATTGGTATCAACGGCCACTTTCACCGTAGAAATGTCAACCGATGCGCTCAGATAGATCACTGAGAGATTGTAGTCCAAACAAATATCCTTAACGACATCAATCCCACTCTTATCTGTCTGAAGATTGATATCACACAAAAGAATGTTAGCCGGATTATGAGTCATCACATCGAGTGCATCGCAATAGTTTTTAGCAATTCCGACGACGTGGCAGCCCATCTCCTTTACGACCAAACTAAGATCAAGAGCAACGATCAGATCATCTTCGACGATAAGAACCTTATTGTAGTCCTCACTTTTAATTTCATCCGACATAATAATCCTTCTTTATTCATTATAGTATACAAAAATTTCTTTGGCATTCACAAGAGACTTTATCAGTAAAAATCTCATTTCTATGTGATATAGTAATATTTTCCGATATTCAAGGAGATTCAGTATGAATGATTTTGATGCACTCTATTCGAAAGCTAAGGAACGGATTAAAGTTTTATCCTCTTTACCTTCTAGCAAAGAAGAATCCGTTGAGAAGATGCTTGAAAAGCGCGGTATCCAACGGCGCGATTTTATGAAATGGGCAGCGAGTATTACCGCAATGCTCGCCTTACCCTCACAGTTTACACCGCTGTTTGCCCAAGCGGCTAAACTGGCGGACCGTCTTCCTCTTATTTGGCTCCATATGGCCGAATGTACAGGGTGCAGCGAATCGCTGATCCGCTCAGATGCCCCCACCGTTGACTCCCTTATTTTCGATTACATTTCACTGGAATATCATGAAACACTAATGGCTGCAGCAGGATGGCAAGCAGAAGCCAATCTTGAGAATGCGATGAAAAAATACGCAGGACGCTATATCCTATTGGTCGAAGGGGGTATCCCTACGGCTATGAATGGTCAACACTTAACGTTAGGCTCACAAGCGCGGACAGGGCTTAGTCTGGCCCAAGAAGCTGCCGCCAATG
>JAUYSQ010000103.1 GCA_030696285.1 Sulfuricurvum sp. | reverse complement strand
AAAATCTGGAGCGGGTTTAGTTACGAGCATGGGTTTTCCTTGTGTGGTTTTTAATGTAGGGAAATTGTAACACACGAAGATTAATGTAAATAAGAGTCGGGAAGTTAACCCGAAACTCTAAAGGATAATTTTTATTATTTAATTATAGGATTGCTCGGACTGCCTTAGTTGCTTCAACCATATTTCTCAAAGCCTCTTTTGTTTCGCTCCATCCACGGGTTTTGAGACCGCAATCGGGATTGATCCAAAGCTGTGACGCAGGAAGCACTTCAAGCAGAGCATGGATTTGTTGCTTCATCTCCTCTACGCTGGGAACACGCGGAGAGTGGATGTCATAGACTCCCGGTCCCACTTCTTGGGTATAACCGGTTTCCTTAAAAATCTGCAAGAGTCGATTACCGCTGCGAGAGGTTTCGATGGAGATAACATCGGCATCCATCGCCTCGATTGTTTTAATAATATCGGTAAATTCACTGTAACACATGTGCGTGTGAATTTGTGTCTCTTTATCCGCTACTGCAGTACTAAGCAAGAAACTTTCCAACGCCCATTTCTCATACGCACTGCGGTTTTCACGGCGTAAAGGATACCCTTCTTTGAACGCCGCTTCATCCACTTGAATCATTGCAATTCCGGCTCGTTGCAAATCATCCACTTCATCACGGATAGCCAGTGCAATTTGCATTGCCGTAGTAGAGCGAAGCTGATCGTCACGAACGAAACTCCAGTTTAAAATCGTCACGGGGCCTGTGAGCATCCCTTTCATCGGACGACGCGTGAGACTTTGTGCATACAAACTCCACTCTAATGTCATAGGATGAGGACGGCTTACATCACCGTAGAGCAATGGCGGTTTCACACATCGACTGCCGTAGCTTTGAACCCAACCGTTTTGGCTAAAGGCAAAACCTCTGAGCTGTTCACCGAAATACTCCACCATATCGTTACGCTCAAATTCGCCATGAACCAGTACGTCAATATCCATCTCCTCTTGCAGCGTTACGCACGAGGCTATCATTTGTTTCATCGTTTCATGATACGATTCTTTACTAATAAGCCCTTTTTTAAGCTCTTGACGCACTTTGCGGACCTCGGCGGTTTGCGGAAAGGAGCCAATCGACGTTGTCGGCAATGGCGGAAGATCAAAATGATCACGCGCGGACATTTGACGCACGGAAAAAGGATGTGAACGCTTAAAATCATTAGACTTCAAAGCACTCAGACGATTTTGAACCGCTTCATCTACTGCGGCTTTTGTATGAGCAGGAAAGGTAATTTTTTCCTGAGAAAAAAACGCCTTGCCAAGCAGTGAAAGTTCATCCAACTTTTCCTGTGCAAAGGCCAACAGCTCTTTAACATTTGTCTCCAGATTCTCTTCATGTTTGAGGCTGTAAGGGACGTGCATCAATGAACACGAGCTACTCAAAGTAAGACGCTCTTTGGGAATATAAGAGGCAATATGTTCCAATATTTTAAGTGATCGCTGAAGGTTGTTTTTCCACACATTGCGCCCGTCAATAATCCCAACGGTCACGTGTTTATCGCTTTTCCCCAAAATTTCGAGAGATTCGCTATTTTTAGTACCGTGGACAAAATCAAGAACCAATCCTTTGATGGGGGTATGTACAAGAACTGCCGTAGCCTCACATGAGTGTTCAAAATAGGTCGCAACACTTAAGTTCTGTGAGAGAGTACTCAAACGCTTGTAGGCAATTTTGAGCAAGGAGAGTTGCCCAGCATCCACGCCCGTACTCAAAAACGGTTCATGCATCACAATTTCAATATTTTCATCCAAAGTAACTATTTCATTCAACAGTTTAGAATATTGTCCCAACAGTTTATCAAAAAGAGCAAGTGCAACATCATCGGAACATTTTGAAAGACCCAAAAAAGTGATGGGTCCAATAAGTTGTATCGTTCCAGTAAATCCGTTTGCTTTTGCTTCACGGTATTCACCCAAAATTTTATCCGCACAGACACTACCGAAGATAAAATTCATCCCCAATTCAGGGACGATGTAATGGTAGTTCGTGTTAAACCACTTGGTCATCTCCATCGCGGTATGCACATCATCGCCTCGTGCCATTGTAAAATAACGCTGTGCTGCATCCGTAATATCACGAAATCTGATCGGTTCCGCCCCCAAAGCCACTATCAAATCCAACATATTGTCATAGAAACTAAAATCATTGACGGCAACCTTATCAATGCCTGCATTTCGTTGAAGATTCCAATGTTTTAAGCGAAGCTCTGATGCAACGCCATTCAATTCGTTTAGGGAAACATTCCCTTTCCAATAGTTTTCTAAGGCT
>JAUYSQ010000076.1 GCA_030696285.1 Sulfuricurvum sp. | reverse complement strand
AGCGGTTTTGTCAGTGAACCTTCATATTGATCGAAAATTTTACGAAGTTGTTCAATTTTGAGGGAGGTAGCGTTAAATTCATAAAAGGGCATTTCTAACACGGAGGCGATAATCCGCGCTAAGGTTGTTTTGCCACAACCGGGAGGACCGTAAAAAAAAGAGTGGGTGAGATTGTTGCTCTCGCAAAGAGAACGCAACGGTGCTTCAGATGCGCATAAATGGGATTGCCCCACCACCTCATCAAAGGTTTTTGGGCGAAGTAAATAGGTAAAATCAGCCATTACTTTTTCTTTTTTTTAAACGCCATCGGAATAAAATCCCGATAGCTACGTTAACACTAGGTTCACTTCGGCAGTGAGCCCAAAATCGCTTACGATTTTAATACAATTTATTTCTTAAATTTACTATCCGTTTTTGGCTTATATTTATTCGTCCCGAATACTTCGTTTTGAGGTTTTACTTTTTTATCTTTAATAAATTCTCTTTTAGTCGGTTTTTTCTCCTCTTTCGAGACAGTTTTTCCGCCGCTTTTCCCATCTTTGGAAAATTTCTTATCAAATTTACCCATAGGACTCGTAAACTTTTTCTCGGACTTTTCTCTCATTTTTGCCGCTTTTTCAGCAGTCTCTAAAAAGTCACGCAATGAACTGTATTCGCTTCTCTCTAAAAAGCGCACTTTTCCCGTAGGGAGATTGTTGAGCTCGATCCCTCCGAAACTAAGGCGTTTGAGATCGACGATTTCCGCACCGAAATGGGCAAAAAAGCGACGCAGCTCACGGTTTTGTCCCTCGCCGATAGCCACTTTGAGGATCGAATAATCGCCTTGGTCTTTTTGCACCTGATAGGCGTAAAAGGGGGCAAAGCTCATCGGTCCCTCCTCAGCATACTCATGCGCACCCGCACTGGCATCCTCGAGTTCCAATCCCTCACCCATAGCGATTTTCATCCCCTCAGTAACAGGACCTTTGATTTTGATCTTATAGACCCGTTCCATTTTCGATGTCATCAATGCCGTCGCCACACGCGATGCATCGGTGAGGAGCAACAACCCCTCCGATGCATAGTCAAGCCGACCGACAGGGATAAAATGTTTGTAATTGCTTGAGAGAGAATCATAAATCGTTTTGCGATTTTGAGGATCTTTTTTCGTCACGAGTTCGCCGCGCGGTTTGTTATAAACGATAACCGTAAACTGATCGGTTGCGGTAATTTTGTTCCCGCTTACCATAACGTTAGCGCTTCGCTCATCCACCGATACGGCAGGATTTTTTTCGATTTCACCATCAATACGGACATACCCGTCCAAAATTGCCTGATCCGCTTCACGACGGGAATAGGTCGAGTAGTGGGCTATAAATTTATTAAGTCTCATCATGAGATACCTGCTTCCACGAGTGTATGAAGGTGCAATGCACCTTGAATAATGCCGTCCTTATTTGTGACGACTAACAATTGAATTTTTTTGTTTTCGATCAACACCAACGCATCGCTTGCAAGCATTGACCCATCCGTGATGACCATGGGATTTTTAGTGGCATACTCAAAAGCGCTTGTTTCAAGTGAAAAACTCTCACCCAACAATGCACGACGAATGTCTCCGTCACTCAGAAGTCCCGAAAGTTTCCCCTTCTCATCGATGAGCATAACCGTACCCAAACGCCCCTCGCTCAAAACCAAAATCGCCTCTTTAAGCGGGGTATTTTCACTCACGATAGGCAAGTTTTCGGTACGCATCAAATCGTGAACTTTCACAAAGAGTTTTTTACCCAATGCACCGCCGGGGTGAAAGGAGGCAAAATCTTCTTTTTTAAATCCGCGTGCTTCCATCAGACACACCGCCAACGCATCGCCCATCGCCAGAGTCAGCGTTGTAGAACTCGTAGGGGCAATGTTCAAAGGACACGCTTCAACTGCCACATTGATGTTAATCACTTCATCGCTGTAGCGTCCCAAGGTCGATGCACTGCTGCGAGTCATACCGATCAAGGGGATATCAAAACGCTTAATATGAGGCAAAATAGCACTTAATTCAGGACTCTCACCGCTGTAACTAATGGCAATAACGACATCATCTTTGCCAATCATCCCCAAATCACCGTGCAATGCTTCGGTCGGATGAAGGAAAAAACTAGGGCTTCCCGTCGAGGCAAATGTTGCCGCCATTTTGGCCCCGATAAGTCCCGATTTACCAACACCTGTAATAATCAGCTTTCCACGGCACGCGAGGATTATTTCCACACATTTTGGAATCTCATTTCCTAGAGTATTCATCGCATCACGCAATGTTTGCGCTTCGATTTCAAGTGTCTTGCAGGCTATTGCGATATAATCGTTGTTCATAAAAAAGATTATAGCCAAAATAGGCTTTAAGCAGGTGCAAAAGCGATGCAAAACCTTTATGTTGAAGTCTCCTCTCTCGACCGCCGTGCCGTAGAAAAATACGGACTCACAGAAGAGATAATGATGGAACACGCCGCCGGTGCAATGGAACGTCTCATTCGTGAGCGTTTCGCACCGCCTTGCTCTATTCTCATCGTCTGCGGAAGCGGAAATAACGGTGCCGACGGATTAGCCCTGGCGCGTCTCCTTGATGGTGATTATGCTATTAGCGTTCACCTCCCGTTAGGCGCACATTCTCCCCTTTGCAAACGTCAGCTTGATCGATTTAAAAAACTGGGAAGAGAATCAAGTAACCTTCCCGCAACGGCAGATGTGATCGTCGATTCCCTCTTCGGAAGCGGTCTTAGCCGCCCGCTCGATACCGCTGCACAAAAGCTCTTAGAAATTCTCAACACCCTCAGCGGCTTCAAAATTGCGTGTGATATTCCCAGCGGTCTCACTTTGGATGGCATCGTGAGCCCTAACACTTTCCAAGCCGATTGGACCGTCTCGATGGGAGCACTCAATCGGGGGATGTTCAGCGACGCGGCCAAAGAGGTGGTCGGAGAAATATTCACAGCCAATTTGGGAATTCATCATTCCCATTATGAACGTCCCTCTCCGTGGCATCTGCTGGAAGAGAGCGATTTGCATCTCCCCTTGCGAACACTCAGTTCAGCACATAAGGGAACGTACGGGCATTTGGCTGTTGTATGCGGTGAAAAAATTGGAGCCTCCGTCATCGCAGCCTCCGCTGCACTGCGTTTTGGGACAGGATTAGTGAGTCTCATCAGCAATGAAAATGTTACCCTCCCCTACGAGCTGATGCAAAGCCATTCGCTCCCTGCTACAACCACCGCGCTCGCACTGGGGATGGGACTGGGGGTTGAGTTTTGCGATAATGAACTCTTTGAACTCTTAAACAACACCTACCCCCTTGTTTTGGATGCCGATATTTTTGCCCACTCGATGTTTCCTGAACTGTTAAAACGTGAAAATATCGTTCTCACTCCCCACCCCAAAGAGTTTACCCAAATCCTCCGCGTGTGCGGGATCGCCGACATGGAGGTACAATCACTTCAAAATAACCGCTTTTCGTACGCAGAACAGTTTTGTTCCGCCTATCCGTCCGCCGTACTCGTTCTCAAAGGATCCAACGTCATCATCGGACGAAACCAAGATTTTTTCATCAATCCTCACGGTACCGTTGCGTTGGCAAAGGGGGGAAGCGGTGATGTCCTCTCGGGACTCATCGGCGCACTTTTAGCCCAAGGAGTCGACCCCCTGAATGCCGCTATTCAAGGCTCGCTCGCCCATACCCTAAGTGCCAAAGCCTTCAGCAAAAACAATTATGCCCTCACTCCATACGATATTATCGAAGGAATTACCTCTTTATGAAAAAAATTGTTGCCCTTTTTAGCGGCGAGGGGACCAATCTTGCCAACCTTATCGAAAAAATCCATCTCAAACACGGGGCAATTATCGGCGCCATTACCAACAATCCCGATGCCGGAGGAATTGCCAAAGTCCGTGCAGCTCATATCCCTGTGGAAATTTTAGATCATCGAGATTATGAAAGTCGTGAAGCCTACGACACAGCACTGGTTGAGATGATCCAAGATTACGATCCCGA
This sequence comes from Sulfuricurvum sp., assembly GCA_030696285.1. Lineage (GTDB taxonomy): Bacteria > Campylobacterota > Campylobacteria > Campylobacterales > Sulfurimonadaceae > Sulfuricurvum. Next base: position 11,331 of record JAUYSQ010000076.1, on the reverse strand, counting down.
TCTCGTCGTTCTTTGCGGTTTTATGCGTATTCTAACACCCGTATTCACCTCCTCTATTCCCTCCATCAATCTCCATCCCTCATTGCTGCCAGCTTTTAAAGGTTCCCGCGCCATTGAGCGAAGCTTTGAGAGCGATGAGAACGTGTGCGGGGTAAGTGTTCATTGGGTCACCGATGAACTCGATGGCGGGAAAATAATCTTGCAAAAAAGTTTTACCAAAAATCCTAAGGATACTTTAGAAGAATTTTCGGCTAAAATTCGCGAAATTGAGCATGAAATTTTGCCTCTAAGTGTAATAAAGATTCTCAAAGATTCCTAACAGAATTGATATGTTATAAAGCAATTACCGTCATCCTCGGGCTTGACCCGGGGATCCAGCTAGATTCCCGCCTTCGCGGGAATGACAGAAATTATCCCACTGGAGACTCTATTATGCACACATTACAAATTGGAAAATATACCTTAGGAAGCCGTCTTATTGTCGGAAGCGGTAAATATGCTGATTTTGAAACCACCAAAGCCGCAACTCTCGCCAGTGGTTCGGAACTCATTACCGTAGCCGTACGCCGTCTCAACATCACCAATCCTAACGAGCCAAACTTACGCGATACTTTCGCGGGAACCAATGTCAGATTCTTGCCAAACTCCGCAGGATGTACGACAGCCGAGGAGGCAATCACCCTTTTTCGCCTCACTCGCGAAGCAACAGGGATCGATCTGATCAAACTCGAAGTCATCGGCGATACCCAAAAAACCCTCTATCCCGATGTACTGGAGACGATCAAAGCATGCGAAGTACTCGCCAAAGACGGATTTACCATCATGGCATACACCAGCGATGATCCGATTATGGCACGTCGCTTAGAGGATGCAGGCGCCCATGCCATCATGCCTCTCGCCGCTCCCATCGGAAGCGGTCTAGGAGTACAAAACCGCTACAACATCGTGTTTGTCCGAGAAGCGGTCAAAGTTCCCATCATCGTCGATGCAGGTATCGGATGCGCCTCAGATGCGGCACTGGCCATGGAACTTGGAGCCGATGGCATTTTGACCAACACCGCTATCGCTCAAGCACAAAATCCGATAATGATGGCGGAAGCGATGAAAAACGCCGTCATCGCAGGACGCTTGAGCTACCTCGCAGGACGAATTCCGAAACGCCCATACGCGACAGCAAGCTCACCAATTGATGGTATGATCCAGTTTTAACCCCCATCCTCACTGGAATGACGAAATCATCTTGACATTTTTAAAATAGTACACTATAATTTCGCCTCACTAATTTGGCTTACGCTTTATTAGCTGACAGGTCGGGGCGTAGCTCAGTATGGTTAGAGTACTTGGTTTGGGACCAAGGGGCCGGAGGTTCGAGTCCTCTCGCCCCGACCATTTTTTTTTGTTTTAACGGTAATTTTTAAAATAAACTTTTTAATATGGTGGAATTAGCTCAGTTGGTTAGAGCACTGGTTTGTGGTGCCGGGGGTCACGGGTTCGAGCCCCGTATTCCACCCCATATTGTTTATTTGAATTCCTTTGAACACTCGATGTTTTAGAAGGCGATTGTGCGTTCGTAGCTCAACTGGATAGAGTAACGGACTTCGGATCCGTAGGTTATAGGTTCGAACCCTATCGGGCGCACCATACATGTAACTCGCGTCCTTAGCTCAGTTGGATAGAGCAATGCCCTTCTAAGGCATCGGTCAGAGGTTCGAATCCTCTAGGGCGTACCACCTTAGATTATTATGCGGATGTGGTGGAATGGTAGACACGCCAGACTTAGGATCTGGTGCCTCACGGTGTGGAGGTTCAAGTCCTCTCATCCGCACCAACACTTTTTATACGCCCATTTCAGGCACTTCTTCAAGCAACTTCTTCTATGACGTAAATTTTTTTCGCCTATTCAACAATCTTTATCAAAACTCTAATCTCTACAATTTCCGCCTTAGGTAATATTTTTAGATGAGCTGTTATAATCAAAGCATCCAATGAGTACTAAAGTTTTTACTCTAAACAAAGCGGTGTCTATGAAGCTTAAAACCAAACTTTTCATTGTCATGGCAACCGTTTTTTCTCTTTTCATCACGGTAATTTGGCTCTATTCTGAGTCATTGAGCAATAAAATTAATGAAGAGTGGGGAGAAAAATTTGTCCGTAAACAGATCATCTTTGATAAATATCGGACACTTTTACCCATTATGCGTGAAATCGAGCTGGTTCAGCAACTTTCAAGAGAACGAACCATCATCGATATGGCGTTATATGAACATGATCCCAAGAGACTCGAAGAAGGGATTGAAACTCTAGAGCGCTATCGTGTTCAATTTCAAGATCAAAGTTATTTTGCCGCTTTTGTAAAATCTCAAAATTACTATTTTAATGACAATTTAAATCAATTTGCAACCCAACAATTACGATATCAACTCTCCCCTACCCAAACCAAAGATCGATGGTTTTATGAAACAATCTCCATCCGTGATACGTGTCAAATCAATGTCAATAAGGACAATACTTTGGGTGTAACCAAAGTGTGGATCAATTATGTATTACGAGACAATAACAAAATCATCGGGGTTATCGGTACTGGATTTGATTTTGACCAGTTTTTAAAAGAGTCCGTAGGGATCGAGCAAGAGGGGATAAAAAACTTCTTTATTACTAAAAATTTATCCATACAGCTGGCAAAAGATACCAGAATGATTGACTATTCCAGTATAACAAAAAAAGATGGCACGCACAAAACGATTGATATGTTTTTAAAAAATAAGTCCGATATAGAGCGTGTTAAAGAGGCCATGCATGCGGTTGAATCATCACTCAATCCTAACAGTGTCAAAACTCTATGGGTTACCGTAGAGGGTAAAAAACAGTTATTAGGGATTGCCTACCAACGTGAAGTAGGCTGGTTTAATCTGACACTATTTGATGCTGATGAACTAACACTGATCAGTAATGTCAATATTTTTATCATTCTGAGCTTTTTATTTCTAATCGCTTTTTTTGTCGTTGGGTTTATGTTCAATACCCTTGTTCTGGCTCCAATTAACAATCTAAAACAAATGATGAGTGACGTTACAAAAGGGGAATACGACATCAATCTACCTATCGTAGGTTCAGGTGAAATTGCCGAACTTTCAGAACAGTTCAAACAGATGGTAGAGGTGGTACACCATACGAACCGGGAACTTGAAAATAAAATTCAAGAGCGAACGGCTAAATTAAGAGAGTCAGAAACAAAATTTCGAGCCTTGGCCCTTTACGATAGCCTCACAAATCTCCCAAATCGACGATTGCTCCTTGATCGTCTGGTACAAGCTCAGGCGACTAGCAATCGTAACAGCTGCTATGGCGCCGTATTGTTTATGGATTTGGATAATTTTAAACCGCTCAATGACACATACGGACATACGGTAGGTGATTTATTGCTCATCGAAGTAGCGCACCGGATTAAAATCTGCGTCCGAGAAAGCGATACCGTCGCACGTTTTGGGGGAGATGAATTTATTATTTTGCTGAATGAGCTTAACAACGACAAAAATGAGTCCATAATACAGGCATCCGCAGTTGCAGAAAAAATCCGAAGTACTCTCGCTCAGCCTTATTTTCTGAAAGTTTCTACTGAAGGAATAGACGAAAAGATCGTTGAACATCACTGCACAACAAGTATCGGGATAGCTCTCTTTTTTGCTCATGAAGCAACCCAAGATGACATTATCAAGTGGGCAGACTCTGCAATGTATGAAGCCAAAGAGAGTGGACGCAATCAGATTTGTTTTCATTTGGATAAACCTTCTTCGACATAAGAGACGCTAATGGGTATTTTTCTCCCTTTTTCTGATAGTTTTTTGCTCATATACAGTAAAATCATTTTAGAAAAACATAGAGCAATAGGATTTCATTCCAATGGCGTATGAAAAATTAAAAAAAAGTAGGTATTTATGGGTCTGTTCACCACTAAAATTCCAAAAACTGAGGGTTCCGGTCTCGCGCGTCACCTCAATCTTCTGGATGTCTCATTCATCGGTGTCGGTGCGATTATCGGAGCGGGAATTTTTGTCATTACCGGTCAAGCCGCCGCTACGACAGCAGGTCCCGCTATCGTCCTTTCGTTTCTCATCGGAGCAGTTGCCATCGGGATCACGGCTCTCATCTATGCGGAGATGAGCTCCATCTACCCCGTCTCAGGGAGTGCGTACAACTACACCTACGCCACGTTGGGCGAGTTTTTTGCGTGGCTGGTCGGGTGGAATCTATTGCTCGAATATGGGGTTGCCACGAGTGCCGTCGCTACGGGATGGTCGGGGTATTTTCGTACTTTTATCGAAACCAATTTTCATTTACATCTGCCTACGGCACTCAGCGGCGCCTATAATCCTGCCGCCGGAACCTACGTTGATATAAGCGCCTTTCTTGTTATCGCCGTTATCTTTACCCTGCTGGCTATCGGGATAAAAGAGAGTGCGAGGGTGAATAACATCGTCGTCTACATCAAAATCGTCGTACTCTCCATCTTTGTCATTTTCGGATTGCAACACTTTGACATCGAAAATATCCGTAACTTTTTCCCTTTTGGATGGCAAGGGGTATGGCATGCGACAAGTCTTATCATTTTTGCCTATCTCGGCTTTGACGCTATTTCTACCGTCGCCGAAGAGACCAAAGACCCTACCAAAACAATCCCAAAAGCGCTGATGCTCTCTCTGGCATTTTCGACAATGTTTTTTATCCTTGTCAGCTTTACCCTCACCTCAATGGTAAGCTATAAAGAGCTCGAAGTCCCTCATGCCCTTGCCTTTGCTATGATGCGGGTCGATGAGCCCTTTATCGCCAGTATCATCGCACTGGGTGCTGTCCTCACCATCACGACCGTAATGCTCGTCATGGGGCTCGGATTTACCCGTGTCGCGTTTGCCCTCTCTCGTGATGGATTTTTGCCGAAAAAACTGTGCGAAATAAACCCTCGGACGAATACACCGTTTAAACTCACATTGTATGGGGGACTTTTTCTTGCGTTTTTAGCGGGGTTTGTCCCCTTAAAAGTATTGGCGGAATTGGTTAATATCGGAACCCTCTTTGCCTATTTCATCGTAGCCGTTGCTATTATCATCTTACGCCGAAAAGGATTGGTAGGAAGTTTTCGCGTACCGATGTTCTGGGTTCTTATCCCGCTGAACTTTGCTTTGCTGATTTTTATCATGGCAGGGCTTGAAGCGCATACATGGATACGATTTGCTATCTGGAGCGGTATTGGTATCGGTATTTATTTTCTAATGCGTCACCGATTGCCTACAACCTAATTACAAAAAGAAATTACGTGTACTAACTTTATCACGTCAACAGCTCTGCTTGGGGTTCATAAAAGTAATACCCTTGCGAAGCATCGATGCCGAACTCTACAACTTTTTGATAAATTGCTTCATTCGCCACAAACTCGGCTACGGTAGTCATCCCCATTTCATGCGCAAAATCGCAAATATGACGAACAATGATTTGGGTATTATGATCATGTGGAAGATTTTTGATAAGTGAACCATCAATTTTAAGGGTATCAATATTAAGCTTGAGCAGATGTTCAAAATTGGAATACCCTGATCCAAAATCATCGATAGCAAATGAGCATCCAATCATTTTAAACCGATCAATAAAAGCGCTCACCTCAGCGTAATTGCTGATCCCTTCACTTTCCAATATCTCAAAAATCATCAATTTTCCAATTTTGTACCGAACAATTGCATCTTCGATATAATCGGCCAATTCACCATTGAGAAGATCTTCGCTCGAGAGATTGATACTCACAGGGGTACTCTTCCCCTCAAAACGTTCAACAACCCCATCAATCATCGCTTTAGTAAGAGCAGGATAAAGCCTGATTTTTTTGGCTATATCGAGAAAAAGATGGGGAGGAATAACCGTTCCATCACGCTTAATCAAACGTATCAATGCCTCATACCTGATAATTTTATGGGTTCGGTTATCGACAATCGGCTGAAAATAAGGGACAATCCGCGACTCTTCGAGAGCTTCTTTTATCTCTTTATACCATTCGATATTATTTGCTTGCTCTTTTTTTGCCCCTATCAACGACGTATACACACAAAACCGCTTACGCTCCAGCTTCGCTTGCTTAAGCGCACGAGTTGCATGCTCCAAAAGTTTTTCTGATTGAGGATCAAACCCTACCGTAATGCTCAAAACCACTTCAATTCCATCGATTACAAACGATTCTTCCTCCGTTTTATCAATCAAATATTCCAAAAAAGCAATGCTGTCATCGACCTTTTGAAATTTGTCAAAAACAAGAGCATACTCATCGCTCCCTAATTTGTAGAGGAGAATACCCGTCGTTTTTTCAACCTTTTTTTTCAACCAATACCCATACCCTGCTAAAATCTGATCACCAATAGCCACCCCATAAACATCATTGATATCACTAAATCGATCAATATTAAGAATAGCCAAAGACGCTATTCTATGCAATGAGAGGTAATCAATCAGCGATACTCGATTGGAAAGTTTCGTTACGACGTCCATACTCAAATGACGGGTAAATGCTTCGCGTTGAATATGGGAATGAATGGCAAATCCTATATCACCGGCGAGCTCTTGAAGCATCTCGATCTCTTTTGGGCTAAATCCATCGCTACTCTGAGCATAGAGACTTAACACCCCAAAAGGATTGTTTCCAATCTTCGCCATTAAGGGCAAAGAGATAAAGGCACCATATCCTCTCTCTTTGGCAATAAAACTCCACGCTGCTAGCGATTGAGTAATCTCGAGATGATCTAAAATTAAAATCGTATTGTCGCGGTAGGCATGAATACTCGGAGCAAACGCTATGGATTCATCTTCATCCAAAGGAAGTTTCATCCCTAAATGCAAAACTTCCCCATATTCTTCAGAACATCCTCCAACCTCCAGTTCCTCATTTACCTTTAAAGCAATCCAGCACAATCCATATCCGGTATGCTCGCTTAGCCGTTGGCAACTCATCTGCATTAATTCCTCTATGGTCTCCGCAGAAATAAGGTTTTGATTGATGTCCGCAATACTGCGGAGTATCCCATCCAGATAGCGCGACTCATCCAGAGCATTTTTAAGCTTTTCGTTTTGCGATCCCATACTGTGAAAGGTATTTGTCAATGCCTGACTGAGCATTGAGAGCTCTGCAATAAAATAACGACTGCTTTCTTTATCCTGTGTTTGTACCATGTGCGTGATCATTTCGAGCGGTCGGATCAAAAATCTTCGAACACTCCAAAATGCTGCGAAAATAAGTGTCAAGAATCCAATAAAGTAAAGTGCACCCAGACCAGTTCCAAAATGTTTCGCTTGATGAAAAAGAACCATTATCCCTATCACGGCAAGAGACAAAATCGTCACAAATAAAAAAACAAATCGGTTAATATTCACAATTGTAAACCCATACAAAAAAATTATCAAAAAATAGCATATTTCAATCATTGTATCAAAAAAAGAGTTATAATTCGTGTTAAAAAAGCAGTTACCTTATGAAACTTTTAATTCCCCTATTTTTCACCTTTTTCTCCCTTTTTGCGTATGATGTGCACAACGGCAAAATGCTTCTCCTCCCTTTAAGTTCTGCGCAGGGGATCATTATGATGCACGATCGCAATACTACCGTTGTACCGCATCCTCTCAATCCTAATCGTGGATTTGCCTTACTCCCTATCGATTATTACACCCCTCCACAAAAAACAGAAATGCAATGGCTTACTCAGGATGGAAACCTCACCTTGGATTTAGAGATCCTAAAAGCCTCATATCCTACCGAAATTCTAAGTGTTGATAGTGCCAAAGTGACTCCGCCACCCGAAGCACTGGAACGGATTGCCCTAGAAAAAGCCGAAGCGGAAAAAATCTACGCGACCTATAACACAGTGCGTTATTGGGACAAACCTTTTATCCGCCCGATAGAGTCGATAACAACAAGCGAATACGGTTCTGCACGCACCTATAACAGTGTTTTAAAAAGCTATCACGGAGGGGTTGATTTTAGAGCCCAAACGCCTCTCCCGATCCTCGCTTCCAACGATGGGGTCATAGTCCTTGCCAAAGATCGCTATTACTCAGGGGGAACGGTTATCATCGATCATGGAGAAGGGATATATACGTGCTACTTCCATCTAAGTCAATTTGACGTCAGCGTAGGACATAAAGTTACGCGAGGTCAAAGTATTGGCTTAAGCGGTGCAACAGGGAGAATTACGGGACCTCATTTGCATTTTGGGATAATGGTCCATGGAATTCAAAGTGATCCGATTAATTTTCTCGCACAAATTGAAACTCTTTTTTCAGAACCGGTAGCAATAGTCCAAAACTCTCAATAAAGCATCTAATGTAATACAGTAGATTAAATATTATGCATTTAATTCTTATTTTATTACAGTATTATTGACGGATAAAAAAATCTTATAGCTAATAGTAGGTCTCTATGTTTGACAAAAGACACACTTTCCTTTTTTATATAGGAATTTTATTACTCCCTACCTTCCTCTTTGGAAAGCCGCTAGACGAGATTACCCTTCAACTTCGATGGCTTCATCAGTTTCAATTTGCCGGCTATTACATGGCAAAGAACAAAGGGTACTACCATGATGCAGGGCTAAATGTTACGATTTTAGAAGCCAATGATACCCATCCGCACCCCGTAGAAGAGGTCATTTCGGGACGGGCACAGTATGGCATAGGTAATTCCGGGCTCATTAATGAACGTCTCAACGGGAAACCCGTTGTCGTGTTGGCGTCACTCTTTCAAACCTCTCCAAATGTCTGGATTTTGCGTAAAGATTCCAATGTTTCCACCATTGTTGATTTGGCGCATCAACGGCTTATGATGACTAAAAATATCGAAAATACCGAGCTCATGGCCCTCTTTCATAACGAAGGGATCAATATCAACAAACTGAACATCATGGAAAGCAGCTTTAATATAAACGATTTAATTGAACGAAAAGTAGACGCTTATAATGGCTATTCAACCAATGAACCCTATTATCTCACACAAAAAGGGATTGACTATATCACGATTAGTCCGAGAAAATACGGTATCGATTTCTACAGTGACTGTCTGTTTACCAGTGATACGGAAGTGTCGGAATATCCCGAACGTGTCAAAGCATTTCGAGATGCTTCCCTTCGAGGATGGGCCTATGCTCTGGCACATCCCGAAGAAACCATCGATGTTATTCTCTCCGACTATTCGCAAGCAAAAACACGTGATCATCTCCTCTTTGAAGCGAATGCCATTCATAAACTAATGGAACCCGAGCTCATCGAGATCGGCCACATGAATCCTGCTCGCTGGCAACAGATTGCTCAAACGTATTATGCATTAGGGTTCAGCAAATCTGCTACGATTCCCGATGGATTTATCTACAACCCCAATCAATCCGAAGATTACACGTGGCTCTATTATTTACTTGCCATTACACTGATTTTACTTGTAGTGATCGGTGCAATCGCCGGATATATCTACGTACTCAATTGCAGAATCAAAGACCAATCGATCCGCGATCCGCTGACCGGTCTTTATAACCGCCGCTATCTCGATGAGACATTACCCCGTGAACTATCACGTGCTGAACGGGAATTGACTCCACTCTCTATTGTCATGATCGATTTAGATCACTTCAAAATCATCAATGACACTTACGGTCATGCAGCAGGCGATGCTGTGTTGAAAAAAACAGCCTCCTTTTTGCTTGAAGCCATTCGAAAGAATGATTTTGTCTGCCGCTACGGGGGTGAAGAATTTATTATTGTCATGCCGGGCATGCCTATAGAACAGGCATTAGAACGGATGGAAGCGTTCCGAAAAAAGATTCAACATACAACGATAGCCTATAATGCACATAAGCTTACGATCACGATCTCAGGGGGTATTTCGATGTTTGATACTCATAATACCACACGGGATGAACTTCTAAAAGCTGCTGATGAGGCTTTGTATACCAGCAAAACCCACGGTCGAAACCAAATTACCCTAGCCCCAATGAAAGAAGTCTAATGAAATATACCCTCTTACTGTCCACTCTTATCGCTTCGCACCTATGCGCGTTTTCAACGACCAATATCCAATACCTCTATGGTGATTTTGAAGGGGCGACCTTCCTCGATACCCAAAGTGGGGCCAAACAGACGGTTACCGCCGAACACTACCGCACATGGGAATATGGAGATCTGTTTATGTTTGCCGATTATGCCTATGCTAAAAAAGGATTACAGTTTACGAATCTCAAAAATGATTTGTACGGTGAGTTTTCACCCCGTATCAGTTTAAATAAAATCGCGAATATTCCGACATCCGACGGTATCGTTAAAGAGTGGTATGGAGCTTATCAGCATAATCGCGGTGATGGATACCGCGCTGATTTATATGGGATAGGAACCGATTTGAACATCCCAGGATTTGACGTATTTGGGGTTAACGGCTACCGCAAAATCTGCTATAGGATGAACGATACGTATCAGCTCTCGCTGAATTACGCTGCGACCTTAAGTGATCGATGGCATTTTGAAGGATTTAGCGATTGGACAACGGTTGATTTTCTGACTCAAAACCAGTTATTGTTCAATCTGTCTCCCTCGGTAGGGATTCATGCTGGAAAATTGGAAGTAGGTACCGAATGGCATTACTATCATGAAAATAGCTACCACACCGATAATGACGTCTTTCAGGCAATGATGAAATACACATGGTAAAAAGAGTCTCTACTCTTTTTTCATCACCGCCCAGACAAAACCGCCCAATCCGATCACGACAACAATCACTAAAAATCCTACTTGAAACCAATCCATCATACTCACTGTGCCGCCTCATTTAAATCTTTCTCTTTCAGTTGTCCGCACGCCGCACTAATATCTAATCCTTTAGAATCACGTATTGTACACAGTACCCCATGCGCATCCAAATAATCTCTAAACTTCACCATATCGGCTCTCGTAGGACGCTCATAATCAGACCCTTCGTAAGGGTTAAAAAAGATCAAATTTACTTTTGCTTTGATCCCGTGCAACAATTTGACCAGTTTTTTTGCCGAGACCAAATCATCATTTTTATTTTTGATGACGAGATATTCAAACATCACCCGCTTGCGTGTATCAATCGGAAACCGCTTCACTGCGTCGATAATCGAGGCGATATTGTACGCTTTGTTCATCGGTATAAGTTCGCTGCGGAGTTCATCATCCACGGCATGAAGCGAGATGGCAATATGAACTCCCAAATCCATTTGCCCAAGTTTATCGATTTTTGTACTCAAACCGCTCGTTGAAACCGTTTGGCGTTTGCCTGAAATACTTAATCCATCTTCG
>JAUYSQ010000087.1 GCA_030696285.1 Sulfuricurvum sp. | reverse complement strand
TTTTATTTTTTCTATTATTGAAGAAGATATACCTTTGATGTTAACAATATCATCATCATTCAATTGTTTATAAAAATCTGATCTATTTATGATTTCAATATTATCTTTTATGATGTCATAATATGTAGAAAATGCTTTTGCGTATAAATAAAAATCATCATCATCCAGTTCATTTTTTTTTGTCTTGATCTCTTTTAAAATATGCCTTGCATTCTCAAGAATAGAGATCCGAAACTGGTTCTTATTTTCCTGCTGATTTTTTATTTTAAACAATTCATATTCATATTTATCATATATATTTCTTGAAAAGCTATCCAGTAATTGAAGTCTCAAAAAAAGTTTATTTTTTAAAACATGATCCTTTTCAATCTCTTTCTTTGTTTTTCCAAAAGAGCTAAATAAATAATCATCCGCTATCTTATCATTGTAGTATCTCAAAAAAGGGTTATCTTTTGAATTTTCAGAGATATTAAAATATGAATCTTCCACGTAGTTATTAAAAATATGTATATTTATGTGGAAGAAAGCATCTTTTGTGTCAAGTATGTTTTTTATTTTTTTATCAAAAAATTTACTGACTATTTTATCATTTAGTATTGATTCAAATCCATTACTGTCAAGTATCATATTTGGATTTATACCTATTGATTTAGCAAGCAATACTCCTGATTTAAATTTTTTTATATATGCATCACTTGAAGTATTTGAACAAGCGGTGCTGTCACTATCGGCTAAATACATATTTTTTCGAAATAATGCTTTCAATAGTAAACCTTTATTGCTATTTAGATTATGTGATGATATCAAAATTTGAGGATAGATTGATGACTCGAAGCTACATCACAAAAATAACGGTGTTACACTTGAGGGTTGAATGGGCGGGGAATTTTAAAAAAGTGGCTCCGGATACTGGATTCGAACCAGTGACCAAGTGATTAACAGTCACCTACTCTACCGCTGAGCTAATCCGGAATGTTTTAAGAGGTCGTAATTATAGTGAGCTTT
>JAUYSQ010000071.1 GCA_030696285.1 Sulfuricurvum sp. | reverse complement strand
AATGATAATTTCTTTCCATTACATATCTAATAATAAAATGGTATAATCGCGATATTTAAACACCCCTATCAGGAAACGTGATGCAACCGTCTGCAAATGCCTTACAAACTCGTATTATCACTGCCGTTTTTTTAGGATTAGGGGTTTTGACGATTGGGCTGATTAATAACTTTTGGTTAATTTGGCTCACTCTCGGAGCGGTCTATATGCTCGCATTTCATGAAGCGACGCGACTTTTTGGGATTAACAACAATTCATTGTATGCGTACGCTGCGATTTTGTGGATTGTCGCGGCGCTGTATCCCTACAGTGAAGATTTGCTGATTGTGTCAGGATTGATTTTTGTGGGAGCGGTGGCGTATACCCAAAACATCCCATTTCGAAATTTCTTGCCCTTTATGTATCCGACGGCAGGGATGCTCTATCTCCTGAGCCTTTACCAAGAGTATGGGATCGGAGCGCTGTTGTGGTTGCTGGTTGTTGTGGCTTCGGCGGACATAGGCGCGTATTTCGTCGGTAAAAGTATCGGACGTACCCCCTTTTCGATCTCAAGCCCCTCTAAAACACGTGAAGGGGTTTATGGCGGGATTGCCGTTGCCACGGGAGCAGGATTTTTTATCGGTATCGGTATAGTCGAGAATATGACACAAGCCATTATCATCTCGATGGCGGTAGCGGTAGCGGCCGTGTTTGGTGATTTGTTTGAGAGTTATCTCAAGCGTCAAGCAGGGGTAAAAGACAGCGGTAATATCCTTCCGGGGCATGGAGGAGTGCTTGATCGTATCGACGGGTATCTTTTTGGTGCTATCGTGATGCTCATCCTCCTTCGGGGTCTTGCTTGATCCTTTTAGGATCTACGGGGTCTATCGGTGTCAATGCGCTCCTGATTGCGGAGCGGTTTAATCTCAGTGTCGATACCCTCGTCGCAGGGCGTAATATTTCCCTCCTCAATCAACAAATCCAAAAATTTAATCCCAAACGTGTCGTTGTCCTCGATCCCAAGGATATATCAGCTGTTCATCATCCTTATGTCACATCGGGTGAAAATGCTATTTTAGAGGCGATTGAGAGCTCAAGTTCAGATTTTGTCGTCAATGCCCTCGTCGGCTTTGCCGGATTTCGCCCCACACTTAAAGCGTTGGAGTGTGGTAAGCGTATCGCCCTCGCCAATAAAGAATCTCTTGTTGTGGGGGGAGCATTTGTCGATACCTCCCGTATTATTCCCATCGATTCCGAACATTTTGGATTGTGGTATCTGAACCAAACGGCGCGTCCTGTTTCACGTATGGTCATCACTGCGAGCGGAGGAGCATTCCGAGACTGGCCGCTTGAAAATGTTGTCAATGCAACGCTCTCTGATGCATTGAAACATCCCAACTGGTCGATGGGGCAAAAAATCACGATTGACAGCGCGTCGATGATGAACAAGCTCTTTGAGTTGCTGGAAGCCCGCTGGCTCTTTGGAGAAGGGGAATACGATGCGATCATCGAAACCCGCTCCCTTATCCACGCCCTCATCGATTATACCGACGGATCCACAACTGCTCATTTCGCTCATGCCGATATGAAGCTTCCCATTGCCTACGCTTTGATGGGAGAGGTCAACGAGCCGCTGTTGGAGCGTATTGATTTAACCCGGATAGGCTCTTTGGAGTTTCGGGAGATTCAAAAAGAGCGTTATCCGTTGTGGGAGTTAAAAAATGATCTCCTTTGCAATCCCAAACGGGGAGTGATCCTTAATGCCGCGAACGAGATTGCAATCGAGAAATTTGTACGTGGTGAGATTGGTTTTGGAACCTTATCGACGCTGATTTTAAAAACATACAGCCATTTTTCACAAACGCCTCATTGTGTGGAGGATGTCTTTGCCATTGATGAAGAGGTGAGATCCTATACGCGAGGGTTATCGTGTTAAAAGTATTAATCCTGCACGGCTGGGGAGGATCGGATGATCCGCATTGGCAGGCGTGGCTTGCAGGGGAGATTGTCAAAGAGTACGCAATGGTGGCTTTCCCTCTTTTAGACAATCCCCACTTTCCCAGTAAAAACCGATGGATGAAGCAGGCAAAGGCACTCTTGGAGGATTTTAACCCCGATGTTGTTGTTTGCCACTCGCTTGGTTGTACCCTATGGTTTCATCTGTGTCTCGAGGGGCAGATTGTCCCTGTCAAACGACTCCTATTGGTAGCACCGCCTCGTTTGACCTGTGAACTCGAAACCCTCAAAAGTTTTTTCCCCATTGAAGTCCCTCTTTCGCTGTTTGCCAATGAAGTGATGCTGGTAACATCTGATAATGATCCCTATATGACACCCGAGGAAGCCTTGCATCTTCAAAAATCATTAGAGGTAGAGATGAAAGTATTGGAAAATGCGGGACATATTAATACCTCGTCGGGATACGGCGAATGGCCATGGGTCAAAGAGTGGGTGAATCTGTCGTCATACCCAAAGGGCACAAGAACCTCTTCTAGGTCCTCGGGCTCGACCCGGGGATCCATCTTGAAAGAAAATAATGCTGAGATTAAGCTGGATTCCCGCCTTCGCGGGAATGACGAAGAAGCTGTTGAGCTGAAAGATGAATTATTATGATCCTGAGCATAGAAAGTAGCTGCGATGACAGTTCGATCGCGATAACAGAGATTGCAACGAAAAAACTCATCTACCATAAAAAAATCTCCCAAGAGCTAGAGCATTCCCAATACGGAGGAGTCGTCCCTGAGCTCGCCAGCCGTTTGCATGCGATTGCCCTCCCTGCCATTTTGAGTGAATGTGAGCCGTGGTTTGGTGAGCTCAAAGCCATTGCCGTGACCAATGCGCCAGGTCTTGGGGTAACGCTGATGGAGGGGGTTGTGATGGCAAAAGCGCTCTCCATCGCATTGAATATTCCTATCTTGCCGATCAATCATCTCAAGGGACATATCTATTCGCTTTTTATCGAACAAGAAGCCCTCGTTCCTCTCACGGTGTTATTAGTCTCAGGGGGGCACACGCAGCTCATCGAAGTGACATCCTATAACATTATGGAAACAGTGGCTACGACGATGGATGACAGCTATGGGGAGAGTTTTGATAAGGTGGCAAAAATGATGGGGCTGGGATATCCTGGAGGGCCGTTGATTGAGAAGCTTGCACTGCAAGGGGACAGCTCTAAATTTACGTTTACCGTTCCTCTCTCTCAATCTCCATTGATTGCCTTTAGCTATTCGGGGCTCAAAAACAATGTCCGTCTCTCCATCCTTGAGGCACAAAGTGAGGATTATCCCGATATCGCGGCAACATTTCAAAAAACTGCCACCGACCATCTGATCCAAAAACTCAAAAAATATTTTAAAATTCATCCGCCGAAAAGATTTGCAATCGTCGGCGGGGCGAGTGCCAACCTTTATTTGCGTTCACAAGTAGAAGAATTGCTTTTTTCGTATAAAGCTCCGCTGCTATTGGCTCCGCTGGAGTATTGTTCTGACAACGCCGCAATGATTGGACGGTGCGCTCTCGAAGCATATGATCAAGAGGCTTTTGTTGCTTATCGTGATATTTCCATTCAGCCCCGTTGTAAACTGTGATATAGCTTAAACTAAAATATATATTTTAGAATTCAGAGTAAAATTGTCTGATTTTTGTACAATTCTCATTATAAATAAAAACAGGAGCTTCACATGGCAACAACAAAATTCAAAGGTACTGACGTAGAACTTTTAGGAAACACTGTAAATGTTGGCGATAAAGCACCGGCAATCACAGTCGTAAATTCAGCTGGCTTGGGTGACGTTACTGTAGGTGGCGCAACAGGCAAAAAACAACTTATCATCGTTGTTCCTTCATTGGATACAGGTGTATGTGCTACTGAAACACGTAACTTCAACGCAAAAGCTGCTGGACTTACAGATGTTACGGTAACTATCGTATCTCTTGACCTTCCATTCGCTGCTGGCCGTTTTTGCCAAGCTGAAGGTATTGATAACCTAACAGTATGTTCTGACTTCCGTAACAAAGAATTTGCAAACGCGTATGGTGTATTGCTTGGTGGTTCAGTTCTTGCAGGTGTGACATGTCGCGCAATCTTCGCGGTAGATGCTGATGGTATCGTTACGTACAAAGAAATCGTTCCTGAAATCACTGAAGAGCCTAACTACGATGCTGCATTGGCTGCTGTAGCGTAATCTCACTATCTTCGGATTTTTCCGGAGATAAACTTCTTGCTTCTTCCTAATTCTTCTCTATAACTCTTATTTACAAACGATCGAAGAGCCCTGCTTTGTTTCAGTAACCTTACAGACATAATGACCATCCAGAGTCAACGTTACGCGTGCAAATTTCCCATGATTCGTTATTTTTACTTTTTTGTAAGGGGAAGCATTGAGGGATTTTTCAAAAGTATCAAAAGTTCCCTTATGTCTAAAATCAACAACAACGCTATCTGGATCAGTGAGGGTGAAATGACGAATCATTGGCTCTTGGGTGATGAGTGAGATACGGTTGCCTGAGCTAATCAGCTGCACAAAGTCATACGAAGTCTGTGAAGAGGTCGCTGTAGTCGCAGAAGCGGCTTTCTGTTTTCCTCCTGCTTGCGACAAGATAAGAGGCGCACGCCAATCAATGCTTTGATCGACTTCAAGCTTCCGGGTCTCTAAGCTTCCATCGACGTTTTGAAACGTAAAGGTCACTTCTTTGAGAATACGGGAATGATCCGGAAAACTATAGGTCATTGAGGTGAGTGGAGGTTTGTGCTCCGTCTGATTACTAGAGGTTGGAAGATTTTTATTTTCTGACGTAGAGAAAAATGGGTTCTCTCTCGCAAAGGCAGAGACGATCAATACGGTAGAAATAAGAAGTATTTTTCTCATTGAATCGCTCCTGTTGAGTCTGCATCCAACTCTTTTAGCTCAAAATATTGTTTTTGAAGCGCTGCATTTTCACTCTTGAGATGTTCAATGTCATCAATGAGAAAACCTTGATACTCTTCGAGTTCTATGAGGACTAAAATAGAGTTATTACCAAAAATAAGAACCCCTAAGTAAAAACACATCGCTAAAATAAGCCCGGATATAAGGAAAAATTTCGGAGTAGAGAGACCAAAACGACGCTCACTAAAACTCTGATGAGCATAGCTTGAGTCTAATATCTGATCATGCTCTTCGTAAACCATTACTTAAATAATGCACTTCCGAGGTATTCGCCGTACATGACTTCATTTTCAATTTCAAGAAGACGGTTGTATTTTGCGGTACGCTCACCACGAGCAGTCGATCCCGTTTTAATCTCGCCACAGTTGAGTGCAACGGCGAAATCAGCGATAAACGCATCTTCACTTTCCCCTGAACGATGGGACATAACACATTTGTAGCCATTGCGTTGCGCGAGGCGTACTGTAAGCATCGTTTCAGAAACAGAACCGATTTGGTTGGGCTTGATGAGGATAGAATTCGCGATCCCTTTACTAATTCCCTTTGCCAAAATATTGACATTTGTAACAAATAAATCATCACCTACTATTTGGATTTTATCGCCCAATTTATCCGTCATAATTTTCCAACCGTCCCAGTCATCTTCACTAAGTCCGTCTTCGATAGAAACAATCGGGTATTTAGAGCAAAGATCAACATAGTAATCAACTAATTGCTCAGATGTGACGGTTCTATTTTCAGAGTCTAATTTATAACCACCCTCTGTTACGAGCTCAGATGCAGCGACATCAAGCGCTATTGCAATTTGTTCCCCTGCTTTATAGCCCGCTTTTTCGATTGCTTCCATAAGGATTTGAATAGGTTCTTCATTGGAGCCTAAATCCGGTGCAAATCCGCCCTCATCGCCGAGAGCTGTATTAGCACCGCGGTCTTTGAGAATTTTTTTGAGAGTATGATACACTTCAGCCGATGCACGAAGCCCCTCGCTGAAATCTTCAAACCCGATAGGCATAATCATGTACTCTTGAAAATCAACGCTATTGTCGGCGTGAGAACCACCGTTGATGATGTTGAGCATCGGTACAGGGATGACCATCGCGTTTGCGCCGCCAAGATAGCGATACAATGGAATGTTTAGACTTTTAGCAGCAGCGCGAGCCACAGCCATTGAAACACCCAAAACAGCGTTAGCGCCAAGATTGGCATAGTTTTCAGTTCCGTCAAGCTCTTTCATTACCGCATCAATCATTGCTTGATTGAAAGGGCTTAATCCCATAATAGCATCACTGATTTCGTTGTTGACGTGTCCAACTGCTTTGAGGACACCTTTGCCCATGTAACGGCTATCGCCATCACGCAACTCTAACGCTTCACGCTTGCCTGTACTCGCACCACTTGGAACGATTGCGCTCTCACATGTTCCATCACTTAACTTTACGGTTGCTTTTACTGTA
>JAUYSQ010000075.1 GCA_030696285.1 Sulfuricurvum sp. | reverse complement strand
TGGGTGTGCAATTTTTCCAGAATGGCGGTTTTGGACATATCTCCATAATACGCCTCTTCTTCATCGGCAAGCGCTTCCAAAACGTGTTTATAGCTGTTATCGACAATAATGTATTTAACCCCCTCTGCACGAAGAGCTTTGACGACAAATTTCCCCACTATGCCGTAACCGCATACAATAACGTGATTGCTGTGCACCGAAAGAGAACTAAAATCTTCCGTCATACTCGTCTCTTTAAAAAACAGCCCCGAAATAGTGCTGATGCGAGAGAGGATAAACGGAGTAACGATAATCGAGAGGACAACAGCGAGGACTAACAATTGAGTCAACTCTCCATTAAGAAGATTTTTATTTCCGGCCAATGCAAAAATGGCAAACGAAAATTCCCCTACCTGCGCTAATGCAATCGCTGTTTTAAAGGCGATTTTGGCTTTGGAATAGATCCGAACCACTCCAAAAAGTATCACCGATTTGATAACCAAAATAGCGACCAGCAAGGCAGTAATTTCAATAATATGCGTTGCAAAAAAGTGAAGATCGATTTTCATCCCTACCGTCACAAAAAACGTCCCTAAAAGTAAATCTTTGAACGGTGCAATGTCCGATTCGACTTTGTGGTGATAGTGGGTTTCGGCGATAATCATCCCTGCGATAAACGCCCCAAGCGAATAAGTAAACCCAAATGCATGGACAAGAAGCGAAGCGCCTACAACGATAAGAAGAACCGATCCCATAAACAACTCATCGACATTGCTGCTGGAGGAAAAATGGAGCAGCCATGTCATCACCCGCTTCCCTACGACAAAAAGCAATCCGACAATGACGATCGCACTCAGCGTTGTTTGAAGCAATACGGAGCCAATATCCGCAGATCCGGAACTCAAAAATCCGATCAGAAGCAAGATAGGGATAACCGCAATATCTTGATAGATCAAAATTCCCATAGAGCGCTGCCCGTAGGGCCGTGTGATCTCTTTGGTCGATTTAAGATGGCTCAATACCACGGCGGTGGAAGAGAGAGACAAAGACATTGATACAATCAAGGATGTGGACAAATCGAGATGAAAAAGTCCATACGTGATTCCGAAAAAAAGGATTGCCGTGAGGGTCGTTTGCAAAAAACCGTTGAAAAAAA
>JAUYSQ010000065.1 GCA_030696285.1 Sulfuricurvum sp. | reverse complement strand
TTTATGTATTTGGGTGAACTTATTGAGCTAGGGCAAACCGAAGAACTCTTTGTTACCCCGAAAGAAAAACTTACGCAAGAATATATTACAGGGAAATTTGGGTGATATACCCATGGATTTCCGTTCCCTCTATCTCCCTCGATCTCTTACCACCAAAACTTTTCAATCACGCGTAATCATTCATCCATAATCATCTCAAATGAAATACAAAGTCATCTTAAAGAGAATGTCGGGCATAATTTTATAATAGTTTCACACTACTATTTTATCTCCTATTTTTAATCTTAGGATAACTGCATGTCTGTAATTTTAGATGCACTGAACAATGTCGGTACCGTCACCCTCGTTTTATTACTTCTTTCGTTAGGTATCGCTCTCTTTTATGAAATGATTAACGGTTTTCACGATACTGCGAACTCCGTTGCAATGATTATTTATACCAACTCCATGAAAGCAGAATATTCTGTCATTATGTCGGGGATTATGAACTTCTTGGGAGTTATACTGGGCGGTATCGGCGTTGCTTATGTCATCGTCCACTTGTTGCCGTTGGATATTATGGTCGCATCCGATCAAAATGCAACATTAGTTATGATTTATTCCCTGTTGATTTCTGCAGTTATATGGAATTTCGGGACGTGGTATTTTGGTTTGCCGGTTTCCAGTTCCCATTCGCTCATAGGATCCCTTATCGGAGTAAGCACGGTATTCGGTGTTATGAACGGTTTTGAGTTTTCGCAAAGTGTGAATTGGAAAGCCCTATACGGTGTATTAACGGCATTGGCTCTTTCTCCTCTTTTGGGATTTGGTTTTGCGTATTTACTTATGAGAGCGATGAGAAAGTTTCTTTCTAATCCAAAATTTTACAAAATACCCGATAGCGAGTCGAAAAGGAAGCGTCCGAATTTCTGGATGCGCATCGGGATCATTGTGACGGGTGCCGGTGTTAGCTTCGCGCACGGTTCGAATGACGGGCAAAAAGGGATCGGTATTATTATGATCATCCTTATCGGGATATTGCCGACA
>JAUYSQ010000048.1 GCA_030696285.1 Sulfuricurvum sp. | reverse complement strand
CGGGTACACGGGGCGCATCCGATACTCGGATACCCAAGATCATGCAATGCGTTATAAGGGAGCTTATTTTCTTTGATACAGTTCCAAACGTCTTCTTCACTCCACTCGATCAATAAATTAAGTTTGATCAATCCGTTTGCTTTATCCCATTCGACCAGTCGCATCGTTTCACGTGTCGGGGATTGAGCGCGTCGCAGTCCGGTAATCCAGACATCCAACCCTTTTAATGCCCGCTGAAGCGGAGCGATTTTACGTACATGGCAACACATTTTTCGATTTTCGATACTCTCACGAAATCCGTTGATCCCTTGACGTTGATAGAGGACTTCAATATCCGCAGTATTGGGAAAATAGACATCAATCTTGATACCGTATTTTGTATTCGTCTGATCCATCACGGTATACGTCTCTTCTGCCAATCGTCCCGTATCAAGGGTGAAAATTTTAGCCTTTGGGTTTTGACGCAGCAGCAAATCGGTCAAGACCTGATCTTCCGCACCGAAACTCGTGGCTAAGGCAATCTTCTCTTTATAGTTTTGGTTAAAAAAACCCAATATTTTCTCAATCGGTTCATTTTCCAATTCTCTGTTCAATAATTCAATCGTATTTTTCATCGTTACCCCTAAATTTGATAGTCGTTTTTGACCACCTTCGTTCGTCCAAAATTTGTTGTGTCCCACACACGCTCATGAAAATAGTAAAGAATCATCTTCGTAAAAACTTCAATCGATCCGATGGACAATGCCCAAATCAAATTTCCGGTAATAAAAAAGGCAATAACCATCGTATCAATCGTCCCTACTGTTCGCCAGGAGACTGCTTTGATGACGCTTCGATAATGTTTGTCTCTCATTTCAATGACTCTCCACTGGAAACTCGTAAAGCTCCGTACTCAAGTACCGTTCACCGGTATCGCACAAAATCGTGACGATTGTTTTCCCTTTATTCTCCGGACGAGCCGCGATCTTGCGTGCCGCGGCGATATTGGCGCCTGAGGAAATTCCCACCAGCAGCCCCTCTTTTTTGGCAATTTCTCGGGAAGTCTCGAACGCTTCAGCGTTGGTTATCCGAACGATTTCATCATAAATTTCTGTATTGAGCACCTGCGGGATAAATCCTGCCCCAATCCCTTGAATTTTATGAGATCCTGAGGGTTCTCCCGACAAAACAGGTGACGTATCCGGTTCTACCGCGATCACTTGAATCTCAGGGTTATAGCGCTTGAGCACTTCCCCCACTCCCGTGATGGTTCCGCCCGTACCGACGGCAGCGACAAAAATATCGACCTTCCCATCGGTATCGTTCCATATCTCTTCCGCCGTCGTGGTTCGATGAATCTCCGAGTTATCCGGATTATTGAACTGCTGTAACAAAACAGCATTGGGCAGTGTTTGAGAAAGTTCCAATGCTTTTGAAACCGCACCACCCATCCCCTTTTCAGGTTCGGTCAAAACGATTTGGGCCCCCAACGCCACCAACAGACGTCTGCGCTCGAGACTCATGGAACTGGGCATTGTCAGAATCAATTTCAATCCAAGATTTGCCGCCACACTGGCAAGGGCTATCCCTGTATTTCCGCTGGTAGGTTCGACGATGACACTCTCATGCGTAATTTCACCCCGCTCTAAAGCTTTTAATATCATATTGCTGCCGATTCGATCTTTTACCGATCCGGACGGATTCATAAATTCGCATTTACCTAACAGTGTCGTTTCATTTTCTGCATATTTCAGTTTAACCAGTGGTGTATTACCGATTAACTCGGTAATGTTGGCCGCTATTTTCATTGTTCCCTCCTTCTCGGGGCTTAGTAACGTATCTTTGTGAGAGGACTCACACCTAAAAGCACTTGATCAAAACAACACGACTGAATATTCATTCAGTTATATTTGACGGTAGTTTAGCAGAAGAGGCTTTTATTTCATAGTTAACATAGTGTTTTGCTAAGGTATTATGGAGATCAAGGTGTGATAAATCTCCCAAAAGATAGGAGAGATTTTAAGGGTTAGTAGTGGTACGTCAGTGTAACGCGTGCCGAGCGCGGCTCTCCCGGATGAACCATATGATCCGTCACAGGAGTGGTTTCAGTTGCCAACTGCGACTCATAATAATACTCGATGTCATACGTCTTACGATCAAAGAGGTTGTAAATATCAACACTCAAATCCATATTTTTACTCAAATGTCGCCCAACTTTTAGATTAACCAATGTCGAGGGTTTGGAGCGTACTGAGTTATCCTCTATAAGCGCACGGCTTCCGAAATAACGCAACCTCAATCCTCCAAAATAATCGTCATAATCGGTGATGGCAGCCCCTATCGATACCGTTTTCTCGATTGCTTCAGGGACATACTCTCCCCCTGCAGAAGTTGGATCTTTATAACGGGCACGCGATATGGCAACGTCGGCATCGAGGATAAACCAAGGGGTTGGTGTCCAGTAGTTCGCCCACTCGATTCCCATTCGGCGTGAGGGTCCCGTCGGTTCCGTCCCGCCCGTATCGCCGGCAAAAACGAGTTCCGAGTCACTGTCCATCATCCACAATGCCAATGAACTTTGCAGATGATCCACCGTACGTGTTCGCACACCGATTTCACCCCCTTTCGTTCGTACCAGCGCGGTTGCAGGATCAACGGCATGCGTTACACCGCGCGCATCATTGCTGTGAAAGCCATACCCACCATTAACAAACAGTTCCGTATCTGCCCAAGGACCGAAGATAAAACTGAGTTTCGGGCTGGCGATAGTAGCGGTTTTGACTGCCGTATCAGCTGGATTGACATCACTCGTCACATCAAAACGGACCAAATCACCTCGAATTCCGGCAATCATACGGACATTATCGCTCAGGGTCAGCTCATTTTGATAATAAAGTGCGGCATTGGTCTCATTAACCTGATCGGAAGTAATCGTGTTGAATCGAACACGATTTTGAGTGTTATAAAGCCCGACACCACGGATAGCATCGTGACGCAGTTGGAAACCGTACGACTGAACCGAGTTTAGACCTAACATCGAACCAAGCGATACACGTCCCACATTTCCGCCAATAATGGTACGAGCATCTTTTTGTTCAAACTGATCTCCCTCTACCGGATGATCTAAATAGTAGGTGAAATTAGAAAACAAATCAAGCCCGTAATCAATGATATACGCGTTTGCACTCGTTACTCCGTTATTATCACGATGCGTATATTCTCCAGAAAGGCTATAGCGATGGGTATTTCCTCCATCACTGGGATCAAGCGAACCGTATGTCCCGATGATACCGCTATCGATTGCACGAAGCGGAACATGGTTCGTTGCGTCCCAATCTCCCTTATACGCCATCGCCGTAATCTTGTAGCTGTCTGTCCCTTCCTCTTTAGCATAGCTCACAACACCGTTTAGACGCTGATACCCCTCTGGATGCTCCCACGGACCGTCATTATGGAAATATTCAAGCGCATACAAAAGCTTCCCACCATTCATATCGAAGGAATTGGCATTGAGTACCCGTTTTTGATTAAAACTTCCCAATGTCACAGCGATGATTCCATACGGCAGGCTATCGGCATAATGGATCTGGGCACTTCCTGTCGAGGCAAAATCTCCCTCGGTTGCATAATACGGCCCTTTTTTATACATCACGCTCGAAATAAGTTCAGGTATTAAAAAATTAAGATCATTATAACCTTGCCCATGTGCATGGGTAGGAAGGTTGGTCGGCATACCCTCTATGGTTGTGAAAAAATCGGTACCATGATCAAGACTGAAGCCACGTAAAAAATATTGATTGGCTTTGCCGTCCCCGCTATGCTGCGTGACGATAAGACCGGGAACCGTCTCTAACACCTCTGCCGGACGAAGAATCGGCCGATTGGCTAATTGCCGCGCAGTGACTGTCCCCTCTGTCGCTGCATCGGTAATATCGGATGAATCAACCTTTCCTTCTACGGATATCGGTGCAAGAGCAATGGTTTGTTCCCCTCCCCCATACGATGAAGATGAAGCTAGCAGAAGGATTAAGACGTTGCTTAGAGCTTGCAATTTCATTATTTTTTCACCCTATTTTTAAATCTTTACCACACTGGTTTCCCAGCCGTCATATTGTCCTTCACATTGATATGCAAGATCGATGAGATGCAACGTCAGCGTATCGATGTCATAATAAAACGGTTTGTCTTGGCGATAAAAGCTGATACCGACCATCGGAGTGTTTTCGTTCGCCTCCATAAGATCTTTGACTTTGAACGATTCGGATCCGATACGCTCTACAAAAGCATCTCGTTTTTCTACGGTTTCAAAATAGGCTTTGTGCTCAATCGCTCGCGGTAAATGAAGCGAATCACCGTTTGCTTTTAAATTGTCGCATACTTTGTGATTTTGGATAATTTGCCACTCGATGGGGGTCGGGAAAAGGAGTTTATGGTATATCTCCCACTCGGAGTCCATTTTCGAGCCGTATTCATAACTGTAGTCAGGAAACTCTTTCATTGCGGCTTGAACCATATCCGGCCAGTCAAAATCGTGCTTAAGATAGTAGATAAAGGTCATCAACCCATCCGAAACAATTTTGCCGACATAACTGCCGATACGGTAGCGCAGTGATTCCATCTCAATTTTATCTTCGATAAAACTCAGCTGCGCCTCTTCCTCTTCAGAGACAAGCCCTTTATCGTTCGGGGCTTTCATCGTGACTTTTATAAATCCCATAGTGAATTTGTCCTCACTGGGCAACTCGACGGTAATACCCGCATTGACTAAAACCGAGGCAATATTGCCGTCGATTTGTTTCATATACAATTCCCAATATTCTTGCATCTTCTACTCCATTTCCAAGGTCATTAAAAACATATCTTCACCGTCGATTACTTTGACATCCAAACTTTCACATTGCGGGCACTTATAATAAATTTCTTCCAATACGGTGATGGTTTTACACTGATTGCACTCGATCGTCAACGGCTGTACGTTCATCACAAACTCAGCAGCGTCACACACGGTTTTCTCTTTGAACGTGTTAAACGCTATTTCTAATAAATGCGGTTCCACTCCGCTCATCTTGCCGATTTTAACGATAATTTTTGTGACCGAATTGGCATCATTTTCTTTCGCAATATCTTCGCATTGGGTTAATAATGCCTGTACTATCGAATATTCGTGCATTAACCTACTCCTTTAAAATAACTGGGGGTTTGAATCGGGCAAAGCTTATAGACAAACTCTTTTCGTAAACGGTTGAAATCGCTATGCGCCTCGTAAAAACTCGGATACATCTGCTCGAGTTCATTTTCGCGATGCCGTTGGAGTTCATCCAAAAAAGCGGGATCATTG
>JAUYSQ010000067.1 GCA_030696285.1 Sulfuricurvum sp. | reverse complement strand
TACCGATATGTATCAGATCACGATTGGATCATTAATGCTCTTAAAAAAACAAGCTCAATCAACAATGTAGGTATCATTTTTTCTAAATATTTACTTGATGGTTTCTCTCAAGCAAATTTTTCAGGATGCTGGGCTGATCGTATACGAATCATTAAAACTCATTATTCCATTTTTTATTTGTATCTCAATTACTACTTTTATGCAAAGCAAGTATTGAAAAATATCATTAAAAATATGTTGAAAATAAAATGAAAATAGCACTAGTTATCAATATACCAGCGCCATACAGGATACCGGTATTTGAAAAATTAGCCGAATATTTGGGAGACGATTTTTTGGTTGTCTTTGCAGCTCGAAGTGAGCCTAACCGTTCGTGGAACATAAAAGAATTAAAATTTAATCACCTATTTCTAAATGAAAACATTACGGAAAAAAAAGATGGTTTTAATTACGTCCATAACAACATAGACGTCATAAAACAGCTCAAAATTTTCAATCCCGATACTATCATCACAACAGGTTTCAACCCAACTCATCTGTATGCGTGGATGTTTGCTAAACTATTTGGTAAAAAGCACCTTACTATGACAGATGGGACGATTGCAACAGAAAAGCATCTCTCCTGGCTCCATAAAATCATCCGTAGAATCGTTTTTTCAACCTCACACGCTTTTATCGGAGCGGGCAAGCAGAGCCTAGCTCTTTATAAATCATATGGGATACCCGCTCAATCTATTTTTCAAAGTCACCTCTGTGCTGGGAATGAGCGCTTCCAAAATCAAAACTCTTTTGATAAACGCAGCTATGGTTTGATGTTTTCCGGACAGTTCACCGAACGAAAACTCCCTTTTTTCTTTGCCGAAATAGCCAAAAAAGTATCGCTCATACGACCTGATATTCGCGTCCTGATCCTTGGCAGCGGTCCTTTAAAGGAGAGTTTTTTAAAACAATTAGAAAATGATAGAATCGATTATACCTATCCCGGCTTTGTATCCCAAGAAGAATTACCGCGTTATTATTCCGATACGAAACTATTTTTGTTTACAACGCGACTTGACCCATGGGGAGTTGTTGCCAATGAAGCGCTTGCGAGTGGAACACCTGTCCTTGTCACCCCACATGCAGGGTTGGCAAACGATTTAATCATGGATGGGGAGAATGGCTATATTTTGGAAACAAACAGCGACATCTGGACTGAGCGTATCATTGCTATTTTAGACGATCAAAAACAGTGGCAAAGACTCTCAAACAATGCTATCGAATCCGTAAGCACGTATACTTTTGAAAATGCCGCCAAAGGTATTTTAAATGCCTGTAATTACGCAAATACCCAAAATCTTAGCAAGAGAGATACCTAATGAGCTATTTATTCCAAGACTGGAAAGTGAACAAGAGTAATATAAAAGGACGACTTGTCTTATTGCACTTCAGACTCGCCCAACTCTGCCGAAGAGCACCCAAACCATTTTTCTATCTCTTCATCCCTTATTTGGTATTTTACCGTATGGTATTTGAGTGGATTTTAGGGATAGAGCTTCCATGGAATACTCAGATCGGTTCTGGACTCAAACTCTATCATGGACAAGGACTGGTGGTCAACGATCATAGTATCATCGGAGCCAACTGCACCCTCAGACACAATACAACCATCGGACACAAAGAGCTCGCAAACGGGGAATATTCAGCATCTCCTATCATTGGTGCTAACGTCGATATTGGCTCAAATTCTGTCATCATCGGGGCAATCGAGATTGGAAATAATGTCAAAATCGGGGCAGGTTCCGTCGTCGTAAAAAGTCTTGATGCCAATGGGATTTACGCGGGGAATCCTGCAAAATTGATCAAAAAAATCATCTAATGAAAAAACTACGCCTCCTCTGCATCCTCCACGTTCCACCACCTGCTCATGGCGCAGCAAAAGTAGGTGAGTTTATCCGCAATAGCCTCGCAATCAACAGTGTATTCGAATGCCGCTATATCCCCATACGATCCTCGGATACGATCGGTGATATCGGTAAAGTCAATCTCAAAAAGTTCTATTTTGTCGCTGAACTCTATGTCAAAGTATTATGGGCATTACTCACTTTTCGCCCCGATCGGATCTACTTC
>JAUYSQ010000066.1 GCA_030696285.1 Sulfuricurvum sp. | reverse complement strand
CAGATAAGTGACCTTTCATCCGTTTCTATGGACAATATTGACAGTAATGCGCGATTTGCCATGTGGGCTTGGGCAATGGATAAATTTTACACAGGCCACGAGTGGACAGGATCAGGTCTAGGAACTGCTCAGCAGTATATGTATGAGCATATTGTATTTGGTGGTTTACCTGCATTGCACAATGACTTTGTCCAAATGCTCTCCGATACCGGGATACCGGGACTCATCCTCTATGCCCTCTTCCCCATCGGAATTTTCATCACTGCTTGGAAGCCTCTCCATCGTAGAGGGCTCGATACCCTTAAGATTACCCTTTCATTGGCGGTATTATCGTATATTGCGGTATTGACCACAATGATGACAGACAATGTTGTCAATTATTCTCTCGCCGTACATTCCTACCCGTTTATTTTTATAGGCATAGCGTTGGCATACAAGAGACTCGAAAAAGAAAAAGGATCGATTGGTGTTTAGTATCGTTATTCCCCTCTATAATAAAGAACAGTATGTGGAACGAACCATCCATTCTATACTCTCCCAAATATATCGAGATTATGAAATCGTGATCGTGGATGATGGATCAACCGATAACAGCCTCTCTATCGTTCGTTCATTCGATGACCCTCGTATCCGTATCGTCCAACAAAAAAATGCCGGTGTATCTGCCGCACGGAATCGTGGAATAGCCGAAGCTCGCTATGATCTAATTGCATTCTTAGATGCGGATGATGAATGGCTTCCAAGCCATCTAGAAGAAATTAGCCAACTTTCTAATGATTTCCCAGAATGCGATGTCTTTGTGACTAATTATAAAATTGTCGATACTCAGAACCAAGAACGTATCCCCGTAAATATTGATGTCGTATTGCCAAATCAAAAGCGAGGGATTATTGAAAACTATTTTTACTCTGCCACTAGGACAGCACCGCCTATTTCCTCTATTACAATCTCAGTAAGAAAAAAAGCTCTTGAAGATATAGGTGGGTTTCCAGTCGGAATTACACTTGGAGAAGATTTACTGACATGGGCACGTTTAGCCTGTAAATATAAAATTGCTTATAGTAATACCATCACTGCTATTTACCATTTTCATACTTTTAGTACACTCTCGACTCCAGGGAAAAAACCGGATGTATCTGACAACGTCGGCGATGGGCTTAATGCTCTTATGAATCACTGTAGGCTTGATTCCCTTGATTTAAGAAGCTATATAGGCCTATGGCACAGAATGCGCCTCAATGAGTTTATGAAACGGGGTGAGCGTTTAGAAAGTATCCAAGAGATGAAAAAGGTCCTAAGCTATAACTGGCGCGACTACAAAAGCTATGTTTTGTTTACCCTCGCCATGCTTCCATCATTCATCCGAAATACTGTACTCCAAAAGCGTGCCGCGTACCAAGAACGAAAAATAACTCCGAAAAATTACGCTTCCGAAACGATGCAAAAACCTCTTATCTCAATCATTACTGTCGTGTACAACGGTGCAAAAACCCTTGAAGAAACTATTACAAGCGTCATAAACCAAACGTATGAGAATATAGAGTATATTATCATCGATGGGGGTAGCACCGACACCACTCTCGACATTATAAAAAAATACGAAGACAAAATCCATTATTGGATTAGTGAACCCGATCAAGGAATCTACGATGCTATCAATAAAGGGATAAAAATCGCATCGGGAGAGATCATACATTTGTTAAATGCCGATGATTATTACATCGATAGTCAAGTCATTGATAAAATCGTAAAAATAAAAGTCCAACCTATCCTCACTACCTCCATCAACTACATCATGGAAAATGAAGTCAAAGTATTAAGTTATACAGCACCTAAACAAGACACTATTCCGCATCCAGGACTCTTTATCAATTCAGAAATTTACAAACAGCTCCAGTTTGATCTACATTACAAACTTGCTTCCGATATTGATCTGTTGCTAAAACTCGACAGCAACCATATCCAAAAAGCGGACATAATATCTGTCAATATGCGTGCAGGTGGAGCCGGATCATCTGCTATAGCATTAGATGAGGCGATAGTGATCTATTGGCGTCATTTTAAACCATCACGATTTCTCTACGCGCTGACGAAAAAAACATATCATACAGTAAAAAATTTATTCAAAATGACCAAGATTTAAGGGCTATACCAATGAAAATCGTAATTGTCACCAATATTCCAGCACCATATCGATTACCAATATTTGAAAAAATAGCTAAAAAGCTCGGAGACAATTTTTTAGTCATATTCGCAGCCCGAACCGAACCAAACCGTTCATGGAATATTGGAAAACTGAACTTTAAACATCTGTTTTTGAACGAGAACATCACAGAAAAGTCGGATGGCTTTAACTACGTTCATAACAACCCCGATATCTGGAAACACTTAAAAAAATTTAATCCTGATGTCATCATTACAACCGGATTTAATCCAACCCACCTATATGCATGGATGTATGCAAAACTATTTGCTAAAAAGCATATCCCGATGACCGATGGAACACTCGAGTCTGAAAAACATCTTTCACCTCTCCATAAAATCATCCGGAAATTAGTCTATGCAACATCTCACGCATTTATAGGTGCCAGCACAAGCAGTCTGAAACTTTTTCGTAACTACAATATTCCAAAAGAAAGTATTTTTCAAAGCCACCTCTGTATCAATAATGAACACTTTCAAAATACTCTGAAGTTTGATGACCGGCCGTATGATCTAATGTTCTCAGGTCAATTAACCGAACGTAAACTCCCCTTCTTATTTGCAGATATTGCGAAAAAGGTATCGGATCAGATTAAGGGGATCAAAGTACTCATATTGGGCGATGGACCTCTAAAAAAAGACCTGTTAGAGAGACTCAAAAATGATAACATTGATTATGAATATGCCGGATTTGTAGAACAAAAAATGTTGCCACTGTATTACTCCCAGGCCAAACTCTTTTTATTTACGACTCGGCTCGATCCATGGGGTGTTGTTGCCAATGAAGCGCTCGCTAGCGGCACTCCCGTCATCGTAACCCCTCATGCAGGTGTAGCTGATGATTTGGTTCAAAATAGCTTCAATGGATACGTATTGGAAGCAGAAAGTGACGTCTGGGCTAAATACAGTGTTGAGATCTTACAAGATTCTGCAAAATGGCAAATATTATCTGAAAATGCACGAAAGTCAGTAGATCAATATACCTTTGAGAATGCTGCCAATGGTATTTTAAATGCTTGTGAGTATACTTTTGGAATCTAAATCAAAACTCCTCTGCATCCTCCACGTTCCACCACCGGCACACGGTGCAGCCAAAGTGGGTGAGTTTATCCGTCATTCTGAAGCGATCAATAACGCCTTCAACTGCCGCTATATCCCCATACGATCCTCGGATACGATCGGTGATATCGGTAAAGTCAATCTCAAAAAGTTCTATTTTGTCGCTGAACTCTATGTCAAAGTATTATGGGCATTACTCACTTTTCGCCCCGATCGGATCTACTTC
>JAUYSQ010000042.1 GCA_030696285.1 Sulfuricurvum sp. | reverse complement strand
CGTATCGCCTCTTTTACGATACGGCCGTACTCTTGGAGAAAAAAGTGCCCCGGAATAATATCGATATGAGAATTGGCTACCCCAATAAACGGTTTGTTGAAATCCTCATCTTTTAACCCTGTTGCCCGTAGCAAACTTCGGTGGGGAGTTCTATCAAATCCCTTTTTAATCGTATCACTGCGCATAATTATCCTTATTTATATCATCAAAATATTTTACAGTATTCGTCATTCCGTGCCACGACACGGAATCCACAAGCAAGCAATATTTTAATCTTTTTATTATTATACGCCAAAATTCTCTAAAACCTCTTTACACGCCATAAATTTTTCGCTATACTTCCATTCCACAAAAAAAGATGCGGGAATAGCTCAGTGGTAGAGCACGACCTTGCCAAGGTCGGGGTCGCGAGTTCGAACCTCGTTTCCCGCTCCATATACCTCAGTTGAAATATCCAGAAGAGATGTTTTAACTGAGGTATTTTTTGTTATCGTTGCCCGGATGGCGAAATCGGTAGACGCAAGGGACTTAAAATCCCTCGGTGGTAACACTGTGCCGGTTCAAGTCCGGCTCCGGGCACCACAATGGATGGTGGTATGGCCAAGCGGTAAGGCGCTGGTTTGCAAAACCTTGACCCCCAGTTCGAATCTGGGTACCACCTCCAAATTGTAAGATAGTCTCATTTTTATGCGGGTCACTGGCAGAGTGGTCGATTGCACCGGTCTTGAAAACCGGCGAGGGTTAAACCTCCCAAGGTTCAAATCCTTGGTGGCCCGCCATCACATTTTATAAAACTCCTCAAACACTGATGTCTTAAACTACGCCCATTCAATAATCACTTCTTACGTCATATTTTATTGCGAAACAAAAAAAGCCCAGTAATCACTAGCCTGTATTTTTAATGGGTATATTTATACTCTTTCAATTTATGGTTGGTTTTGATCGTATTTAAAAAGAGTACCGGTAATACAAAAATATCGGTAATGAGTGAAAGTAGAATCAATATTGAACTGTAAAGACCTATGTTGGAAACCATCTGAACAGGGACAAAGATCATAGAGGCAAACGTTACTGCCAAAATAAAGTTTCCCATTCCCATAGGGGTTCCGATATAGATAAACGAGGCCTCAAATGCTTTTTGTGCACTTCGAGGTTTGCTCCGGTTCATATGGTAGTAATTGATAAAATGGAGGGTTGCGTCGCTTGAAAGAGACAAGGTAATGATCATAGCCACCAACACTTCGCTTGAGATCGGAATATCAAAAAAGTGAATTGCAGCATAGAACCAAATGAGAGGGATAACATTAACAATTAACGCGATAAAGGCAATCGGCACTAATCGTGTAATATAGTATGTTACGGCTACAATTAAAAGCAAAACAAAGAAAACAACACTCCACAATAACGTCAAACTCTCAATCTTTGCCAGATTAAGCAAGCTCGCACTGTCTTGAAAAATAAGATCTTTATCCCGTAAAAATTCCAAAACATCTGTTTTATCACTCCCCTCCTTCAAATCTACAAGAAGCTTCAGTCTCCCTTTTTCCATCAATGTCTCTTCCAAACCGTACATATCAATCATAAAAAGATAACTATCGACGTCTTCCCTCTTGAGGACAAAAGGCTCTTTTGGATTTTCTTGCTCGTGAATAGAACGGATCATCGAATAGGCGGAACTGACTTGATTCACCGTATCAAACTTGGCCATCAGCTGCTGTTCAATCCGCTGAAGTTGGATAATTTGCTCATAGTCAGACCCTTTTTTCGCGAGCATTGCCTGAATTTGATACGTACTGACATGGGACTCCATGCTTAGCGGTTTCATAAAATGACCATAAAGGGAATACAGCATTACGCCTGATGAAATAAGCAATAAAAAATAAAGTCCTTTTTTATTGTAGCGCGTCTCCATCGAGGCAAAAGAGCTTGCCGATCTTTGACTAAAAATTTTAGGGTTTTTGAGGGTAAAGAATGACAACAGGATCGGTAACATCGTAAAAGTGAGAATAAATCCGATGATACTCGAAAGCAATACGTTCATACCGATAGAGTAGAGTATATGCGAATCCACAAATATCAATATCCCGATCCCGACCACGCTAATCACCGAAGTCCAGAAAATAGGGACGATCGTTTTTGAAATTACTCGATAAAGGACAAATTGCGCATCAAATTTGCGCTGTAAAACATGCCATTTGTAGTAAATATAGGTAAAACTCATCACCGAGATCGTCATCGCAATCAATGCGATGGAGATATGCATAATACTAACAGCGGAAAAGAGCTGATACGCGGCGATGGTTAACATTCCATCAGAATAGATGAAGAGCCCTCCCAACAAAATCGGAAGAAGTGATCGAAAGATGATAAAGTAAAGGAGACTCAACACCCCCATCACAATCCCGAAAATGATAACTTGATTAAAATTTTTGTTGATGAAATCATTGCTGACGCTATACGATAAAGGGGTGTTTATCGCTTTTAGCTCACTGGGCCCATTGCTGACTATATAAAAAATCACATGATTTTTATCGAAATATTTTTTATACCCTTGTCTATTCTCTTTTAAAAAGAGATAGGTATCATCATCCGATGCATCTTCGAGTGACAACACTTCAACCATTTGCTGTTCTTCATTAATTTTGGAATTTTGTACATATTTATACGAAAACAAAGAGCGGATTTCTCGAACTTGGGGGATGGATTTAAGCGCATGTTCAAATGCTCGCAATTCACGAACCGTCTGAGGGTTCCATTTTTTATTGGAGAGATCAACATCGACTTTATGAATATAATAACTTTTATAGTGTTTATTCAGCAGCTCACTATTGGCCGTTGAACCATCAATCCACAACTGACCATCCTGACTCGAAACTTCTTGCTTAACCAAAAACGTTGCCGCTGCTACGAGGGTCATTAGAAAGACCAAAATTACCACTCTATAGCGTAACAAGAATCTCAAATAAGCGCTATAGGGTAATTTATTATATCGCATCACAAAACCTTTCCGTTGATAAGTATATAAGGGCGTTTAAAAACACCGATTTTTTCAGCGCTCACCTTGATCGCTTCGATGATCTTCTCGTTCCCAATGTCGCTGTCCCCAGAAACTTCCTCATGATCCAACATGACTTGTTTTAATAGAGATTCTCGATAGGGGCTGTTTAAAATCGCATTGATAACTTCCGATGAATTTTTTCGCTTTAGCTCATAAAGATAGAGATAAACGGTATATTTTTTGAGCATAGCACCGTTGTGTTCATAGAGATATTCTAAATATTTTTGAGAAACCGAGCAATAGGGATCGATAAACGTGTGTACCTCTTTAGGGCCGGTTCCGATAACAATGGCATATCGTTTGAGATGAGAAAGTTCTTCGAGGGTATGTTGGGGAGAAAGCATTTGTCTAGAAATGGGTTCCGCTTGAAGGGACAATAAAAACAACACTAGAAACAGTACGATTTTGATATTTAATCCTGTTGTATATATGGGATATTTCTTGTTCTTTTAGCAACGAATTTTATCGAAATGCTTCTAAATTGAACCCATGTATTCGTCGTAAAATGAATTGCTTCGTGTAGCTAAGAGAAGGCATCAAAAGGGAAGCTAAACAAACTTCTCAATAAAATACGAAATCAACGGCAACGTTATCAACGAGATAATAATCCCATAACCGACCAATGCCGCACTCAGCGCCGGAGCAAATCCTGCAGCGATTGCCAATGCTCCGGCAGTAATCATCGAGGGCATCCCCGATTCCAAGACCGCCGTCTTCAGCGCGAGCGGTTCTACTCCCATCGCAAACAAGATTCCAAACGCAATCAGCGGCATTGCAATCAGCTTAAGCGCCAAAGCTTTGGTGAACAGCGGATAATCGATCTCTCCCCCAAAACGTAGCGAATACCCCACCGATACCAATGCCAAAGGAACCAGCGTCGAAGAGAGCAGTTGCAGATACGGCTGTGCAGACGAAGGCATTTCTCCAAAAATAAGGGCAAAAATAAGAAAAATAAACGGCGGGAAAAAGAGAAGCTTTTTGAGAATCAGCCGTTTATGAAATCCTCCCGTCTCATATCGGGCAATCACTGCGGCTCCATACAGCGAAAGGATTAAAAACGTCCCAAACTGATCGTACATCAGAACATACGGTATCGCTTCTTCACCCAAAAGGGTGTGGACAATCGGTATCCCCACAAACGACGTATTCCCCAATGGCATAACGAGAAGAAGCGCTGCTCGAACGTGCGGAGGATGATTGCGCGTCATTGCAATCACAATAGCGGCGACGATCGGAACCAATATCCACGGTATCAGTATCACCCCAAGCGCGGAGAAATCGAGATGAATTTTAGGGACTTGGATCAAAACCGTCGCGGGGAGAGAAACGTAAATAACAAAAAAATTGAGGCTTTTGGAAAAATCAACAGGTGCATCCATCTTTTGGAGGACGATACCGATCAACAGCAGTGCGATGATAAAGACAAATTGTTCCAAAGTTTTCCCTAAAATTTACTGGGACGAATAGTATTCCCATCTCGCTTTTAATCCTCTAAAGGTACAATTCTTCATCGCTCTAAAAAGGTCAAAAATGGCTCATCGCTATACGTCATCGAAACTCTCATTCTTGACTATTCTCAAATGGCAGATTTCCAAACGTTTCTCTCTGCCTCCTGCTCCCTATAGCCCGATGGCGATTGAGTATCATGACGCACTCCCGGAAGGGGACTATGCACTGTGGATAGGGCATGCAACTCTCTGGCTCTCTCTGGGAAATACAACGGTCGCGATCGATCCGGTACTGGAGAATATCCCGATGTATCGCCGCCATACATCTCTGCCGATACCCATAGAGCAACTACGCGCCGATGTAATCCTCATCACCCATGCCCATTATGACCATTTTGACAAACCCTCGGTTTTGGCACTGCTCAAAAACAATCCTGAGTCCATTATCGTCGCACCGGCAGGATTTTGGCGTTATTTAAAGGGGCATATTTCCCGTGAGAAATGTTTTGAGCTGGAGTGGTGGAAGTCGGTGATGATCGGAGAGCTTTTGATTACTTTTACCCCGAGTAAACACTGGAGCAAGCGAACCCCTTTTGACACCAACAAAGCGTTATGGGGAGGATACGTGATCCAAAAAGGGGAGCAGAC
>JAUYSQ010000036.1 GCA_030696285.1 Sulfuricurvum sp. | reverse complement strand
ACCTATCACATCCTTTACAATCCTTCAAAAATCGACGGAAAAGATGATGAAACAGTTGAAGATCTTGTTCAACGAGCTGATGAAAAAGAAGAGATTGTCCTTCACCGACTCAGAGACTATCATGAGCAAACTCAGCCTTTAGTCAATTATTACAGTACGTTAGCTGCGTCTGATGAAACAGTCAAATATATTCGTATTGACGGCACACAAAAAATCGATAGTGTTGAAAAAGAGATTCTCTCCAGTCTCAAATAAACAACCTAACCCTGCACTGTCATTCCGTGCCACAACACGGAATCCAAAAATAACCAATGGATACCGAATCTACCCACAAGGGGCACGTGAAGTTCGGTATGACGATATCTCACCCCAAAGCCTTAATATACTGCGCAATCGCATAGCCATGATTCAGCCCAAGTGCAATTGAACCGCCTGATTCTTGGGTAATATCACCTGCTACAAAAAGACCGTTTACATTGGTCTGATAATTCTCATCATGAACCGGCTTACCGTCCTCTTCGCGAATACCGCTGCCGGATAAAAAACCGCTTGGCGTTGTCCCTCCGATCGCATACACGAGCCGATCAAACAGTTCCGATGAACCGTCGGTAAAATTCACCTTAACTTTGCCGTTCTCACTCTCAAGTTCTGTAATCTCCGTATTGAGCAAAGGACGAATACATCCACTTTCAACCGCTTTTTCAATATCGCCCTGATTGGTCGGATTAGCCCGTCGAAATGTTCCTCGGCGATAACAGATACTGACCTCGTTTTTATCGCATAAATCAACGGCATATTCGATCGCCGAATCACCGCCGCCGACAACCATAATCTTTTCACCTGCACCGCATCCGTCAAGGGTAAAATGGATTTGACTTTTAATTGAAGGGGGAATTTTATAGTCAGGTTTGTTGGGTTTTCCCATCCGTCCGATAGTGACGACAACATGTGTAGCAAAAATACTCCCACCGGCAATAAAAATCTCAAACCCCTCTTCTTTTTTTACAATCTTTTGTACTTCGGTATGGGTACGAAGCTCCAAAGATTCGTGATCAAGAAGCTGATCAAAAAAATCGAGAGTACTCTCTTTGGTTCCGTCCATAAAATAGATCGTTCCGTCCAGCTCAACTTTTTGACCTTTCCAATCTTTATCCACCCGCTTATTGTCTTTGTAAAACTTGCGAATGGTTGCATTATGATTTTCGTCTTTCTCTAATATGAGAATATTGGACATTCCCAACGCATACGCCTCAATGGCGGTTGCTATTCCGGCGGGTCCTGCACCGATTATCGCCAAATCGTATCTCTCTTCCATATGCGCCCCTTGTTACAATTTACTAAAAGTGTATCATAATGCCATTTTAATGCTAAAAAGTATTATAATTTCCCAATGAAAACACCTCACTTTTATGCCGTTATTATCGGTTCTGAAATTCTTAACGGTCGTCGTGAAGACAAACATTTCACTTTTATTCGTGATGCACTCATCCGTCGTGGACATAGTTTATTTTCTACGTTTATAATCAAAGATGATGGTGAACTTATACGCTCTATTTTTACCCTTATCAAAAATGATCCCGATGGTGTTCTGTTTAGCTTCGGAGGAATCGGTTCTACCCCTGATGATCTCACTCGCGCGATTGCCGCTGACGTATTCAGTGATGGCGTTCTTGTCTCTCATAAACAGTTTTACAGCGATATTATCGAGCGTTTCGGTCAAGAGGCCTATCCCTATCGTATCAATATGGCGAATTTGCCTAAAAATGCAGAGCTTCTTCATAATGTAATCAACAATATGTCAGGCTTTAGTCTCGAAAATCGTTACTTTTTTATGCCTGGATTCCCAGAAATGTCTCATCCGATGGTGGAGAAAGCATTGGAGCGTTTTTA
Organism: Sulfuricurvum sp.; assembly: GCA_030696285.1. GTDB lineage: Bacteria > Campylobacterota > Campylobacteria > Campylobacterales > Sulfurimonadaceae > Sulfuricurvum. The sequence continues at coordinate 16,747 of JAUYSQ010000036.1, read as the reverse complement.
TCCAAGGGGATCCGCAACCTATCGAAAAACCCTAATTGCTCAAACCAGTGAGAATACCCTCATTGAAGTGATGGAGCAACTTAGCCCTGATGTTGATTTTTCTTCTCTTCCTATGATCAACAAAGGAACTCCAACGGTGGAAATTTCCATCGCTTCTACGGATGAAGAGTTGTGTGAGAAGAATTTTGAATGCTTTACTCGTGATTTAACCACAAGATCGATCCCGTTTGTGATACTCTAAACATATAATTTAACATTATTAATAGAATGTCGATATACTCTTAGATAGATGCTTGGAGGAGATGATGATCAGTTTATTAATGATTACACTGGCAGGGATGATGGTTGCCTATTATTTTTATCGGCGATATTTTTTTCATAAACCGCCTGCCACTCGTGCAACAAAGCCTCATTTTACCCTAAAAATTGAGCCTGAATAAGCCTTTTAGCGGTTTTAAACTGTTCCATCTTTTTCCCCTTGAAGCAAGGCTAATATTGTTTGTTTGCGCATTTTACGGGCAAAATCGATAGCACTGAGTCCATGCCCGTCACGCGCACTCACATCAACTCCCATATCGAGTAATTTCTGAATTATCTCAACGCGACCGTAACACACAGCCCCCATTAACGGGGTAAAGCCGCTTCGACGCGTGGGAGCATTGACATCAAATCCATCTGTCATCAGTTTCTCAATCAGGGGAAGATTGTTATAGGTGACTGCGACATCAAACACACTTACCCCCTCATTATCCGTATGGTGTAAATCTGCCCCCTGCTCTATTAACAGATCAAGTACCTCCGGATCACAATGATAACGAAGGGCGAAACAGATAACCGATTCACCGTTTTCTTCGACATCATTGGGATTGCCGCCGTTTTTAATATACTGTTTGATTCCCAAATAATTATTGGCTTTTAAAAGTTCGATCCATTGGTTCATTACATAAATCCATAAAAAAAATATTCGTAGTATAACACGTCCTCTTCAACCCAGACAGGGAGAGTTATGCTAAAATTCGATATTAATTTTATCACAAGAGAGTCTTTATGAAAATAATTGAAACCGAAACCGCTTTCAAAGAGTGTATAACCGAAATACAAAATACTCAAGGATATAAAATCCCTCTCGCTTTTGGAATTTGCCGTGTTGATTTTGGTCAACAAAATAGTGACAAAATCCTTCAAGCTACCTACCCCCATATCAACTGGAATGAAAACTTCGGCAGTGCAGCTATTTTTATACAAAGTGCACAAGAGCAAGGTTTTGCGATTGATTTCACCGCTGATGAAGTGATTATTCCCGTAACGGTTAAATTTTTAGAGGGGTGCTTGAACGCATTTACCCCTTATGCCGATGAAGCTTATGGCGATGCCCATAAAAACATCCAAGTCATTTCAGCCCTCTACAATCAAATCAAAGAGAATGGAATGCGTGAAGGTGAATTTCGTCTCGTGATCCTTTTTAACGATGTTGCCTGTAAAAGTGTTGAGGGGACCTATCTCAAACTGTATGCTCTCTCAACTTCCAAAGCACCGCTGCGCTCACTCAACCTAAACGGTGCCTTTGGAGCATTGCACAATGTCGCTTGGTCAGATGGTCAGCCGATCGAACTGGAATGGCTTCGTGAAAATGAGATCGAACTTAAATTCGCTAACGAATACCCAAAAATTGATTTTGTGGATAAATTTCCACGCTATCTTCAGCACATCATCCCTGCTAATAATACGCGCGTTTTGGATGATTCAAAAGTCCGTTTTGGAGCACAGCTTCATGCAGGGACGACGATTATGCCGGGTGCCAGCTATGTGAACTTTAACGCAGGAACAACGGGCGTGAGTATGGTAGAGGGGCGTATTTCAAGCTCCGCTATCGTAGGTGACGGTACCGATGTGGGTGGAGGAGCCTCTATCCTCGGTGTTTTGAGTGGAACCGATGGCAACCCTATCTCTATCGGTAAGAACTCATTACTGGGTGCGAACAGCGTGTGTGGCATTCCATTGGGTGATGGATGTATTATTGATGCAGGTATCGCTATTTTGGCAGGAACTAAAGTCCAAATTACTCCCGATCAGCTCGCTCACATCCGTACGGCCAATCCAAGTACAACAATTAAGGAAGCGAATATCTTCAAAGGTTCAGAACTTTCAGGACTCAATGGACTCCATTTCCGTCAAGATTCTCAAAATGGGGCTCTGATCGCCAGACGTTCTACCCGTGAAGTAAAACTTAACGCAGATTTGCATTAATTTTCAATTCCAGCCATCTCTTAAGGTGGCTAACCTTATACTTCTTTTATACTAAATCAAGGAGCGTGAGATGATAAGTTCGAATGTCTCTTCAATCCTATCCAATCAGACGTACATGAATAACAATGCCGCTAATGTAGCAAACGTAAACAGTGATGGATATATTCCCCGTACGACAACCATCAGTGAAACACAAAATGGCGGAACAAAAGCCAATACAACCATGGCAATCGATACCAGTTCCAAGCAATCGCAAACCGATCTTACCAAAGAGATAACCGATCAAATGGCCATTGAAAAAATAACAGAAGTCAATGTGAAAGCCATCCAAACACAAAATGAGATGCTCGGCTCGCTCTTAGACATTAAAGCTTAGAAAGTTTCCCTTTCTGCTTTTTTTGAGCGATGGGAGTCGGTGCTTTTGTAAAAATATTCATACTTAGTAATGTACTCAAGAGCATATTGTCGGGATCAAAGTTTTCAACATCGGCACCAAGTTCCAGAGTACTGATAACAGCGCGTCCTACGATCACCCTCCCTTTTAACCCATCTTTATCTTTGGTACGTATCCCCCAGATATTATGCATCACCATAACGGTATCCTCATACGTACCTGCATACAAAAGAACATGCCCTTTTTTGTATAAAATCGTCTCGAAAGGAACCCCTTTCTCTTTGATCAAAGCAATTTTTTGCGTATTGTTTAAATCTTGAAAAGAGATAACCTCCCCTTTTTTAGCCTGTTGTGCAGAGTTACGAGGCAGCCAAATCCCAAAAGGGGTAAAATAATCACGAATCATAGAAGAGCAGTCACGCTCTTCAAACATTCCGCCCCATCCGTATGTATTGCGTAATAAATGGGTTCCGAGCTTGCTCAAGTCCTCTTTGTTGAGTAGACGAATACCTAGATGGGCTGAGTTTTTTGGAATCAGAAGTTCTTTGATTTTTCCGCTATTATCAACATGAAGAGCTTTGTAACTTTCATTATTTTCACTCAAATAAGGAAGAACCATCCCTATGCGTGAGTACACAACAAAACGATTGTCACTATCACGCAATGGGGTTCCATCTTCAGTGATAAAAAGTTTTTCTTTCCCTTTTAGGGTTTGGATCTGGTCAGGAGTAAGAATTTGAATACCGTTTGTCTCAACCCACCCTGATGCATTATTGGTAAAAACATACGTCCATGCACCATCCAACGACGTGTGAGAGACAAATAACGGTTCATTGAATGCAACACTGCTATTTTGAAACAAATCAAACGGATATCCATCACCCGGTGCAGCAGGATTTTTATAGAGCGGTTTAGAGGTTGGAAATACCCGAATATTCATCCATTTAGTCGTTAGTGCGGGCTGATTGATGGTCGAAAAAGCTTGAAAATTACTTTGCACCTCCATCTCAGTGAACCACAAGGGATTATAAGGTTTAAGATTACTGCCATATCCGCCCTTAAACGCACTGATAGGCCAGGCAGCCTCTTTGGCACAAATGGGAGCAACAGTATACGCCCACGGTCGATAATAATGGCCATCAAACTGTTTTTGAATTTCATAAATATTTTCTTGATTAACACCATTTCGCTCTACATAAAGGGAAATATTTTGCGGAAAGTGGACGAGATCATTAACCTTTTTGATCGTCTGCCCAAGATCAGACTCACTCTCCTGCGCCAAAAGTAATTCGTCTGAAATAAGAGTTGCATTATCATCTTTGCACACTGGAGGCAAGGGTGCGGCAAGAGGTATTTGCGTTAATACAGGTGGTTGTGCAACACTGCATCCCCCTAAAACGATAACCAATCCAGTCGTTAAAACTCTAATAAGCATCACAAAAAAATTCCTCAAAATATACTCTCTCCTGCACTATTCCACTGCACCAAAACGCCCCACTACACGCCCGACGATCTCTACTTCATTGCGCATGGCGATGGAAATAGGATAGTCTTTATTATCCGAAATAATATCAAGTTTCCCATCAATTCGCACTTGAATCCGCTTGATGAAAAGTCCGTGTTCCGTTCGTATCGTAAAAATACCGCCACGATCAACATCCACTTTGGAACGATTGATAAAGACAATATCGTTATACGCAAAGGATGGCTCCATCGAGTCACCCGATACATTGATCGCCTCAATATGACGCAGCTCTTTTTCCCCGCCCAAAGAGATAACAAAGTTTTCTTCCAACATCAATGGTTCATATTCAAGCTCTTCATTCTCTGCACCGCCACCCGCTGAAGCGCTCACCGACGGAAAATAGCGTACCATATAAAAACGGTTGGTAGGTTCTATCAAACTCTCCGGAGACTGATTGTACAAAAGCCAATTGATTGCAATAGAGCGCTTAGCACAAAAGTCTAGCAATTCATTGAAAGGGATTTTATTGCGCTTTTTCATCGTTGCAAAATTCATCTGTGAAATATCAAGCAGTTCTGCAACGTCTTTATCAAATACCTTTTTATCTGGGAACTCTCCCGACACTACATCTTTAATCGTTTCCACAATATCAAAAAAACTTTTCATGATAAAAATATCCTTTTTCTCAAGCTACTGGAAGTATTATGCCCTATTTTTAGCAATAATATGTCAAATTGCAATATTTTTTAGCTTAAATGTAAAAATAAATTACTATTTGTCACTTTAATATCCACTAAGGAGCATTCAATGGCAAAAGTTATCACGAAAGCAAATGGATTTATGAATCGTTTTGAGGTAAAAATGGGAGAGTGGGCAAGCAGATTATTTTAATCACCGTCCCCAATGTCACCCTCGTGTTCTTCTTGGCGTTTGGATAAGTGGTATCCTCGGAAGATATAGACGATAAACAGAACAAACAAAATAATAACAAACGTATCGAAAATTTGAAATAACATTACATTCCTTCTTGATAAGCAGCAAAATTTTGTTTGATTGCCTCATACAAAATGATACCCGTACTGATAGCAAGATTTAGACTGCGTCCCTCTTTGGTCATGGGGATAGTCATACAGTGTTTGGGATATTTTTGAAGGATTTCAGAGGGGATTCCGCTTGTTTCACTTCCAAAAAATAAAAAATCGCCGGGTTGAAAGGAGTGATTAAAATAAGGCTGATCGGTTTTGGTCGTTGCAAAGAAAAAACGGTCACTCAAAGGATTAGAGCAGAAAAAATCATCGATACTTTCCCAAACTTTCAAATCAATTTTATGCCAATAATCCAATCCTGAGCGTCGAACCGCTTTTTCATCGATATCAAAGCCTAACGGTTGTATCAAATGAAGCGTAGCGCCCGTATTCACGCACAAGCGCCCTATGGCACCCGTATTGTTAGGAATTTGAGGAGTAACAAGGACAATATTAAACATCGGTTAAAAAATTACCGTTCGATTAGTATGGACAAAAACACGATCTTCCAGTGCCAATTTTAATGCTTTTGAAAGGACGATTTTTTCACCGTCTCGTCCAGAGCGCTGCATATCTTCCCAGCCGTATGCATGATCGACGTGGATAACATCCTGCGCAATAATCGGCCCCTCATCAAGATGGTTATTAACAAAATGGGCTGTTGCTCCAATAATTTTAACGCCGCGTTCATACGCTTGTTTATAAGGATTTGCACCGATAAATGCAGGAAGAAAGGAGTGATGAATGTTGATAATTTTATCTTCATACGCTTCCACAAAGCGTGGAGTCAAGATACGCATGTATTTGGCCAATACGATATAATCAATATCACCCAAAGCACTCAAGCACGCTAAAACATTTTGTTCATGGGCATCTCTCTCCAATCCTTCGTGAGAGACCGTATAAAAAGGGATATCAAACTTGGAAACCAATGATTCAAGCGTATTGTAATTGGAGACAACAGCCAAAATAACGGCATCGAGTTCACCCGCTTCATAGCGTATCAAAATATCCCCGAGGGCATGAGACTCTTTGGTTGCCATCAATACGATCCGTTTTTTACGCGGTGCGATAACTTCCAAATGCGCATCAATCGGAAGAACGGCTAAAAGTTCATTTCTAAGGGCATCCATATCGGCTTCACCGCTTACAACGCTTCGCATAAAAAATTTATTATGGGTTCTATCCACAAACTCATTGTTCGAGAGAATATTCAAATTTCGGTGATAAAAGATACTGGATACTTTGTAAACCAACCCTTTTTCATCGTTGCATTGGATCAAAATACGATATTGTTCTGTCATCTGTGCAAAAACCTTATAATTATTTTTCTTTAAACGACTCAAGACGATTATCGATAGTGGCAAGCAAATATTCTAAAAAATTAAGTGTCAAATCCACTTTTGCTTCGATTTGAACGTTATTGGGGGATTGAAATCCTTCAAATAAGACCAAAAGACGTTCACGAATACCCTCAAGAAGTCGCACTTCATCCTCACGTACATTTACAGTTGCCACGGGGGTTATATCAGTAGAAAATACGGTAGAGTGAAGTATATCGGATTCACATACTTCTCCTACAACTGATAGCCTGTTTACTACTACAGACTCTTGTACGAGGGTACTATTGTTCTGGTTGACACACTCTTCGAGCTCCGCTAACGTCGATAAAATAACATCTTTTAATTCCATGCCTTCATCAACCACCTTTCAAACTGTATAAACTCTGCTTTCTCATCCATTTGGACAAAAAAGGCCTTCATTTCATTGTTAACGCGCAAAAATTTTTTACGCATCCCCGAGAGTCGGCGAATGGCTATTTTTGCATCCCCGTTAGAGGGATCTTTTTTTAAAATCTCTTTGTAAATTTCAAGGGCTTCTTCTTTTAAACCTTGAAGCTCATAAATATTTGCGAGAGTTAAAGTTTGCATTGCGCCGCTAGGTTTGCGATAATGGAACCCATTTCACTGGTAGAACAAATCTCTTTTGCATCAAACGCCGCAATGTCGCGGGTTCGATACCCTTGTGCCAAGGCTTGCTTAATACCATAATCAATTCGATCCGCTGCGGCATTCTCACCAAAAGCATAACGAAGCATCATGGCAGCACTTGCAATCGTTGCGATAGGATTTGCAATTCCTTGACCTGCGATATCAGGAGCTGAACCGTGGATCGGCTCATAAACTCCAATAGCCGCACCCACAGAAGCTGATGGGAGCAGTCCGATAGAGCCTGAGAGCATACTCGCCTCATCACTCAAAATATCTCCAAAAATATTACCCGTCAAAATAACGTCAAATTGTTTCGGATCACGAATCAGCTGCATGGCGGCATTATCAACGTACATGTGGCTCAATTGCACTTCCGGATACTCTACGGAGACTTCAATCACCACTTCGCGCCAAAGCTGACTCACGTCCAAGACGTTTGCTTTATCAACCGAACACACTTTTTTAGAACGTTCCATGGCAATTTTAAAAGCAACATGGGCGATGCGAATGATTTCATCACGAGTGTAAACCATAGTGTTCCACCCCTTATTCTCATCACGCCCTTTTGGTTCACCGAAGTAAATACCGCCGATGAGTTCACGCACGACCATCAAATCAACCCCTTTGACGATCTCAGGCTTTAGTGAACTGGCATTAACGAGTTCATCGTACACGTTAGCAGGACGAAGGTTGGCGAAGACTCCTAACTCTTTACGGAAACGGAGCAATCCGCTCTCAGGGCGCTTTTCACGCGGAAGGGTATCCCATTTTTCGCCGCCGATTGCACCGAAAAGTACTGCATCACTGGCAAGGGCTACATCAATCGTTTCTTGTGGAAGCGGATCACCCGTCGCATCATACGCACATCCCCCCATTAGTACTTCTTGGTAATTAAATTCCATATCTTCACATGCCGCTACTGCGTCAAGAACCTTGGTTGCTTCATCGATAATCTCAGGACCGATACCGTCCCCTTTAATAAGTGCAATGTTATATTTTTTCATTAATTCGTTTCTCCAGAGGCTGCAATTTCAGCTGCAGCAAAATTCATAAGACCGCCCGCGCTAATAAGCTCTTGCATAAACGGGGGGATAGGGGTAAATTTATAGACTTTTCCGTTGGTTACGTTTGTAATCGTCCCGGCATCCATATCAATGCTTACAGATTCACCCTCTTTGATCTCCAAGCTCTCCGGAAGTTCAAAAATAGGCAATCCCATATTAAACGCATTGCGATAAAAAATACGGGCAAACGTCGGAGCGATAATGGCAGCAACACCAGCCGCTTTAAGGGCGATAGGAGCGTGTTCACGAGATGAACCGCATCCGAAATTCTCATCGGCTACGATGATATCTCCCGGAGTCATTTTGGTCACAAATGTGGGATCAGCATCTTCCATAACGTGTTTTGCAAGTTCTTGCGGATTAGAGGTATTGAGATAACGGGCGGCAATAATGAGGTCGGTATCGATATCTTTACCGAAATTCCAGACTTTCCCTTCAATTTTTTGCATCGAAATATCCTATAAATAATATTAAAGCGATTATAGCCAAGAAGTGTTGAAAGAGATTTAAAGTCCTTTTTTTGCATATTTCATGAAGATAAAGAAAAAATAGTAATCATCATTTTTAACTCATTATTTTTTGTCATTATTATATAGACTGGATTATAAATTTCCAGCTTAAAATAAGGAGTTACTATGTCAACAAAACTTATTATTGTCGCTGATTTACAGCGTTTTAAACTCTTTACTTCTAAAATAGATCCACTTGGAAGAGAAGCCGTGGAACTGGTTGAAGGGAGTGACAGTCTTGATTTTCATCAACATCTTAGAGAAAAAGTTTCCGATCAGCAAGGGAATTTTCAAGGAGTCGGCGCAAGCGGTTCAGGCGAAGACCATAATATCGAACTCGAAGAAGAACGTCGCCGTATCAAAGAAATAGCCAAAGAGGTCAATACTGCTGTTCATCATCATAACGATGCACCTTGGTATTTTGCCGCACCCAAAGCGATCAATAACCAAATCGTCGAATTACTTGACCCGTCTGTTAAAAGAAATATGGTGACGAATCTCCATTCTGATTTGACAAAAATTCCGGACGATCAGCTGTTGGAACATTTTAACAAATAGACTTTTCTAGAAGGAGTTATCATGTCGTCTTTAGCATGGCTTTCTAAAAAGATGGAAGATGGCAGAATTGCATGTGAAGCGTGCAATCAACACTGCAAACTCAATGAAGGCGAGTATGGCATTTGCGGTATTCGCAAAGTTGAAAATGGAGAGTTACGTCTTCTGACGTACGGTCTTGCTGCGGCGGTCAATGTTGATCCGGTAGAGAAAAAGCCTATGTTTCATTTTTTACCCGCGTCCAGCGTCTTTTCGTTTGGGACGGTCGGGTGCAATTTTGCATGTAAATTTTGTCAAAATGCCGATATTTCTCAGTATCCGAAAGAACACCATCATGAGATTGTCGGTCAACCCCTTTCTCCCCAAAAAGCGGTCGAACTGGCTTTGGAATACAATTGCCAAAGCATCGCTTACACCTACAATGAGCCGGTCGTTTTTTTCGAATACACTTACGATACCGCAAAACTCGCCCACGAAGCGGGACTTAAAAACATCTACGTCACCAGCGGCTATGAAACCCATAAAGCGATCGATACGATAGCCCCTTATTTGGACGGAATGAATATTGATATTAAAGGATATAGCCAGTCGTTTTACAAAGATATCTGCGGTGCGGCACTCAAGCCGGTTCTCGATACGATCGAATACGCCCACAAAAAAGGGATATGGATCGAGACGACAACCCTTCTCATCCCGGGATACAATGATTCGGATGAAGAGATCCGTGCGATTGCACAATTTCAAGCCGATCTTGATCCTGGTATGCCATGGCATATCAGTGCGTTTCACCCGATGTATAAAATGCTGGATGTCCCGCGAACACCCTCATCAACACTTCGTCGTGCCTACGATATCGGCAAAGAGGTTGGGTTAAAATATGTCTATGTCGGAAATATCGATGATGAGGCTCGTGAATCGACCTATTGTCCCGGATGCGGTACGCTAGTCATTGATCGGCATGGTCATATTGGGCAGTATGTGACGAACCATTTAGTTAACAAAGACAGTTGCCCCTCTTGCGGTACCAAAATCGAAGGGGTGTGGCACTGATAGAAGGGTATATCGTTGAGGAGTCTGGCTCGGAACGTTCAATATATTTAAAATGTCACTTTGAAATTGAAATAGTACGTTTGGCCCAATGCACCGAATTCGCTGCCACTCTTTCCGCCGTAAAACATCGCCCCCAGACCAATGGTCATGTCATCATCTAATGAATAGCGCAAAGCGGGTCCCGCATAAAAGCTGCCATCATCCGCACTCACGATGCTTGAGAGAGTTCCATAAAGAAGAGGATCAAACTGATACCCTCCACTAAAACCGATATAATCTCCCGCACGGACTAGATTGCTCGCGGCGCCTGATGGGATTTGCAGTTGCAGCTCATGATCAAAGGTTCGTGAGGTGTGCAGCCACTCGCCGATAAGGATCAAAGAGTTTTCAAACGCATAATCGGCACCGATCAGCCCCTGAAAGAACTGTTTATGGAGCAGCTTGTCATCGAACCATCCCCCCTCGCTACGCAGTTCAATTCCGCTTTTCAACAGTTCGCCTTCGAGCTCATAGCCGATCATCGTTACATCGTCTGCACTGACGACATCGAGCGCCGCATCGACAAAGCCAAGATACCCTTTCACCCGTCCGGCATATTTGAAACTATGGTCCGCTCTTTGAGCGGCTACGACGGTAATCTGGCTCAGGCTGCTTGGAGCATACGAATAGGCTAAAGCAAATACCCCGTACACTTCATCCGGTTCGAGTGCAAGGGGATTTTTCGGATTGAATAAATCGGTGGGATTCCAGATGCGCCCTACCCCCATACTCACCTTTTGCAGACCCAAAGAAATACGCTGCTTCTCATCAGCATATCCTCCGTAAAGACGATAAAGCTGGACAAACGTCTCCCCTTCGGTGTAATCATACGTCCCGCTCTGGGTAGAAAACGGAGTATCGGATCGGATCGCACTCGCTGTTTTATAGGAGATGCTGTTGATCGTATCGTATCCCAGTATGTTTTTTATGTCGCCGATCGCCGTTGCAAACCAGTTTTCTTCATGGAAATTTTCCGTGAGTCGAAATCGGTTGGTATTGTAGAGTTCCTGTTTACCCGTTCCATCCAGCGGTGAGGAGAGGGTAAAATTGCTGTTTTCATATGTCGTTTCAAATTCCGTGGCACTTACGCTTAACGTCAAAAGAGCTGCAACCACTACCCCTCTCATCATGACCGTAGAGTGTCCTCAATGATCTCACCGTCGCGTAGAACAATCGAGCGGCGTGCTTTTGAAATTACCATCGGATCGTGAGAGGAGAAGATGATGGTCACTTTTTCCTCTTCGTTGAGCCGGCGCATCAGCTCCATCAGCTTCTCACCGTTTGCCGTATCCAAATTGGCGGTCGGTTCATCGGCAAGGATAAGTTTGGGCTTGCTTGCTACTGCACGCGCTACTGCGACACGCTGTTGCTGTCCGCCGCTGAGATGGTCGGGAAGTTTGTTCAAATAGGCATCAATATCAAGTTCACGTGCCACCTCCAGCACACGTGCATCACACTCGCTCTGCGCAATCCCCATAAGGCGCATTACATATTCGATATTTTCTTTCACTGTTAAAACGGGAATCAGATTGTACGCTTGAAATACAAATCCGATATTCTCTCTGCGAAACAAAGCCAAATCATTTTCACTCAAGGCCGTGATCACGGTTCCCTTCAGCTCTACAGACCCCTCACTGGGCGTATCGAGTCCGCCGATGATATTGAGCAGTGTACTCTTGCCGCTCCCGCTGGGGCCGGAGATAACAACAAATTCTTCTTTACCGATAGATAGATCAATACCACTCAGCGCATTGCTCTGGTTTTCAGAACCTTCATTAAATACTTTTTTCACATTGCGTACGGTTAGAAAATTCATCATGTATTCTCACTAATGGATTGGATGGGATTGCGCTTTTTGAGGGTACGGATCGGGATAACTGTCGCCGCCAATGTCGCCACTAAAACACTCAAAAAAGCACTGGTAAAATATTCTATCTTGAGGATCGCGTGAATGCTCGAATCCATTCCGAAAATCGCGAAGGCATCACTCAATCCCGAAAGATCCAGACCGTACTGCTTGAAGTACCACAGCATTCCCCCTCCGATCAACGCCCCGGCGATATAGCCGCTCATCGTAATAACCAGTGACTCGTAGATGATAAGGCGGGCAATGTCGCGAAACTGTGTCCCAATTGCCATCATGATTCCAAACTCCCGCACCCTCTCCAGTACTGAGACAAGGACAACGCCGAAGATACCCAATGTCGCGACAATAAAGATAAAGGCGGAGCTGATACGACTATAGGTTTGCATCATCGCTTCCCCTTCATGCAAAGAGGGATAGAGCTCTTTATAGGTGTATACGGTTATCTTTGGATCGTCAAGTTTCGACATAATAGAGCGTTTTACCGCAGTGTCGTCATCCTGCTCATTGAGCAATACCGCGATTTCCGTGGCACCTTCGATCCCTGTGAGGGTGCGCAGCCTGCCGATATCCATCAATAATCCGTTACTGTCGATTGCCATATTGTTCGTTTTGAGTATCCCCTCTATTTTGAGGGCGACGGAGACCACCTCATTATGGGTATCTTGCATCGTGACGATCACCTTTTTGCCGATATCAACCTTGAGCTTTTTTGCCAGACGGTAGCCGATGAGAGCTCCGCGCTGACGCTTGCCAAAACGGTATTCCCCTTTAATAATAAAATTTTTCAGCTGCGAATGCAAGGCTTCATTCTCCAAGTCAATCCCCGTCACGTTGACTCCCTGAGAATAGCCCGCCGTAGCGATAAGACCGCGCTGGCTTAACCGGATCACATAACTCTGTATTCCCTCTTGAGCGTCCAGTATTTCCGTGATTTTCTGAGGCTTTGCAATAAAGTACTTGATATTATTGTCCGAGCGGAATTCTTTATCTTGGATCGAGACGGTTCCACTTCCGGTCTTGATCGAGTTTTGAGTAATCTGTACCATCATCCCCTCATACATCCCCTCCATCAGCAGCAACCCGATCAGCGATATCGCGATCATTACGGAGATTAAAGCGGCGCGCCCCTTGCGGCGGACAATATGAAGCAGTGCCATTTTAAGATAAAGCCTTTCCGTAGAGTTAAACATAGCGTATCGCCTCGGTCGGGGTAAATCGGTTGATGATCACGATAGGATAAACGACCGTCAGAAGGTTCAGTAGCAACATGATGAGCATCTCGACCATGATTTTCGGAGGATTGTATTCGGCGGGAAACGTCACCTCGGCGACCATATTATACTGTTTGGCATATTCCTCAGGATCTACGTCCGCCAAAGAGGCAATTTCGATGGGATGTTTTTCATAATGGTTAGTGGCGTAAGCTCCCGCTGCACCTCCGAGTCCGACGCTCAAAAATCCAAGAATCAGTGCTTCGATCAGCAGCATGCCCATCACTTGGGAAGGGGTCGTCCCGATGGCACGCAGTACTCCGATTTGGCGGATACGGGCATAGACAGAGAGAAACGCAAATATCCCGATGACAAAAAAGATGACGATGAAAAAGATTCCCAGTGTGATGTAGCCGAAAATTGTATCGATCTCCATTGCCAAAATCAGATCTTCAAGGGTCGTTTTATAATTTTTTACCTCCAGCTCCTTACCCAGAGCTTTTTGAACGTTGAGCGTTATGGTATCGATTTGTGAAATATCCGTTGGACTCATGATAATATGGGTCGCAATGTTTCCACTGCTCATCACCTCATCAAAATATTTCTTATTCACAAAACCCGAACCGTTATCAAACTCATAGAGCTTCGTTTTAAACAATCCCTTCACCACAAGATTGTCCGCAGCAAACGAATAGTCTGCCCCCGTGGAGATAAACGAGAGGGTATCCCCAACGCCTACTTTGAGCCGTTGTGCCAGCTCTACTCCCAAATAGAGAGCATTCGTATCATCCTCTGTCAAATACTCCCCCTCCACCAGAGAGCGTTTCAGCCGCGATACTTCGGCTTCGTTTTCAGGCTCGATTGCGGTGAACATCCCTCCTATCGATTGTTCGTTGGTCGAATAGAGGGCATATGTTTCGAAACGTACCGCAGAGGCGTTGATCTCTTCTATCCCTTGCAACCTATTTTTTACGTTCGCTATATCGAAGATCAGATTGTCGAAACTCGGATTGTCTTCGAATGCACGGTTGGTTACTTGCATGTATCCCGGATAGATCTCAACACTGGAGCGGATCAGCTGATTGTGACTGCCGTTGTTCAGAGCATTGGCAAAGATAAAAAGTGCCGTCGAAAAGGCACTGAGCAACAAGGTGACAATGGAGCGTTTTTTATGACTCAAAAGTTCCCGTACTGCCATCTTCAAAAGTATCATTGGCTGTACCTGACCAGTGCATTTTTGGTAAAGCGCTCATCCTCTATCCTAACGTCAAAATCAACATCCTCCATTGTTACAACTGTTTTATTGCTCTTTTTATTCTGTGGAATCAGCGTCATCACGGTCGGGAGATAACGGCTTCCATATACCTTTACATCGCTGTAATAGAGAATACGCTGCTGTACCCCATCCTCATCATAATATATCGCCCTTAGCGGTATGAAATGCTCCTTCGCAACTTCCAGTACGATCTTTCCCCATACCACGGCGGCATCCTCTTTTGGGAGCAAGGTCAGTGTGTATTTGTTCGTATCTTCGGATGTAATGCGTGCATGGTAATCATCGACGATGGAGCTCTCTTTGGCCATATCATCATTCGTAAAATCACTCCCCATCCAGCTTTGCATCATCATGGAGCTTGGAATCTTGATCGTCTTCTCGATCTTGGGGACATACTGCCACATCGTCGACTCGACTTTCAAAAAAGTGATCCCACGGTCTTGCCTGGGATAGAGCACTTTGATAAAACTCTTTTCATGCCCCCGATTCCAGCTCTCCATTTTCATCGTCCTCTCACCCCGAGCTGTCGTGACGGACATCGTGATTTTGGAATAACCGCTGTCACTTTGGATATTATGCTCAACGTTTTTGATAATCGCATCGGGGGTAATCGCCAAAAGAGGAAGAAAGAAGAGGAAAAGTGAGAGCAATGTTTTCATTATATATCCTTCAAAACTTATAGATACCGTACAATTTCAGATACGCTCGGATGAACGTGGATCATCCCGATCAGTTCTTTCGCCGTAAGCTTTTTCTCGACCGCCACCACCATTTCATGTATGATTTCCGTCGCTTCTACTCCGATAATCGCCGCTCCTAAAATCACATTGCTGTCAGAACAGATGATGATCTTGGCAAAGCCTGAATCATCCCCGAGAATTTTTGCCTTTGCATTGACTTTGAAAAAGGCTTTTTTGACTTCAATCTTGATCCCTTGCTCTTTTGCCTCTTTTTCTCTCAATCCGCAGCTTGCGATTTGCGGATGTGAAAAGATGGTTGAGGGGTTAATATGAGTATTTGTATCCAATCCTCCGCTTATAATATTATGAGCGGCGATCCGAGCTTCAGCGTAAGCCGTATGGGCAAATGCCGGTGTATCGATACAATCTCCTACCGCATAAATATGTTTTTGTGCCGTTTGAAATGCGCCATTAACCTCGATAAATCCCTTGGTGTTTCGTTTTATCCCTGCATTTTCAGGGTTAAGCCCTTGGGTATATGGATCTCGACCGATTGCACAGAGGACTACTTCACATCGGATACGCTCCTCACGCTCTCCTGAAATCAGTAATTCAACCCCATTTTCATTTACTTCGGCGTGCAAAATAGAGGCAGAGGTCAAAACATTGATGTTGGATTTTCTAAATGCTCTCAACAACGTCTTTGCCACATCTTCATCCTCGCCGGACAGCAACTGAGAACCGCGTGCGATCAGCGTCACTTCCACTCCAAAAGCGTTGAAGAACGTCGCAAATTCACATCCGATCGGCCCTCCTCCGACAATAGCAACTGATTTCGGGAGATGGTCCAGCTCAAATACCTCACGGCTAGAGATGATATGCTTGCCGTCTATGGGAAGAACGCTTACCTCTCGCGCCCTTGCCCCCGTAGCAATAATGCACTTCTCAAAACCGATCCTCTCACCGGAAACGTCAACCGTATGGGCATCGACAAAACTAGCAGAGCCATACAATGTCTCAACCCCTGCACTCTCCAACATCCATACGACGCCCGATCGGAGTTCATTTTTTACGTGTACGGTTTTTTCTGCAAGTTTTCCAATATCGAGCCCCTTGAGCTCCAACTCCAATCCACAGTCACTAAAATAGGCGGCTTTGGAAGCATACTCAGCACTCTGTAAATAATTTTTAGTCGGGATACACCCCTCATTTAGACACGTTCCGCCGATGTGTTCTTTGGTTTTATCAATCAGAAGCGTTTGAATCCCGGCACGTCCGAGCTCGATGGCTGCTTCATATCCTCCGGGACCTGCACCGATCACCACGACTTCATATTCTTTCATATTACCTCCAGATACTCATGCGCCATATAAC
>JAUYSQ010000024.1 GCA_030696285.1 Sulfuricurvum sp. | reverse complement strand
TTTTCCCTGAGTTTTCTATTCTTTTATTCCCCAAAGAGTCATTGAGTAATCTCAGTCTCATCAGTCAACTCGGTCTGATATTTTTTATGTTCGTCGTTGGCATGGAACTTGATTTCGAAAAAATTAAAAAACAATCGAGCGCATCCGTATTTATCAGTCATGCCAGTATCATTTTTCCTTTTTTCTTGGGGGTAGTCTTGTCATACTGGCTCTATCCGCTATTTGCTCCACAAAATGTCTCTTTCATGCCCTTTGCCCTCTTTATCGGTATTGCGATGAGTATCACCGCTTTTCCCGTCCTCGCCCGTATTATCAAAGAAAAAAATCTCACCGATACCCGCTACGGAGCGATGGCAATTACCTGCGCCGCAACGGATGACATCACAGCATGGTATATCCTTGCTCTCATTATTGCCCTCTCCATTTCAGGAACGCTGGGGTCATCCTTGTTTCTATTGCTCTTTATCGCTTTGTATGTTGTCATTATGTTCTATGGTATTCGACCCCTTCTCGCTAAAATCGGAAAGACTCAGAACGAGCGCCTTAGTATGAACGCTATGTCAGCCATCGTAATCTTACTTCTCGTCTCTTCGCTGGTCACCGAATCGATTGGTATTCATGCTCTATTTGGTGCTTTTATGGCGGGGGCGATGATGCCCTCCTCTGCAACCTCAAGACTTAAAGAACTGATTGCTCCACGCTTAGAATACGTCAGCCTCCTCGTATTACTCCCTCTCTTTTTTGCTCTTACGGGACTTCGAACGGAGATCGGACTGCTAAATACGAGTGATGGGTGGCTTGTTTGTGGACTTATAATCATTGTTGCCGTCACCGGAAAACTATTAGGAAGCTCCTTGGCGGCAAAATTCATGGGCTTCAATTGGCGGGATTCCTTCTCGTTGGGAATTTTGATGAACACGCGAGGGTTAATGGAATTGGTTGTGTTAAATATTGGCTATGAGATGGGGATTCTCTCGACAGAGCTCTTTACAATGTTTGTAATTATGGCATTAGTAACCACCTTTATGACCGGACCTATCTTAACCTTCCTAACCAAAGATTCGAAACAAGATCGTATTGTCGCTACCATGCAAAAGAGTTTAATTGATCTCCTATCTCACGAGCTTAGAACCCCTTTAACGCTCATTCGAGGTGCTGCTACCAATCTTGCAAACCGGAAATTTATCCTTGAAGCAAACGATAAAGAAGAGATGATCCAAACCATCGTCGAAGGATCCCGCCGTATGGAAAAGGTAATCGACAATCTTCTCCTCCACGCACGCTTTCGTGAAGGGAAAACACCTCTGAATATGACTATGGGACGATTGGAAGAGGTCGTTTCGTCCGCATTATCGGTAGCTGAAAATGACTGGCATCGGCAAGCCAAACTCTCCTTTAGCGCTGACTTTCCACCTATTACGGCAGATTTCGTCCTGCTTCAATTAGCGATTGCTAATCTGCTGGACAATGCGTTTAAATACGGAGACGAAGTGAGCGTCGAGATGACATCTGCATTTAATGAACTCTATTTGGTCATTTGCAACAACGGGGATCTCCCCTCAGCCGACA
The DNA here is from genome assembly GCA_030696285.1 of Sulfuricurvum sp. Lineage (GTDB taxonomy): Bacteria > Campylobacterota > Campylobacteria > Campylobacterales > Sulfurimonadaceae > Sulfuricurvum. The sequence continues at coordinate 7,559 of JAUYSQ010000024.1, read as the reverse complement.
CGATTAGCACGCTTGGTACTATCTCAGGTCGGCTGGATAATTCCCAAGGAAAACCGGGGTCGGGGATTGGATTGAGGCTTTCTCAAACCATTATCGAAGCGCACGGTGGAAAATTGATGATAGAGATGGAAAATGACCATTTTTGCGTTCGGGTAACACTGCGCGGTGAATCATGATGCCCCATATTCTGATTATAGACGATGATCCCTCCATCCGCCGTTTGCTTGCGATGACACTCGCATTCGCAGGATTTATGACGGAAACGGCGGCAACGGGAAAAGAGGGATTGAAAAAAGGGGCGGATAAACATTTCGATTTGATTTTGCTCGATTTGGGATTGCCGGATATGAGCGGTGTGAAGTTTTTAGAGCGTTATCGCGAAGATGAACAAACTCCCGTGATTATCGTATCTGCAATCCATGATGAATCCGATAAAATAGCCGCATTGAATGCCGGAGCCGATGATTATGTGACCAAACCTTTCAGTACCGATGAGCTTATTGCCCGTATACAAGCCAATTTACGTCGTGTACTTCCGACATTAACCGCACCATCACTTTTAGTTGTTGGTGCAATAGTGATGGATATATCGGGCAGAATCGTTACAATCGATAATATAGGTATCAAACTCACGCCCAAAGAGTTTAAACTTCTCCGAATTTTTATGGAAAACCATGGTAAAGCACTTACTCATTCGTGGCTCTTAAAAACTATATGGGGAGTCGGTTATCAACATGAAACTCACTATCTGCGTGTTTTTATCAATCAACTCCGCCAAAAAATCGAAGTCGATCCCGCTCGCCCTAAGTGGATTATCACCGAAACAGGTATCGGATATCGGTTTGTCGGATAATGAAAGGTTCAGGTTTTTAAGCCATAACGCGATTACGCCCGCTGTTTTTTGCACGATAAAGTTGCTGATCAGCCCGGTGTAATAAATCATCCGCTTCTTCTACAGGGTTGAATTCCGCAACACCAATAGAACACGTCAAGTTCCCGACCGTTGCAAAGGGATTTACCTCGATTCTCTGACGTAATGATTCTGCCATTTTGATCGCTGAAGCCAAAGACGTATCAGGAAGGAGAATGATAAATTCTTCTCCTCCCCATCTCGCTACAGCATCACTTTGACGAACTTGCTGACACAGTAACGTACTGAATGACTTAAGCACTTCATCCCCTATCAAGTGTCCAAAGCGATCATTTATATGTTTGAAATGATCAATATCCAATAAGAGCACAGAAAGTGACCTCATATATCGCCGAGATACACTCATCGAGTATCCTAACATTTTGTCAAATTCAAAACGATTGGCAATTTGAGTCAATCTATCGAGTGTTGCCAAATTATTAAGCTTGGTAATGTCGGTAAAAACAACCACAAAATGGTGTTTATTTTCAAATTCTATCATTTGGACATGAACCGTAAACGTTGATGTTTTACCATCAATCGTCATCTTTGTTTTATGCTCTCGCTCTTTATATTTTAGAACATATTCTGTCCATATCATTCCCTCCATCTCTGAGTGGAGATAACTTTCATTGTCACCCGTTTCAAATAGCTCACAAATACTGCCATGCTCTTTTCGAAACTCATCCAGAGTTCGATAATGAAAATACTCTAAAAATGCATGATTGATATACATAATATTCTGTTCATCCATCACGATAATCAAATTTTGCTGTGCATTCATAATGGTTTCAATATACTTCTCTTGAAATGTCATTTTTCGCATCATACGTGAAAAAATATATTCAATAACACCTATCAAGACAATGATCATTATCATGGTGATCATGAAACTTCCTGCAATAATCCGTATGATATCTTCAGTTCCTCTCGTCAGATCATTAAAGCACAACAACAATCCAAGCGGTTTGCCATCACTACCAACTACATAGATTGGGATTGCATCGTAATCCTTATCTCCTAGATGGATTATTCGTTGATTAAATTCAGGATTGTCTTTAACATAATTTTCTACTAAGGCTCGTTGATTGGAACCAAAATGAGAAAAACGATATTCGTTATACTCTACCGGGTATTTTTCGATATCAGCCGCCGCCATTCGACTATTATGAAGCATGAAAAGTGCTTCCATTCCGGTTGTTTCCATCAGCTTACCGGTAATATAATCAGGATCAATCCCAAACTCTAGTGCGCCGATATATTTATTGTTATCAACAAATGGGACTACGATACGATACGCGATCCCCTCCAGCCCCCCCTCAAATTGTGTTTTAACCAATCGTGATGAATGGCTCGCTCTTAACATAGGACGGCGTGAAGCGATATCGTCTCCATAAACCTCTTTACGGTGCATACGTAGAATAGACCGTCCATCCGAAGCATGAAACTGCATAATAAAAAGATCCGGATTTTCTGCACGAAGGGTTCTGTATCGGGGAAGGGTAAGCTCATAAAGTTCTTGTTTATTTCTGGAGAGCATTGCCTCTTTTATCCCTGCAGAACGGAGATTGGCATAGGCGCGATACGTATAAAAATGGTCCAAGTCCTTAAGAATCATATCAAATATATTTTTAATATTTTGAGAAGAGTGCACAGAGCGCTCAGTAAGAATTTTATCTTGCTGATAAAGGTATGACGCTGTTAAAACCGTCGAAACAAGGAGTACTAAAAATGTAATAAACAGTTGTACACGACGCTTAAAGCTCATAATAACCTCTTTTTATAAAATAATGTTAAATCATCATCGGTTCATCGGTCGGTTCAATTTCCTCAAAATCCATTGCCATTTGATCGAGCATTTTTTGCATCTTTTTGATTTTAGCAATGTTCTCATCGAAAAAAGGTTTTGAGGCAGGGAACGCTTCGGAGAGTTCGGTATAAATCAAAACACGTCCTCCAAAGTGACGGTTAAATTCATCAAAAGCACTTCGCAAATAGGCTTGTTTTGTTGTATGACGAAACAGCGCTCGAATCATTTTTTTACGCTCTTTGATCGGAATCGACTCATCGATCGCTTCCGCTACCCGCTTGATATCCAAACGGGAAAAATAGACACCGCTATGAAAGGGTGAAAGTAATTTATCGGTCAAATCATCGACAAAGCCCGGAACCGGTAAATCGTCGGGATCATTTTCAGCGGTTTCATTCGTATCGCAACTCTCTGTATCACATTTCCCACGAACAAAAGCATCAAACTCTGCTTTCAAATCACTCAAATCGGCTTTATTCATTTGGTTTCTCCTGTAGTTAATTCATAAAAATAGTGCGTCAGCGCATTCAGCGCAATATCATCCTCAAACGTATCCGCAAACTTCTCTAAGGCAATGGGTGCAATCAATTCACCAATGAGTTTGCCATTTTCAATACGGATAAAATCGCAATATCCGGCCTCTTGCACCAAGCTTGACATATCATCGAGTAAACCAAACGCCTCTTCTTGATATTCACTCGATATCAATGCACCGTTAAGCTTCGAGCTTCGCATTTGAGAAATCGTAAACGCTACATCATCGGCGCGTATGTTCATCGGTATCACCATCGCATTTACAGCATTTTCTTTGAATAATTTATTTACGGTAACGGAAAAGCGGTTGCTGTGCGCATTTTCCGCTATAAAGCCAAATAATTTTGTTTCAACTGTAATACTATTATCGTTATTCATCATTTATAACCCCCATAACTCACGTGCTTCTTCCTCTTCGAGGCGGCAACGACGACAAATTTTTTCACCCAAACTGGAACTAAATAATGTATCACATTCATCACAACGCCGCACACTGTAGGTCACAAGATTCTGTACCTTTGGCGTGTACCACTCTTGTAAATTATACGAGGTTGAAAGGGTAATCGCATCACTCTCACACACATCGTGACACAGATGGCATTTGACACACAAAAACGGGTCAAAATCGATTTTAGAGTTCCGCATATCGGACGTCAATGCCCCCGTAGGGCAAACACGGTAGCACATTTCACAGGCACTACATAGCGACTCATCCATCAGTTTTTGTGACGTAAACGGTATCTTAGAAGCATCGACAACATGAAAAACAGTCGGAACTTCCGATTTCTTCAATGCGGTAAAAAAAAGCTTTCGTCGATCGGTTATTTTTTTGGCTCGCAAGTCCGCTGTATGCGAGTTGTCGATCGTGTAGCTGACAAACTCATCCGTTGTGCTTTGTACCTCTTTCTCAAAATCGTGACGAATTTTTCCAATCCCGCGAAGATGAAACGTTTTAAAAAAATCGCGACGTTGGACTTCAACTTTTTCATCAGGGTTTTGGTATGCGATAGGTGCGAGTTCAACACGAACTTCACTCGAAATTGCTTCCAATAAATAATTAACATCTTCGACTCTTGGTACGAATTGTTCTAGTATCCGTTCTCCTATATCACACGCAGCACAATGCCCAATATCACACACAATCCCTTTTTTCATTTGTGCCAATGCAATGAGATGCTCACTGCTAAGCGCCGCGATACAAGGGATGTTTTTTTGACACGAAACGACCTTTTCCTCATCCGACATAAAGGTAAAGAAAAAATCAGTTGGGCTAAAATCATCCAGAGCCAATGCTTCGCTCGGACACACTGAAACACATCCTGCACATCCTACACAAAGAGCCTGATTAATCGATGGAAAACGCCCCGTGATCTCAATCGCACTTGTCGGACATGAAAGTTCGCAGTGATTGCAAATAGAGTTAACGCTAAGAGCTCTAACGCACGCTTGCGGTGATAAGATCAAAAGGCTCATGCGGACGCAGATACCGCTTTGGATAATAATTCATTATCAGTGAGGATAAATTCCAACGTCATCTCTGCTGCATCGTAATAAAGAGGAGTACGTGACTCATATTTCATATTGATTAAATACATCGGTGCCCACTTAAGGAGATGGGTATTTAAAAAATGGTGCTGAGCACTTTGAAAATCAGCGGCAGATTCGGCATCATCTTCTTCGGTTGCTTTGATCTGTGCTTGACATAAATGGTGCATAAACTCAAGCTCAACACCAATATGATCCGAAGAGACAACACGAGCCACACCATAATCGACAATGAAATCGTATGCACTGTAGATATCCGTAACCGGATTTGCCCCACCCGTTTCAATCATTTGATCTTCACGCGTATAAAATGTCTCGTACGGAACCAAATGGAGCAAGGAGAGGTTCGTAAAATCAGGATTGAGATATTCCTCCAATAGTTTTTGAGGCTCAACAGCAGTACGCTGCTCCCATTCATTCCAATGCGGTAAAAACTCGAGAATGGTTTTATCGTTGATAATCGTATCTAAAATTCCGTTATCCAATTCTTGAAGCAGTATACGTGAGAGGAGTGCATAAATATTCGAGCGTGAAATGAGTTCATCCATAATTTTCGAGCCTTGTAAAAGTTGTTGGGATTATAGCCCATCTGAGCGCAAACTAGATGAGAGAAGATTTTTAAGAACAGGTCTCTATCAAGCCTTAAGGCTTGATAGTAATATCGTATACCGCTGGGTCAAGATTAACCCAAGGGCGTTTGATATGACGAGGACGACGAAGTTTAGAATTAGAATCCAATCCACGCGTCAAGTCATCTCTCCATGCTTGATACACTTTGAAGTTATTATCGTAATTAACGAAAATATCCCCAATCTTATCACCCGCTTGTGCAGGTTCTAAGAGAACTTTGTGGTGCCAGCAGTGCATACCGGATACAGGGTCTGGATGTGGTGCTGCTACGGCATTTTGCCATGAACCGCTCAAACCATCCCACCAAATATTACCGGAGTCACGATTATAATCACCGAAACGCTCTGTATGGAAAGGTTTGATCCCCTCAACATATTTGAGTTTACCCACTTTTCCATCCATTTGGATTTCAGCAACAGGAACCCCAAAACTGTTTAAGCCAGTAGTCCCTTCATAATCATCAATAATCGTTTGAGCTCCAGCTTTACCTACATTTGCAGGTGATTCTTTGAGGAACTCTTTGTTACTTAAATCACGTGGTGCAACACCCGTAGCTACTTTACCATCAGTTACTCCATTAGGGATTGTAACATGGTTGGTAAGCTTCCAACGTCCGCCATGGTGTGAACATGCCAGTGTTCCTGGAAGAACCGCTTCAGTCGGAACTGCCATTGCAACGAAATGACCGCTCTCTAAACCGGAAACGGTATCCACAATTTTCACCCGCATTGCATCACCACGCTTAAATCCAAGGCGTTTAGCATCACCCGTACTGATCCAAATTGGGTCATGATTTTGGCTGATTTCCATCAAGTGCTTCGAATTTGCCGAACGAGTATGAATGTTATACGGCAAACGGAAAACCGTATTGAGTGCAAATGAATTATCTTCTTTCATATACATATGGTTAACTTGCGATACGAGATGTACCATCTCAGCTTTTTCTTTATCATTGCGTGGATAGAACGGCATAGCATACTCTCTCCACTTCCAATCCGTAGCCCATTGGGTAAAGAACTCAAGCTTTTTAGTGAGAGTTGCAAACCCTTCCATTTTTTTACCATCAATTTCGATACCGATTTTGGTATCTTTACCTTTATGGTCTTTTGCTGAAATAACTCCGCCAGCACCAATACTCATTGAGCTCGCATCGAATTTATGGCCATGGGAAATAACTTCACCCTCTTCCATTTTCAACTCACGTTCCATCGCATTGAAAATTTTATCCTCTTCCATCCATACACCGTGATCACGTAAATACGAATAAACAGGAAACTCATCATTTATATAACGTGGATCATTGGTCGCGGTCTCTTTGAGTTTTGGCAAATTATCACCAAACGCTGCATCATACCATTCCTGAATCGTTACCGGTTTACCCGGATGACGTTTTGATTCCCACATTTTTTTGATTTCTAAACTTCCATCAGGATCAATATAATCAACACAAAGTTGGAACCAGAATTCATTTTCTTCCCATACTTCCCCAAGACCTGCTTTGATATGTGCTTCAAGAGTTGCACGAGCAGGATCTTTAGCTTTCCATCCCGATTTTTCCAATGCTACACGCAATACCGGTTGACGGAAAGTGGTCCATCGCGCCGGAAAAGTCGCTTCTGAGTGTTGGTCATGACGTTCACCGGCAAGACCAACAGGAAGTACATAGTCCATATACCAGTTGGTTTCTGACCATACTGGAGAAAGATTAAAGGTAAGCTCCATTTTCGACTCATCTTTAAGTACTTCAATCCAACGGAAACCATCTGGATTAATCCACACCGGATTATACATACGAGGAGCATAGACAGCCAATTTACTTGGTACTGTCAATCCACGATCATTCCATTTTTTCTGCCATGCCGTATCCGTCAACAAGTGCGGCAATAAATAGGACATTTCGTATGTGGACAGTGGCCATTCAGGAGGCCACGTAAGCTCATTCCAAGCTTGAACTTTCGGTACATCAGCACCCGAAACACCTTGACCAAAGGTTGCACTTCCCCCTTTGCCGGAAACAGAAATAACGTGCCAGTGATGGAAGAATGTACCACCCTCGGTTCCGATCGCGCCACGAAGACCGATACAGAAATATGCTGCACGTCCACCCATCCATGCACCACGATTTCCGGC
>JAUYSQ010000279.1 GCA_030696285.1 Sulfuricurvum sp. | reverse complement strand
CGTCGTTTCATTTTATGCAAAGTCTCGCGACGGTATTGGCTGAACGACTGCGCTCGACACGTTCGGACTTGGGAGCAGAATACGATGTTTAAAGAGGGGGCGATGTACTGATGGAGAAGTGAAAAGCTTTATCCTGAGAACGTTCTAAATAGGGAATAGAGTTCCGCTAATACTAAAATGGCTATTATTGCATTCATGAATGAGACGAGGACAACGACACGCTATTTTATCGGGATGATTATTGCGATGCTCTTTTGGGGGGTGGCATGGACGGCGGGCAAAGTTGCTGCCGAACACTCCAATGCCGAAGTGGCGGCTTTTTGGCGCTATGCCGTTTCTTTTATCACGATCCTTCCCGTTATCTGGTATCTTAAAATCCCGCTTCAAAGTGATCGGATCGGATGGTTTTATATGATCGCGGCGGGGGCTTTGACGTCCCTGTTCAACTACCTCTTTTTCGCGGGGCTTTCACATGGTCAGGCGGGATACGGCGGGACGATGGTGACCGCACTCGCTCCATTGCTTACCTATTTTATGTCGATCGTGATTTTCGGGATAACAATAACAACGAGACAAATTATCGCACTGATCATCGGGCTCTTTGGGGCAGCTATTTTACTGCGTATTCCATCAGAGGGATTTGCATTTTTAACTATCGAAAGTTCTTATTTTCTAGGATGTGCTTTGGTTTGGTCATTGGTAACGATCGTGTCACAAAAAGCGACCAAACGAGCGGATCCGATGTTTTATACCCTCGTCGTATTTGCTGTGGCGGGATTTATCAATATGCTTTTCGCTCTCCCTCACCATCCGTTTGATTTTAATGCCTATGACAGAACGTTTTGGGAGACGATCATTTTTGTAGGACTCGTTCCGGGGACATTCAGTACGGCACTCTTTTTCCTTTCTGCGGGTAAAATCGGAGCCCATAGGACAGGGGTATTTATGTTTATCGTCCCTGTTGGAGCGATACTTTCGAGTTGGGCCGTTTATGGTGAGATCCCGACGCTCTCAACGCTGGTGGGATGCGTATTGGCATTTATCGCTGTAGTATTATTTAATATTAAAAGATCAAAGATTTGAATGTATCAATATTCTTTGATTAAGTGCTATGTGCTAAAATTATTAACACATAAAAAAAAAGGGGATACATGAAAACCTCTCTTCATAAAGCTGATGAACGGGGAATCGCCGAGCATGGTTGGCTGCACAGCCGATTTAGTTTTAGTTTTGCCAATTACCATAACCGTGAGCGGATGGGATTTGGAGTATTACGGGTTATCAATGATGATA
>JAUYSQ010000269.1 GCA_030696285.1 Sulfuricurvum sp. | reverse complement strand
GATTTCCCATGACGTTCTAAAGTCTTTGCGAGCTAAAAATAAGACGACGAACCAAAGGATGAAAAAAGAGATCGCTGCACGCGAGAGGGGGAGGGTAAAGGCGAACAGTAATGCGGAGTAGTAAAAAGTACGGTCGGAAGTTTTCAATAGCTCCCCTTGCGCCCGAGGACGACTTGAATCGTTTTAAGCAGTATGATAATATCGCTCCAGATGCTCCAGTTACGCACATACCATACATCCATATCGACACGACTAGCAAAGTCAATATCATTTCGTCCACTCACCTGCCACAGTCCTGTGATACCAGGTTTTACAGCGAGGATAATGTTAACGTTTTCTTGCATCTTTGGACGCTCATCGGGCATATAGGGTCTTGGTCCTATGAGACTCATTTCACCTTTAAGGACATTGAAAATTTGTGGCAGTTCATCGAGTGAAGTTTTTCGCAAAAAATGACCTATTTTTGTAATGCGAGGATCATTTTCGTATTTGTGATATATCTCATAGTTTTTTACTTCTTCGGGATGGCGGATCAAATAATCTTGAAGCAAACCATCACTATTTTCACCCATGGAGCGAAATTTATAACACTCAAAGGGCTTACCGTTTTGCCCTAATCGTGATTGTATAAAAAATATTTCCCCGCCATCCTCACGTTTGATTTTCCATGAAATTATCCCCATAATAAGGACGAATATTGGTAACAAGAGAACAGCTAATATATAATCAATGACCATTTTTACCATTCTATTGACTTTATTTAGTAAATTATTCTCGACCAAAATAAGGTTAGCACGTGCATTAAAGAGATGGATAATGTGTGCATCACTAAAATCAAAATTTTTAACGGCAGGAATAAAAATTACCTCTTGCTGATTGAGCAAAGCATCATGGAGTATTTTTTCTATTTGATCTTTTGAGTGCGATGATGAGACAAACAGGGTCTGAGCATTATTACGTCTGGAGGGTACATAGCCTAAATAAGGGTTCGTAAATACATGCTTAGAAAAAAATGGATCTTTTCCAATCAATTTTGCCTCTTTTTTCCACCATCCCAATCGAAACATAGCTCTTTTGATTGCATTTTTTTGTAAAGGTATAATTATTGCGGCATACATAAATATCATGATCAGAATAAAGCGTGAATAATCTTCAGATTGTTTTGTCATGGCTAGCACGGATAAAATTACAACAGCTGACAGAAAAAGGCCTTTGAATATTCGTTCAAGTTCTTGCCAAAAATCGTATCGTTTACGATAGATCCCTAAAAAATAAAACGACAAAAACGTTACAATATACAATAATCCAAATTTTAAATAATACGAAATCTCTTCAGGTGCCGATAAATCAAAATAGGTCTCGAACATTTTACGTGTTAAAAAGGCCAATACGATACTAAGAACTAATCCGATCCCATCGGTAAGAATTAAGATCAGTCGAGGTGCTGTTTCTCTCATTTCACAAGACCGCTTTGCTTTAAACTTTTTTGTACGTAGTGTTGAAATTCTTCTTTAAATCGATCATTTCCAAACTGCATTGCATTTTCGCGTACTCTCTCTGGACTCCATTGCATTGTTTCAAATCGCCCCACCGCTTCGCATAAACTCTCAACACTTTGTGTATCAAAAAATAGGCCACTTATGCCATCCACAACCGTTTCTGTTGCACCCCCGCGTCCGAATGCTATTACCGGTGTACCGCATGCCTGTGCTTCAACCGGGGCTATTCCAAAATCCTCTTCAGCTGCAAAGACAAAAGCTTTGGCTCGTTGCA
>JAUYSQ010000263.1 GCA_030696285.1 Sulfuricurvum sp. | reverse complement strand
AACGTTAATTGCCTTCTGATTAGTGAGAAGAAATACAGGGGAATTATTTATATAGAAATATCCTTCACAAATTTCGACATACATATTAGTCTCACAAAATTCACCGTTGTACTGTTGAGTAGTTAGTTCTTTTTCCATTTTATATCTCCATTTTTATTTGTTTTATTAAAATTTATCGTCATTCATTAAAAATTCGCCTTCAATGCACATAATCTGTTCTTGCTCTTCAATGCTTAGCTGAGTGTCTTGCAGTTTAATAATATCATCCAGCGTACAATTAGCTTCAACACTTGAGGTTCTGAAATAGTTATAGCCATGTACCCTGACACTATCGAACCCTTCATTCAACGTTTTTGTAATTTTTGCTCTATACCAGTTTTTTGAATCATTCATAAAAAGATCAAAAATTATAATTCCCAACTCTCTTTTAACTCTTCCCTTTAGCACTTGCATGAAAAATTGTTCTATCAATCGCTCGTCAATAATTTCTAACTTCTTAACGTGAAGCGGGCTAGCATCGCACATATCGTTGTGAATAACACGTTCTTCATTGCTTGATTTCAGTTCATCGTGCAAAAATCTTAAAAATTCAACCTTCTTTGATTGTAGTATCTTGAAAAACATCTCGTATCGTTTATTAGTTCCAATCGTCATACGAATTTTAGTTTCATTTAACAATGAAGCTTTACGTGCAATCTCGTAATCATAATCAAGCGTTGCAAGATATTTTAAAAATGAATCTAACTCAAGCTCTTTCATATTAGCCCAAAAAGTTGTCATGTCCTCGTTCATAATTTTTTTAGCAACAGTTTGAATCGCATCGATTGTTGAAAATATGTAATATCTTCTATCGTCAATATCTATTTTGGCAGCTTTATTATTGTTTGAAAACAGTATAAAAGTAAAGTGCGTTTCTTGCTTAACAGCATCGATCCCTTTTTTCTCTATCAGCATATCTGATATTGTAGAAATAGATTTAATTTTCTCAGAGAGATCATTCATTTGTTCGGAGTCGTTCTTAGTTTCGTCTAAAACAATGATAAAACATTTTTCAATACTAGCATTGAAGTTAGCCGTCATGCGCCCACTATCAGTCGTAACGATCTGATCTTTACCTAGG
>JAUYSQ010000256.1 GCA_030696285.1 Sulfuricurvum sp. | reverse complement strand
ACTGTTTGATTTGACATAATCGGGACGAATGATTTGCAAGTATGAGGCTCCGCTCTGAGGGAGGACAAAATGATCAATCCCAAACTTATAGCCGAATTGCTTGATCATCGTGCAGATAGAATGAACCGCTTCGAGTTCTTGCAATGCAATCGTATTACTCACTTCAAACCACAGCACTGCTTTATGATGTCGAGAGAATCCTTCAAGTTTATTTTTGAGCCATTCAACGTTATCGTATTTTTTGACGAAATCACCACTCAGGTTTAGGGCTACGGATGTTATCGATGAATTATTTGAAAGTTTTTCCAGCACTTTATCGATCATATAACGATCGAGCGTATCTACAATGCCCAAACTTGTCGCAACGGGGATAAAATATCCCGCAGAATGGATGGTTCCGTTGACATCTCTTAAGCGAAGGAAAACCTCTTCGTGTATCACGTGATTTGTATCTCCTTGACGCTGTACAACACTCTGTGACGCCAAAAGCAATCGAGAAGTTTCCATACTGAGGATCAATTCATGCCGCCACTCTTCACGTCCTAATATCAAGTCATTATTACCCTGTTGACACTCTTCGACTCCAAACCGACTGCCCATCTTTGCATTAGTGACGATATGATCCGCCCGTGAGAGCAACGATTTTGCCGTATCATTTTCATCGTAACGGCCAAGCGCACATCCAAGATTCAAATAACATTCCAGTCCATCATCAAGAACACATATTTGAATTTGCATCTCTTTCATTATTCTTTCAAGATCCGGGCGTACATCATTGGGCTGTACATTGGGAAGTACGATAAAAAAATCACCCTCATTCAGACGTACCATAACCCCTGGTGAAATATTTGCAAAAAGACGCGTCAAAGTTTGAGAAAAATCTGTAATAAGTACTCGGTAGTGTTCATACCCCATTTCACGCTTAAAACGATCCAACGCTTCAAAGCTAAACATTACATACACCCCCGATGTCGTGGCAAGAAAGTCGGGAAGAGTGGCGATGAGATAACGGCGATTGTAGAGTTTGGTTTCGGTATCTTTATAGAGAAGATCTTGATAACTTTTTAACGTTGCATCTTCACGCTCAAAAATATCTTTGACCTTACCTACCATCGTATTCATGGCTACTGTAACCGAACGAAATTCCGTCGTAAAGGGGATTTTTTCTTCAAAAATAAACTGATTTTCGATAATTGCCTGGGCTTGATCACGGATACGTTTCAATGATTTTAAACTCAATGAAAGGAGCAGATAGAGGAATACAAAAACAACCAGACCAATCGATAAAAAGGTCATCACCAAATCAATCAGCGTAGAATAAAGCTGCTGATAAGCATGCCCCCTATGTCCGCTTACCTGAAGGGTTCCAAAACGGCTCCATCCCATCATAATATCACTCGACGCACCGGCACTTTCAATCTTAACCGTATCAATGAACCATTTCGGTACATCACTCACAACCACATCGGTTTTACGTTCATACAGGAGTTTCCCGTCTATGTCAGTAAGAGAAATATGTTCATAATAGCCGCTGTCAAAGATCGCATTGATCATCGTCTCCATAGTCGACGGATCCTGAGGATCAGCCACTTTTGAGAGGGATAAACCCAATGAATGAGCCGTATTTTTTGCATCGCTGTAAAGTTGATTTTGAACAAACTCACTGGCGGTTTTAAAGTTCAGCAGCATTACTGAAGCCAAAATAATACTCAAAAAAAGCGTTAACATTATGACGAGTTGTTTAAATAAACTCATGAATTATTCCTTTTGTTGTGTGATGATAAGTTCGTCCCACGGACGTGTTTGACGGGTAGATGCAGGAACCAATTTTCCGATCTGCGCTTGTTTGGCTCCAAAAAGCTCATCCCCGCTAAAGCTGTAGATCGGTATTAAATCCACACGCACGGATGCGGGAAGGATTTTAAAATTGTAGTTATCTAATACCATGGGAATGGATTTTGGGGTTTCATAATAGGTGAGTACCAAATGTGCCGTTTTGTATTTAATCGACTTGGCATACGTCATATAGAGTTTTTTAGGAGAAACGCCAAGTTCTTTGAGGGTAAAATATTTAGCAATGACATAGTCTTCACAATCCGCTTTATCATGACCAATGAATTCCAGCCGCGTAGCCCAATAATCACTCACACCATAGGTATCTTTGTCCGATGCGTATGGTGTTTGGTTAAAAAAATCGTTGACCTTTTCGAGCTTATCCATCTCCTCTTGATCTTTTGCACTGTTCATCATTTGTACGAGTGCGAATGCTCTTCGTTTTGCAAATACACCATACTCTTTTTCGATTTTGTCTAAAAATATCTTGGCAATAGAAAATTCGGGAGAGCTGAAAAGAATGGCGGCCACAACCGCCGCGATGAAGAAAAGGGTAAGCGACTTTTTCATACCCTAAGTTTAGCGTAAATATAGATTACTGCTGAATGTCCGCATCTATTTTTAGGACTACAGTTGGATCACCTGCATTAGAACTTTGATAGGTGTATACATTCAAACCTGCGTCAGTTGATTGAGTCATCGTATAACCAGCACTTGTTACAGGAACATTTACACTGTCTTTATTGTCTCCCAGTATTGTTAGAGTATTGTTACTGTCGGTCATATCGATGACATCTTGCATGGTTAAATTAGTAAGGGTAGCCTTATCAGAATTTCCGTTTTGCCCCAAATCAATAATTTCAATGTTGTTGATCGGATTGTTAATACTATTCAAAATAGTGAAATCGATTGTAGTATTGTTCTTGCTTAAAACAAACGTATCAATACCCGTTCCACCATCAATAACACGATCACCACTCATAGCAGTCGATGTTGCTGAAAAATCACTGGTCAAAGTATCATTGCCTGCTCCGCCGATAAGAGCGTCTCTGCCGCCTTCACCCGAGAGGGTATCATTGCCATCAAGTCCCCATAGTGTATTGTTGGATGCATTTCCCGTCAATGTATCTCCACCCAGTGTTCCTATATATCCTGTAGTATCCGGCAAGATAGTAACTGTCACATTCGTTTCTGACGTAGCAACACTTCCATCACTTTCAGTCGATGTAACGGTAACTGTTAGTGGAACAGCAGAAGCACTGCTACCACTTGGTGCGATCAATGAAATTGCATTCAAATTCCAACCGGTCACCGTTGCAACACTCAATATATCAGCAGCCGTAAATGTATGGATACCATCTGTTAAAATATAATTTTGAGGAATACCTCCTATATTCAAAGACAATGTCTCAGAACTGTCCGTTAAACCAGCCATGATTTGAGGAAGAGTCGTTAAATATCCCGCATAACCTGTATTCGGTACAAGGGAGAGGGAAATATTATCTAATATAATACCCATACTATTGGAGTCATTTGCTTTTAGCTCTAACTTGCCCGTACCGGTTATCTCTGAAATTAAATTGATTGTATAAGCCGTCAATGTAGTACTTGATGGATCGATAACCGCGACCAATTGCCCATTCCAATAAACACTCATGTCTGAAGTATCACCTAAGCGATTAGCATAATCAAAACTTAACGTATACACTTCTCCAGCTTTAACCTCCATCGTTGTATAAAGATTAGATGGATCACCAGGATTACGTTCCAATTCAAGAACTTTATTAGATCCGCCACTCACACCATAGGTAGAGGAATAACCAACCTCCACAGTTCCACCGCTATTGTCAGTATGCCATACTCCGCCATTCAAAGATGAAACAGCGACTGTGCTATAGGTACCATTAAAGGTAACTTCTTCTAAGTTTGTTGTGACGCCATATGTTTTCGGATTTATTTGCAATGTCGGTGTATCCGCAATCGGATTTACTTTTAAATATACGGTTGCACTATTGCTTCCAGCGTTACCATCACTAATAGTGTAGTTGATTGTTGTATCTCCACTAAAGTTCCCCTCAGGGGTAAAGTTCAATGTCCCATCAGAGTTAATAGTAACCGTACCATTAGGACTACTTGCAGCTGTAATACTCAAAGTATCATTCTCTGAGTCGGTGTCATTACCTAAAACATTAATATTAATAACTGAAGTATCCTCGTCAATAGTCACAGCCGGAGCCATTGAGGTACCATTATCGACGGCAATAGGTGCATCGTTGGTGCCGTGGATGGTAACCGTGATCACTTGCGTTGTCCCATCTGCCGTCGCTACGGTGATGCTGTCGGTATAGTCCGTGTTGACTACGAACTCATCATGGGCGTTGTCCATTGTGTACGTCCATACGCCATCGGTTCCGATGGTGAATTTACCGTAGCCGTTGGTTCCGGCAACGTCGGTTTGAGCAACGAAGGTCGCAGCACTATCAACGTCGGTCGCGTTAAGATCGCCACCCGCCGTTTGCGCAGCATTGCTCTCGGTCAACTCTGCGGTTGATGCGCCTGTAATGACCGCTGCATCGTTGGTGCCGTGGATTGTCAATGTTACTGTTTTAGGCTCACTAATTGAACTTTCATTAATACCATCCGATCCATCAAATCCATTCCCATCATTGGCAACATATTGGAAAGTGACCGTTGCTATCTCTCCCTCTGCCAAAGCATCAAAGTTTCCGTTTACGGTGTATCCTCCGTCTGGATCAACAGTTACGGCCAAACCGATTACCACTGCCGTGCTGCTCGTTACAACGGATGCCGTACCGGTTTGTTGGTAGGTATGAGTATCGGTAGCATCTAGGTCTGTTACGCCTGTCAATGTCCCTGTGAAAATCGTCTCTAGCCCATTTGATTCATATACAGTAGTTATTCCATTAGAATCGATGGTTACTGACCACGAAAGGAGTGTTCCCCAGTCCGCGCCAGCATCATCAGAAATTCGTAATACCCATGTTCCTTGCATCTCTAAACCATCAAGGCCTGACAAAAGCCCTTCAGGACGAAATATTCCGCTAAAAGGTGCAGCGCCCGAAGTGATAGACGTTACAGCTTCATCATCAAAAAGTGTATTAGAGTAATTATTGCCAGAACCACCATTATAAGAACTCAATCCAATAACCGTACCATTCGGAGCTACCAAACTAATATTTAAATCTCCATCCCAACTATGAGTCAAATTAATCTGTACATTCAAGTCTTGAATAGTGCCTGAATCAGTAATATTGATTGCAGATAAAGTTGTATTGTAATCAGAAATACCGTAATCTGTTTCATTCGCATAGGATACTACTCCTGTAACCCCTTCACTATTGGCACTAATATCACTCACTACAGGCTGATCGTTGCTTCCGGTGATCGTAATCACCAAGTCAGCCGATGTCGATGTCGCATTGTTCACATCTGTAGCGGTATAGGGAATCGTAAGAACCAGCGATGCTCCTACTTTTAAGGAGTCATAGCTGCTTGCATCGAAGCTGTAGCTGCCATCAGCATTAAAGGTCAAACCGGTTGGAGCTGCATTCACAAGGACATACGTCAGTGTCGCTGTCTCCCCTGCATCGACATCTGTCGCAGCCACGTTTCCGGTAATAGTCGCATCTTCATCCACTGCATTCACAGCAGCTTGCGCTACTGGAGTGTCATTCGCTGATACTACCGATAAAAATACCGTACCAGTATCTGTACCTCCATTACCATCAATGATCGTATACTCGAAAGATGCTGGACCATTATAATTTGCTATAGGGGTAAAAACAACTTTA
>JAUYSQ010000252.1 GCA_030696285.1 Sulfuricurvum sp. | reverse complement strand
GTAGTAAAAACAATCATGTTCCAAATGTAACTTACATCGAGGGAAATACAGCAGATATAGCCACTCTGATCACTTTTACACCTGATATAGTTTATCATCTAGGGGAGTATTCACGTGTAGAGCAGAGTTTTGATGATATTGAGAAAGTGTGGCGATACAACAAGGACGGAATATTTGCCGTCTTGGAGTTCGTGCGTCATGCCGGATGCAAAATCCTCTACGCTGGAAGCAGTACAAAATTTGGTGACGGTGGACTGGGAAGAAGTGCTAGCCCTTATGCATGGACAAAAGCCACTAATACCGAATTGGTAATGAACTATGGGAACTGGTTCAATGTCCCTTATGCCATTACGTATTTTTATAATGTCTATGGCCCTAGAGAGATCCAAACAGGTAAATACGCGACACTTATTGCACTTTTCAAAGAGAAGATGAAAAATAATGAACCTCTAAGTATCGTTACTCCTGGAACGCAAAAAAGAAATTTTACCCATATCGATGATATTATCGATGGGCTTGTACTGGTAGGAGAAAATGGGTATGGGGATGAGTTTGGAATCGGAAGCCCTGAAGCCTACACAGTTCTTGAAATTGCACAGATGTTCGATGGGGAGATCCAAATGCTACCTGAACGAAAAGGCAATAGAATGACCGCCGATGTGATCAGTGCTAAGACTGAAGCTCTAGGATGGAATTCAAAGAAAAATATTAAAGATTATATTGAAACACTTAGGGGTAATAGTTGGAGGGACTAAACTGTGTAACAGTGTAGGGAGAGGGGGCAGTTATGGGGAACAACCTACTTTACAGTATTGGGGTCAGACCCTATTAAGATCAAAACTGGAAGCTTCTCATCCGAGATGATAGTTCTACAGATGATACTGTGGCAATCATCCAAGCATTTCAAACAAAGAACGCTGATCGTATTGAAATAATACTAGACGGAGTAAATCTGGATGCTAAAGCGAGTTTTGGTAAGCTGATCGAAATGGCTCTACAAACCCCCGAATGGAAATATCTAATGTTCGCGGATCAGGATGATGTGTGGATGGAGAATAAAATAGCTATCACTCTCTTAAAAATGGAGGAAATGACAAAAGAGTTTGGTATTACATCTCCTCTCCTTGTACATACTGATCTAAGTGTCGTAGATAGTTCTCTAAAAATACTCTCAGAATCATTTTGGAGCTATCAGCGTGTCGATCCCTCACGAAATGAACTCCATAACCAAGTCATCCAAAACGTG
>JAUYSQ010000251.1 GCA_030696285.1 Sulfuricurvum sp. | reverse complement strand
GAAGCCATCTTCTTAGAGGGATATCTGAGGGTTGATATTGAGCAGTTTCTCAATACTCCGACGAACGATGATGATAATCTGCAATTGGGGGATGGCAATGACACGATTGATCTTTTGGATGGAAATGATACCCTTTTTGCGGCAGGGGGCAATGATACAATCATAGGAGGAAAAGGGACGGATCGATTGGAGGGAGGTCTTGGAAATGATACCTATCTATTCAATCGCGGAGACGGCAAAGATACGATCTACGACGACAGCAGCTTCGGATTTCAAAACAGCCGCAAAAACAATGCCGGAGCTGATACGCTGAAATTTGGCGATGGGGTTACGCAGCAAGATTTGATTGTTCAGTACAACGGGTCGGATTTGATTATCGCCATCAGAGAAGAAGGGGTGGATTTTGATGCGTTAAGCGATGCCATTATCATTAAAAACTATACCGATGCGAACAATGCGATCGAAAACATCCTCCTCAGTGACGGTAGTAAAGTCGTGATAAACGGCATCCAAAATGGTACCTGGGGCAACGACACGCTCAATTTCAAAGATAAAACCGAAGATTTGGTATTGCAAGGGCTGGGTGGTCAGGACTTTATCCATGGGGGAAGCGGAAATGACACCATACAAGGAAACGCAGGTACCGATGATCTGTACGGCGGCGGCAGGGATGATGTTCTCATCGGCGGGCAGGAGAGCGACTTTATAGCCGGAGGAGGAGGCAACGATACCTATGTCTTTAATCGCGGGGACGGTGCAGACGTTATCTTGGATGACAATCGACCGGAATATGAGTCTTTCGCGGGAAGAAATATCAAACTCGATACCCTGATGAAACGGATGGCATTAAGCGATACACTGCAAAGTGACGGCGGAAACGATACTTTGCAATTCGGCGAGGGGATCACAAGAGAAGATGTCTCCTATGAAATCTACGGGAATGATTTGGTGATCCGTATAGCCGGGGCGTCCGATGATTTGATTACTCTCAAAAATTATTTGACAACGAATAATAGAATTGAAAATATCCTCTTGGCGGACGGGACGATCATCGATTTGTTCGGAGCGACGGAGGGGAATGACAAGTTGGTGTTCGGCGATACCGATGTCATTATCGATGCATTGGGCGGAGATGATATTGTCTCTACCGGAGCGCTCAACGATACGATTACCGGAGGGAACGGCAATGATCGGCTCGAAGGGGGCGGGGGTGATGATACGTACATCTACGCCAGAGGAGACGGACAAGATACCATTACCGATCCTAGCGGAAATGATACTCTAAAACTAATTGGGAATATTACTCAAGATGATGTGATTGTAAAACTCATCGGAAAAGATTTCATCGTCGCTCTTAAGAAGGACGGAAAGTCGTTTGATGCATTGAGCGATGTGATCACAATCAAAAACCATACTAATGGTAGTAACAAGTTTGAGACCATTAGTTTTGAAGACGGCACTTCTATCGATATAGGAAGTTATGATTTGGGAACTAGCGGTAACGATAATTTTATTTTTGGAGATACGAATACAATCATCGATGACAAAGAGAGTAATGATACCATCTCTACAGGATCAGGCAATGATACGATCTCAGGAGGA
>JAUYSQ010000248.1 GCA_030696285.1 Sulfuricurvum sp. | reverse complement strand
AGCGACGATCAGGGTATGTCCTGCTGCGTCACACTCTTCTTGCGTAATTTCCCCTTGGTTTTGAGGATTGTTCATCAAGGTTGTTACTTTGTTTGAGTATTGATCCCAAAGAGACCCGCCCAATAAATCATTTTTTGCCATAATAGAGTCCTTTAGTGGTGTATGTGACATTCACCGGCAGCGCCGCCAGCGGTTGGTTGTACGATTGCGTACGAACTAGAAATTGCGCGTAAACGTTTCACTGCCGATTGAAATCGCTCGATAACATAATCAATCTCTTCATCGGTCGTAAAACGGCTCAAACTCAAACGAATCCCCGTGTGTGCCAGCTCATTGTCTGCACCGATTGCGAGCATGACACTGTTGGCTTCCAAATCTTCGCTTGCACACGCCGATCCCGTAGACGCGCCGATAAGAGAATTATTCAAATCCCACAACATCCCCTCGCCTTCAACCCCGCGAATGGAAATCAAAATAGTGTTTGGAGTACGGTTATTACGATCCCCTACGGTGAATACATCACTCAAACTTCCCAAAAGGGCATCTTCCAAGCGGTCGCGCTTAGCACGGATAGTTGCCATTTTTTCTTCAATATTGGTCGTAGCAAGCTCTAACGCCTGCCCCATCCCTACGATATAGGGAACATTGAGCGTCCCTGAACGACGACCGCCCATTTGATCTCCACCGTGCAACAACGGAGTCAATTTTTGAGAATTTTTGATATAAAGTGCGCCGATCCCTTTGGGTCCGTGAAACTTATGAGCGGACATCGACATAAAATCGACATGAACCTCTTGCATATTGACAGGAATTTTTCCGACTGCCTGAACGCCATCCGTATGGAAAAGCACCCCTTTATCACGACAGATTTCACCAATCTCCTGAATCGGAAAAATCATCCCCGTTTCGTTGTTTGCCCACATGATCGAAACCAATGCCGTTTTTTCGGTAATAAAGGCTTTTACTGTGTGCGCTTCCACGATTCCTTGATCATTGACAGGCAAATAGGTTACTTTAACCCCCTGCTCCTCAAGAAATTTACAGGTAGACAAAACCGATGGATGTTCGATTTCTGTTGTAACGATATGATTTTTATCGCCGTTCAAAATTTTATCAATCCATACCGACTGTAAAACCCAGTTATTGGATTCCGTCGCACATGACGTAAAAACGATATCATCTTTATCATTTGCACCGATGGCTTTGTACATCTGATTGATTGCTTTGGTAATCGCAGGGTGCGACGCGGTACCAAACTTGTGCAGAGAATTGGGATTGCCGTACATTTCACTAAAATACGGAATCATCGCTTGGGTGACCTCAGGGTCAACCATGGTCGTAGCGTTGTTGTCTAAATAGACTTTCATTTATGACTCTCCTGTGAGTAGAATTTAATATCAGACAATTTTTATCTTATTTAACTTTTGGGATAATAATACAACCGACGTTATAGATACCTTAAGGGTTTTTTATATTTAGCACGCCTTAAGCTTCCAGCCCTATTTCACCACCTCCACCATCAGGGGTGACTCATTCTCAAATTTTAGATAAATCAGTCGATGCTTCGCTGAGTCATAAACTCGAAAGAGCTCACAATGCTTTCCAATCACGTCGCTATGAGTCAAATAAAGGGCTTCGGGAGCAAGCGGCAGAGTGATCGGATACGGAGATTCCAATCGCACCAAAGTAGTGTCATTTTTTAAAACAAGCCACACGACATTGGGACGGTCTACCCCGTACAACGAACGATTGGCACCACTCACCGAAACGACCGTGAACTCTTTTGTTCCGCTGTCCGATACCACAAGCGATTTCGGTCGGTCAAAATCGGTTCGCAACAACGACACAATCCGATTTTTTTGGGAAACGAAAGCCTCTTTTTGTTTGTAAAATCCCTGTTGTTTCCGTAATTCATCGATCGTCCCGAACAATAAAACAGCAATAAGTCCAAAAAGGGCAATCGACACCAACAGCTCTACAAGAGTAAACGCCCCTCTTTTCATGACTCCCCCTTCGTAATACGGAAAAAAGTTTTATTCCCGTGCATACTTTTGAGGATACCTTTTTGAACGGCGATCGAACTTACAGCAGAGGTTGAAACTGCTGTATTCAAAAATGGGTCGATCGTCTCTTTGGGAAGGAGACGAATCTCATACTCAGGAGTTTCGAGGGATTCGAGAATGACAGGGTGATCAATCGTATAACGTGTTTGAAGAACTTCAGCCGCGCTCATCGTTTGTCCATGCATATCCTCCGTAAGTGCCCCCGCGACCAGCCCCAGCCTCAACGAATCGTCAAAACGGCTCAAGAGATTTTCGGATGCCCTAGACGTATTCGAGACCACTTCCAATAATGCCAACGTCGCAACAGAGGCGATCATCACCGCTACAAGCGTTTCGATCAGAGAGAACCCTTTACTGTGCGCCATAATAATCATCCAGTTTGAGGGGAGTATTTGCTTCATTAAAAAAGAATTGTCTCAAAGCATCCTCACTTTTGGCCACAAACGGTTTATCGTCCCCCAGCGGCGTATACCCATAAAAAGTTTGTTTGCTTTTAAGAATAAGAGGGGAGAGGGTGCCATCACTGCGAAGCGAGACTTCAAAGCATCCCTGACGCAATTCTCCTCCCTGACGGGTGACGATAGCACCCAGCGGTTTGAGCTCGCCAAACTGGTCAAATCCATAGCGCATAGGCGTGCCGTCTGATTGGAAATGGAATGTCGCCAGTAACGTATCATCGACGGAGTAGACGCGGCACTCTTGGCACGATTCACCACATACCATGCGAATCTCACCCGAATGTTCCAATGACGCAAGAGTACTCTTGATATTCATGACATTCACGGTCGAGATGGTGACCTTCTCTTTTTTCAGGGTAAACAACCCGATCGAATAGACGATGCCGATTACCGTCATCACTATGAGCAATTCAAAAAGAGTCATCCCGCCGCGAAAGGTTTTCACTATTTGCACTCGGAGAGTTTTTGATCCTTGTCTTCATCTTTCCCGCCCTCTTTACCGTCTGCGCCCAAAGAGATGAGTTCGACCCCATCATCGGTATTGAGATAAAGGTAGGGTTTATTCCATGGATCATGAGGGAGATTTTTGCCCTCGATATAACCGCTTGCAGCGTATGAGGAGTATTCATCCGCATTTGGATTTTCCATCAACGCCTTTAATCCTTCTTCAGTAGTCGGATACGAACCGTTATCCACTTTGAACATTTTGAGGCTCTCATTCAAACTTTTCATCTGTATACAGACCAATTTTTGTTTCGCCTCTTCACTTTTTCCGGTGATATTCGGGATAACAAATGCCGCCAAAAGCCCGAGAATAATAATAACTACCATAATTTCAATCAGGGTAAACGCTTTTCTCATTCGGATTGTGTTCATTGTTGTACTCCTCAAGGGTATTTTGAATGGTTTTTGTATTATATCCATCTCTTAGTTTGCTAATATTTTTCCAACTCTATTAATATGCTCTTTTAGATCCTTATTTGAAATACGGTTGAAGTCTAATAGGTCTATTTTATAGGGCAGCATTAAATCATCCAGCATCACTTTGAGTTGATTGAGCTCTTTTAGGCTTAACTCCTCAGAAACGATGGAAATGTCGATGTCAGAACCTTTTTTATAGGTCTCTTTTGCTCGTGAACCAAAGAGGATAATTTTTTGTATTTTCAGATTTTTTTTAATGGTTTGAACGATTTTTTCAATAATATCAGCTCGTAACCCATAAAGCTCTTGCATCTCAGTTCTCTTGAAACAAAAGAATCAACATCTCTTTCTCAAATTTTGAGAAGATGCCCATATAGTCATTGATGATGGTATTTACCACTTCTTCTGCCATTGCTTTATCGTATCCGTGCGATGTTGCATTTCTGGTTTGTATCGTTTCCATCCATGTTTCACCATCTTCTATGAGAGCCACTTTAAACGCTTCTCGGATAGCGTCTCGTGATCCTTTGACATTTTGATTACCTTGGTATTCTAAAAAATCTTTCATGACATTCCAGGCCAATTCATGGGTGTACTCAAATGCTTGAATGAGCCCTTGTTTTTCAAGCATCGAAAGTTCTCTTTCACGTGAGAGATCAACGGCTTCTTGCAGCTGTTCGAGAGCATTGGTATAATTTGCAAATCGTTGTTTCCATCGAACATCTTCCGCTGTATCAACCATTAGAAAGCCTCCGTTTTTATTTCGATTATTATAACGCACTCCTCGTTAGTTACCAATATTTCATTCAAAAGTAGATTTATTTTAACCATGTTATGCTGTTGACATTTTTATTTTGTAAAATTCGTTTTTATTCATTAAAAATTCATACGTAGACGCTATACTTCTTCTTTAAATATTAAACAAAAGACAACTTAACAAATATGAAAAAACGCGGAATAGTTTTAATGATGACGCTGATACTGATAACCGTGATGATGGGAATCGTTGCTTTGATGTTGACACAGGGGACACGGTTGTCAAAATTGGGGAATATCGGTTTTTCGCAAAGTGCTTCTCTGCGGGTTATCAATGATTTAGAACTCCAACTTCCCTCGCTGTTAAGTGCCATTACTGGAGCGGAAACATTGGATTTGGCCATGCGTCTGCCGTTGCAACTGGAAAGTAAAAAGGGGGATTTCATTCTCAAAGCCTCACTTGCCTCTCCCTACCGCCGTCTGAATATCAACTCGCTTATGAGCAGCGCAGGGATTATGAATATCTCCAATATGTCCCTTATGCTGAGGTTGTTTGCACTGCATCCGATCGCCGATCCCGACATTTTTTTTAAGCTCGTTTTTGATACAATCGATACGGATACACTAGAGCGGGGGACGGACACAGAAAT
The DNA here is from genome assembly GCA_030696285.1 of Sulfuricurvum sp. Classification (GTDB taxonomy): domain Bacteria; phylum Campylobacterota; class Campylobacteria; order Campylobacterales; family Sulfurimonadaceae; genus Sulfuricurvum. The sequence continues at coordinate 10,612 of JAUYSQ010000248.1, read as the reverse complement.
CCGATGGTCGCAACCCGATTTTAAAAATGGAGTGATTTCGAATGAGGCTCAGTTTAACCTCATCTTGGAGCGCTACATCGAGCTCACACGGGATACGGTGATTTTGTCGATACCGTGGGAGAGATACATTGGATACGAAGGAGAGAAAATGGATTTTAATGCACTCAATGCCGAAACATTGTCACTGATTCTCCCCACCGTTTCACCCGAAAAAATCCGTTCACTCACCCTCTATCGTACCAAAGCCTTTGCGTCTAAAGAAGAAGCTATTGCTGCAGAACCGGCGCTGGGAACTGTTTTCGACACCTATTTTTTCATTTACCAGCCCAATACTTCCTACAATCTTTTATGTGATGTACACGTGAGTGAAAATTCCCGCGAGGAACATCTAAAATTTCACTACAATCTTCTGGATAAGAAAGTACAGCGTGTTGAGTTTCTTTAAATTAACGCAGAGCTACCGCTCTCTATGTGAAAAGCAGGGCGCTTTTCGCCGTCTTTTTTGCCGTTCTACCCCTTTGGAGTACGCAGATGAGCTGCACACCCCGATTCCTCAAAATGCCGTTTTGATACTCCCGCCGAGTGATTACTGGGCACTTCAGGCAACCTTGAATGTTAAGTCGGAAAAAGAAGCCGCGTCATTCGGTCCGGCACTCTTTGAGCTAAGCGATGCGTATCACTATGAAGCCAAAAAAATCGGCGAAAACAGCTACAGCCTGATCGCCTACAATCCAGCAGAGATTTCCCTCAAACTGCACTCTTTTAACCGCGATTCAATGATCGATCGCATCACATTTTCCCAGTGGGTATTTGCCGATGAGTCGCAGCCGATCCATCTGAGCAACGGGAAGATTTTAACGACACTTGAGGGGGTTGTGATCGAAATCGATCCGGATTATATTCATGCAAACAATACTATTGGGATGAGCGAAGCATTGGCCCATCCCCGTTTTTTTATTAAAACCATCCCCGTAGAACGCTTGCTGACCTCCAGTGTCACCACTAAAACACTCAAAATAACGCTGATTCTTCTACTCATTGTTTTGGGAAATCTTACCGCGAATGCCCTACTGAACGCTCGCGAATCGGCACGTCTGAGTGAACTCAAAGAAGAGCTGCTCGATCGCGCCAACCTCCCCGAAACGTCCATCGAACGTGAAGCAATTCTCAGCGCACTCCACAAAAAAGAGACCGCGCAGCTCCGCCTCCGCCATCAATTCCTCCGCATTAGCGATCTCCCTGTCCAAGCGAGCACGCCTCGTGCACTCGCACCGATCGTTACACCTGCACCCGCAGAGGGTATCGTCCTCATTCCCGGTTCCAAGCCGGGCGAACCCAACCGTCTTTTAGTGGAAGGTGCCTCTAGTGCCCCTGTTCTTACTCTAAGTGGTGAGGGGATTAAAGAGATTGTCTATGATGGCAACAGCATCAAAATAGTTGTCGATACACGGGATATCCAAGCCAAAGAGAATCTCAAAAAAGTATTTAGCAAAAAGTTTAAAAAAAATCGATTTACCGAACGCGGCAATCAACTTGAGGTTCGGCTCCCATGAAATATACTCCTGAAAAAATAGTACCATTGGCAATTCTTACCACTTTTTTCTTGATTATTATTGCCGGGATTTTAACGGTAAAAGGGAGCTCTGACTATGAAGAATCGGTGCAGGAGTACGCTGCTTTATCGGGTCAAGCCAAAGAGATCGAAAGCGTCAAAACCCGCTGGTCGCACGAGGCATCTCAAAACGATCTGACCTATTTAAAAAATCATCCCAGTCTGACCAAAGAAGAGAAACGGGGAGGAAGCGTCTATTTGGAGTTTAACAATCTCTCGTCGAGCGAATTCAACGCTCTCTCCAATAAACTTCTCAACTCCATGTTAGTCATTAAAAAATTAACTTTACAGCGGAACAATGCTTCAAAAGGGATCATAACCGTGGAGTTTGAATCATGAAACCTCTCCTTTATGCTTTTTACATTTTTATTCTCATTATCGTCGTGATACCCAAAGAGAAGCTCTATTTTACGCTGGAATCAATCCTTTCGGAAAAAAATGTTTTCATCAGCAACGAAAGCCTCACTAATCGTTTCTTCTATCTCGACATAGCGAACGGCACCTTGATGGTGGACAATCTCGAAATCGCCACCGTCGAGAATATCCGAATTGCACCGTGGATTTTTCTCAACCGTCTTACGATCTCCTCGGTCTCATTCTCCCCTCTCTATCGCCCTTTTTTCCCCGGTAAAATCGATGAGATTACCCTCACCTACTCGCTATGGCATCCATTGAGTGTCCAAATCCACGGTGAGGGCGATTTTGGAGAGTGTAATGGTGCCCTCGATCTGGTGGATCAAAAAGTACGGTTACTCTTTGATCCCACTGCACAGCTGCGACGCTATCCGCTCCTCGTCTTTAAACTGCATCACGAAAAGGAGGGACTGGTCTATGAATCCGATTTTTAACGAATCCCTCCTTCGACGCGTCAACCTATGGGCATGGCCGTTGGTGCTGGTGTGGAGTCTTTCAACCGTTGGCGGGATGTTTTTATCGACAGCAACAATAGAAAAATTTTCATCCTCATTTGAACCTTTTTTCGATATTTTTCATTTGGGGCAAAAATTTGGGATTGCGGAACATTTTGCCGGAGCCATTCACACCAAAACGGTGACGACCAAAACATTGGTTCCCGAGGCACACCGGATAAAAGCGATTTATCGTTCGGGGTCAGGCTCTTTTGTAAGCATCAGCGACGCCACTAAAACGACCATCGTTCCCTTACAGGGAGTCTACAAAGGAACCTTCCGTCTCGTCGGACTGAGCGATACAGCAGCTGTATTTCGCGGGTATGGCAAGATGTACCGTTTGCGATTGGGGTATGATGACAATCTAAGCCGTCAAGAACTCATTACCCAATCCATTCCTGATCCGGCAAAAGCCGGATCAGCAGAGAATGAATGGCATACGATTGCCTATCAAACCATTGCCGATCAAATGAGGGACCTCCAAAATCTCGGAAAAACGATCGACGTCACTCCCGCGATGAGCGGATCAAAAATCACCGGATTTCGGGTCAACACGATAGCTTCGGATTCCATTTTCGCCCAGTTGGGGATACTGGGCGGAGATGTCATCCAATCGGTCAATAATAAAAAACTCGAATCGTATCCCGATGCACTGGCAGTAATCACCCAACTGCCTCGCCTTCGAAGTATCCGTATCACCGTACTGCGTAATAACCTCCAAAAGGATATCGTCTATGAAATCACCCGTTAAAACTTTGCTCATATCGATCTCGCTCGCTGCTCTTTTAGCCGCCGCCCCCGCCAATGACAAGATTTCCCTTAATATTGATGGAATGGGAATCACGGATTTGATCAAACTGGTTGCGGCCACTACCCATAAAAATATCTTTATCGGGGAAGAGATTCCAGGCACCATCAGCTACGCCGGTAACAAGCCGATCACCAAAAAAGATTTATACAATATCTTGCAAAACACCCTCGAAGCCAAAGGGTATACCCTCGTCGATACGGGGGCAGGGTATCTAAGCGTGGTCAAAACGGCCGATGCGACGCAAATGAATCTTCCGTTGATGCAAAAGAGCGATATTCCTCAAATGCAGAATTATATCTTTACCTTCCGTTTTGCATCGGCCGAAACGATGGGGTTGAAAATTAAACATTTCACGAGTAAAAACGGTAAAATCACCGCGTCCAAAGAGTCCAATTCGGTCATCGTTACCGACTTTCCCGAAAATATCGCCACCATTAAAAAAGCCATGCTGATACTCGATGCCAGAGACGAGACGATAGCAAATACCACCCATGTCATCCCTCTAAAAAATGCGGATGCCAAGTCACTCGTTACGACCCTCAATACGATTCTCGGAAAAATGGCTTTGATGCCGGGTCAACAACCGCCTAGTATCGCCAGTGATGACACCACCAATTCCCTCATCGTCATCACAAGTGATGAACTTTTTAAAAGCTTGGAGTCAACGATACACGAGCTGGATCGTGATCGTCAGCAGGTCTATGTTAGAGCGAAAATTATCGAAATCAGTGAAAAGAAATCGGAAGAGCTGGGAATCAAATACGGCTTATCAGGCGGCAAATTAGGATCCAACGGATTGTTTACGTTTAACTCTCTTTTAGGGGACGGTACAACCTCCGCAATATCGCTGGATCCTCTTTTACTTGGGGCCATTAGCCTTCCAAGCCTTACCAGCGGGATTGCCTTAGGGGCGAATATTTCTTTGCTAAACTCCAACGGCGCAGCAAATATCCTCTCCGAACCTTCTATTTTGTGTATCGACAATCAAGAGTCTTCGATTTATGTCGGTAAAACCGAATCGATCAGCTCGGGAACAACGCTGGGAGTTGGCATAACGCAACAAAATTATACGCGTCAAGATATCGGGCTTACCCTTAAAATTAAACCGCGTCTCTCCAATGACAACAAAGTCCTTCTGGGGGTAACGGCCAAACTTGAAGACATTGAACCTAATTCCATCGCAGATCGCCCCAGTACGACGAAACGGGAGGTTCTCACCTCTGCTATTGTCAATAACGGTGAAAGTGTCATTATCGGGGGGTTGATTCGAGAAAAAATCGATGAGACCAACAGTAAAGTCCCTTTCTTAGGAGACATTCCCGTTTTGGGAAATCTCTTTAAAAACAAAGCGACCAATCGCGATAAAATCAATCTCGTCATTATACTGACCCCCTACATCATCGAAAAAAGCGGTGATCTCAATACACTGCGCGCCCAATTAAGTGAGCTCGATGCCTTGCAAGAGCGTTATATTGCCAACATTACTAAAAACCTTGAATCCAAAAAAGACGCTAAGCCATGATAGCCCTCCCGTTTTTGGATGAGACGTCGGTTGAATTCGCCTATCCTGAAAATATCGATATTCCCCTGTGTATTCGCCACTCATTGTTGTTTTGTGACACCAAAGGAGAGCTGTATGCCATCATCCCTGAAGGGGAGAAGATTGGGGCGCTACAGCTCTACAACAAACTTTCCCTATCCTATCCTCTGGCACATCTTAGCCCGGCAGGATATGAAAATCTCTATTTAAAATTTCTTGAGCTCAAAACCGATCTTGACATCTCAAAATCCTCTCCCGACAAAAGTGAGTTTATTGACGAAGAGCTCTCTTTGGTCGATTTTATCAAAAACTCTGCCGACCTCCTGACCAGCGAAGAGTCCGCCCCCATCATCAAATTTGTCAATACCATCTTTTATCAGGCAATCAAACGCAAAGCGAGTGATATTCACATCGAAACGCACGAAAAAAAAGGGGAGGTACGATTCCGGATCGATGGAGCATTGATCAAACATATCGATCTCGATAAAAATATCATCGATCTGATCATCAGCCGCATCAAAGTCATCTCAGCCCTCGACATTTCCGAAAAACGGCTCCCCCAAGACGGGAGGACACAGGTCAAAGTAGCCGGTAAAAGTCTCGATGTCCGTGTTTCAGTTCTCCCCACCTATCACGGCGAGCGGGTTGTTTTACGACTCTTGATGCAAGCGACTTCGATTCCTTCTCTGCGTGAGCTTGGATTTGATGAAAAAACGACGGCAGAATTTGAAGATTTACTCAAATTTTCGCACGGTATCATCTTGGTTACCGGCCCCACAGGAAGCGGTAAATCGACCACTCTCCACTCGTTTTTGCAACAACTTGCCTCTCCTGAGAAAAACATCATCTCCATCGAAGATCCGGTAGAGTACGATGCCCCGCATGTGAGCCAAATCGCCGTCAATACCAAAGCAGGACTCACATTTGCCAGTGGCTTGCGCTCTATTTTACGCCAAGACCCCGATGTTATCATGATCGGAGAGATCCGTGATACCGAGACCGCTCATATCGCGATCCAAGCAGCGATGACGGGGCACCTCGTCCTCTCGACGCTCCACACCAACAACGCCACTGCCGCTCTCACACGGCTCGCGGATATGGGGCTCGATCGGTTTCTCATCACCTCGACACTGTTGGGCGTTTTGGCGCAACGGCTGGTTCGACGCTTATGCTCTGACTGTAAAGAGACGGTGAAGCTTTCGGATAAAGATGCCGATGAACTCGGATTGGCACACGATCTTCTCGTGGCACAGCCAAAAGGGTGCGGAAGCTGCCATCATACCGGATACCGTGGACGTGTCGCCATCGGAGAGTTTTTAATGGTCGATGACTCCGTACGAGAAATACTCAAAAACAGTGAAGGCGATGTTGAGATTCGCAGCCTCATGAAAACCAAAGGGATGAAATTTCTCTCCGATCAGCTGATTGCACTGCTGGAAGATCACACGACAGGTCTCGATGAGATCATCCGTGTCGGAGTCAAAGAGGCTTAATGGAGTTTTACTACAAAGGACTTGACAGCACCGGCACCTCATTGAGTGCAACGATCGAAGCTTCCACCCTCGATGAAGCGAAAAAGAAGCTCAAAGCGCAGGGAATTTTGTTCTCAAACATTTCCCAGCATCAACAGACTTTTTTCGGCGTCCTCTCTGCGTTTCAACAAAAAGCTCTCCCTACCTCGCAGCTTGCAACGATGAGCCGTGATCTCGCCGTCTATCTCAATGCCGGAATCCCGTTAGTCCGTTCACTCACCCTCCTCAAACACCAAAACCGCAATCACCCCCGAGTGGAGCGTTTTTTTGAAACCCTTATCACCCACATTCAAGAGGGAAAAAGTTTCGCCCAAGCCTTGGAATCCCAAGAGCATTACACCCTACCCGTTTTCTATACCGGAACGTTAAAAATATCGGAAGATCGCGGTATCCTCGCGGAAGTTTTAAATGAGCTCTCATCGTATCTGATGCTACAGGAAAAAATCAAAAAGCAGCTCTCGCAAGCACTGGTTTACCCCTCTTTTATCATCGTAGTATCGCTGTTGATGATCTCGTTCATGCTCACGGTCGTCGTTCCAAAAATCACCGCTATTTTTGAAACAACAGGGCAGGCACTTCCCCCTTTAACCCAATGGATTATTACACTGGCCCATTTTTTTGCTGCCTATTGGTTTGTAATGGCACTGGGATTGTTGATAGCAGCAGGGTTCTTTTCCTATAAAATGGCAACAAGTTATGAGTTTAAAAAAGCCATTCATGCGACTATCCTCAAACTTCCCATCGTCGGGAAAATGGTCGAAACGGGAGATTTGGCACGCTTTTGCACGATTGCGTCGCTGTTAATGCGCTCAGGAATACCGATGGTCAACACCATCAAACTCTCCTGCATCACCCTCTCCTCCGAGGTGATCAAAGAACTCTTCGACCGCGCCTCAGCCAAAGTGGTGGAAGGATCATCCCTCTCCAAAGCATTGAGCCAAACGCAGGGGTACCAAATCGACGACTCGTTTATCGAAGCGATTGCCATCGGGGAAGAGACGAGCGAAGTGGCCTCGATGCTCGATCACCTCTCCGCCTTCTATATCGATACGAACAAAGATAAAATCACCCTGTTTCTCTCGGTACTCGAACCCTCGCTGATGCTTATCATCGGAGGCATTATCGGGGTGATGGTTACGGCAATGCTGTTGCCGATTTTTTCACTTAATTTGGGGTGATGTTTTTTAAGAGGATAAAAAGAGCTTCCCCAAAAGGGGAGGAAGAATTAGATTCCGACGATGCCGCCGTCATTTTTTGTGATGACGATCGTAGATGAACGCGGACGTGCTGTTCCGCCATCAGGCCAGTGACTCGTAAGGGCTGTTGTTGTTCCGTCTTCACCGGGGTGCTGAACGTTGACAAAAATCGTTTTACCGTCCGGTGTTTCAGTGATACCTGTGATTTCACAATCTTTAGGTCCGACAAGAAAACGTTTCAGTTTGGTTGTCCCCGGTTTAGCTCCGACGTAGGTTGTGATCGTTTGATCCGCGGTGCCGTTGGTTGGAACAAGTTTACTCGTTATGGCTGTCGTTGCACCATCATTTACACTGCCAGGCAATGCCGCCAAAAGCATACAGTTGGTCGTATCGGTATAGGCTCCATCATCTGTCTGAATCCACATAAGACCTTTGGATACGTCACTGAACCATAATCCGTCAGGACTCGAAAAATCGTTATCTGCCGTAAGACTCGAAACATTGATATTGGCTTGATAATTCACATCATCTCCCCCTGCATCCACAGCCGATTGCGCGCCAAAGAGATAAATATCCCAAGTAAATGTTGTCGCAGCAGCCTCACCCCCCGTCTCTTTCCATCGGATGATGTGACCGTTGACATTCCCTTTGTTGGTAGTTGTGGTGTTATAGGTATCAGTATAGTAACGCGGGTTAGCCGCATCCAACCCGTATGAGCCACTTTTGGCACGGTTGGAGTTATTGGTCAGCGTCATATAAACTTCACCCGTAGTCGGGTGGACGCCACCCCACTCCGGACGGTCCATCTTGGTCGCACCCATCGCATCCGCCGCGATTCGGCTATGAATCGCAACATCAGCAGCATCAGCAAAGTCGTACGTCGTATAATCGGCAATCGCCGTCTCAGCAATATCAAGCTTGAGCCAGTTTCCGGATCCATCAACATTGAATTTTGCCACATACATCGTTCCGCTGTCCAAATACTTCGCACCGGCAGTCAATCCACCCGTTGCATCCGCTGCATCCCAGTTTTGTGTTGAGACAAATTTATAAATGTACTCCCCTTTGGAATCATCTCCCATGTAAAAAACAACCGGTTTTCCAACGGTCACTTTTGCCGGCCAGCATCCCTCGTGAGCGAAACGACCCATCGCGGTATGCTTGACAGGGGTTGACGTTGGATTAAACGGATCAATCTCAACAACGTAACCAAACGTATTAGGAGCATTACGATAATCGGCTGTAGCATCGGTACCAGTTACCGTTGCCATCCATTGAGTATAAACGCTTTCCCAACCATAGCGGCTGTTTGTGCCGAGTCCATAGCGACTAAACGCGACAACCTCTTTAGCAGTACGGCCAGTAGTGCTGTATTTGAAATAACCGTTCCAATTCTCTTCACACGTAAGATAGGTTCCCCACGGGGTATAGCCGTTAGCGCAATTATTAACCGTACCGCGTGTCATTACGCCAGTCGTCGAATAAGGCGTTATCATATAACTGCTTCCCGCTGCAACTCCTTGGAGGTTTATCGGTGTAGCTGCGGTAATACGGCGATTGTATCCGGATGTTTTGTCGAGAGCGAAACCTGTACCGCCATTGGTGATCTTGATGATGGCAACACCATGCGCCGACATTTCTTTGTCTACCTGAGCAGGGACGCGTGACGCATTATTAATGGCGGCAACTTCAGCGACGGTGTGAAGATAGTTTTGATTGATGTATTCGTGGTTGATACACATCAAGCCATTCGTAGAATTGGCAATTTCATAGCCGCTATTATCCGATTTTAGACCGAAATATTTCATTCCGTCGTGACAATCGCCGCTTCGACTGTCAAAATCGGTATCGGTTCCGTCATTGAGATAATCGGTAACACCGAGTTTGATCGGATCACCGACACGGTAGAGGGTCTTGGAGGTGTATCCCGTCGCAACCGTTACGGCATCGTTCATATTTTTAGCAACAGGGGTAAATGATAAAAGTGCCGTAGCGGCAACAGCAGACGTTGTGGTTTCTTCCGTATTACATCCCGCCATAAAAGAACCAAAAAAAGCCGTTCCAAGAAATCCTGCACTCAGCCTCATTACATCACGGCGATTAAGCCGTTGCGCGAGGATATCCTCCAAACTTTCGTTTTTTGAATGATTACAATCATCGTGACCGATCAACAACTTACCTTGCGGATTACTCTTTTCCATGACAGCGTCCTTTTCATTTGATGCAGCATGGTATCCACGAATTATTACCTCTGGATAACAGAAAAACTCTTTTTTAACCGTAAATTACAATTTCATTACATCCCATTTAAGATGATTTTTTCAACGCTACTGTCAGCCGACGAAGCCACCGCTCTTTATAAACGTGCGTTTTGGAATGATAGTTGCCGATCGCTTGGAGATTAAATCCTCTCTCCTTGATGTGTTCGGACAAAAGCCAGCTTCCGACAAAAATATTGATTTGAGGATTGAGAATATTGCGCTCATTGATCCCCCATTGAGAGAGTTTTCGGAAGTGGATGGAGTTAATCTGCATCAATCCATAATCTTTGCTTCCGTTGTCATTGAGCCGGATAGCGTTAGGATCGCCGTCACTCTCGATAGTTGCAATATTTTTGAGGAGTAACGGAGGAATATTGTAATGAGCTCCCGCTTTGTCGAAATACTCATCGTACGTTGATACATTAGCCATAAGGAGAAAAGGTAGTATAAATGGTATGAGAAAAATTTTAAACATCCCAAATTCTAATCTTTTATTCGATAAAACTTCCTTATAATGTCTGCCATCCATACTAAGCATCGGGCTACTATTACCTTGGTTACATTTCTACTCACTTCTATTGATTTTTATTATTTTTTGATAGACAATAAGGGGGCTAAAGAATGACAATGCTAACATGCAACCCAAATAATAAAAGGTAAATGATGACAAAAAATGTTTTTACTATGAAACAACTGTTAAGCACTATTGCTGCGGCATCCATCGTGACGTTAATGACGGGATGTGGCGGAGG
>JAUYSQ010000231.1 GCA_030696285.1 Sulfuricurvum sp. | reverse complement strand
CTACTATCTCCCAAGCGGACGAACGATCCAGGCCGTTGGGGTTATCCCCGATGTTGAAGTGGATGCGGGAGAACTCAAAAAACGTGAAAATGGTTTCAATCTCAAAGAAGCGGATTTAAAGAAACATCTAGAGAGTGAGCTTGAAAAAACAGACGGTATGGTCGATGTGACCGAGTCCAATACAACCAATAAAAAGACGATTACCAAAGAACAGCTCACCAAAGATATGCAACTCAAAGAGGGTGTTGGCATCCTCAAAGCTCTCATCATAGTTAAAGGAAAATAAGCATGGAAAAACGAGAACTCATTTACGAAGGAAAAGCGAAGCGTCTTTTTAATACGGATGATACCAATCTTGTCATTGCAGAGTTCAAAGACGATCTTACCGCGTTTAATGGTGCAAAAAAAGACACTGAGTCCGGCAAAGGTGCTCTCAACAATAAAATCTCAACGGAACTTTTCAAGATGCTGGCACGCGAGGGTGTTGAGTCTCATTTTGTAGAGATGCTCGATGATACTAATATGCTCTGTAAAAAAGTGGATATTATCCTTATCGAAGTCATTGTTCGCAACATCGCGACGGGTAGTTTGAGTAAAAATCTCGGGATTCCCGATGGAACGGTACTTCCTTTCACATTGGTTGAATTTGACTACAAAAATGATGCGCTCGGTGATCCGAAACTTAATGATCAGCACTGTTTGATATTGAACCTCGTCAAAAACGAAGCAGAACTCGATTTGCTTCGGGCTATGGCACGTCAAATCAATGATATTTTACGCCCTTATTTCCATACCCGTGGACTTAATCTTGTCGATTTCAAACTTGAATTTGGTCGTGATCAGAATGGAAAAATCATCCTAGCCGATGAAATCAGTCCTGATAACTGCCGTTTTTGGGATTTAGAGACAGGTGAAAAAATGGATAAAGACCGTTTTCGCCAAGGAATGGGGGGACTAAAAGTCGCCTACGAAGAAGTCCTTAACCGTATTTTGAACTAATTTCAAGGAAAATCATGAAAGCAATTGTTAACGTATTTTTGAAAAATGGGGTCCTCGACTCTCAAGGAAAAGCTGTCCAACACGCCCTAAGCGGTCATGGATTTGAGAGTGTTCGTGATGTTCGCGTTGGAAAACAAATCATCATTGAGATGGATGAAAACGATACGGCAACCGCAACCGCAAAAGTAGCGCATATGTGTGAAGAGCTTTTGGCCAATACTGTTATCGAAGATTATGAGATCGAGATTATCGCATGAAAGTAGGTATTGTCCAGTTTCCCGGAACCAACTGTGAGTACGATACGCAACATGCGTTTAGTGCACTGGGATGCGAAACGGTGATTTTATGGCACAAAGAAGATTCTATTCCCGAGGGGACAGACTTGGTTGTTGTTGCAGGGGGATTTAGCTACGGAGACTATCTTCGCAGCGGTGCTATCGCCAAAATGAGCCCTATCATGAAAGCTCTCAAACAATACGCCAACCAGGGAGGAAAAGTTCTTGGAATCTGTAATGGCTTTCAAGTTTTGACCGAAACAGGACTCTTGCCGGGTGCATTGAAGCGCAACGAAGGTCTCCATTTTATTTCACGCCATCATCATCTCAAAGTAGTGGCAAATGACAACACTTTTTTACGCCATTGCACGCAGGGCGAAGTGGTTAATATCCCCATTGCACACCACGACGGTAATTATTTCATTGATGAAGAAGGGTTAAAAAAGCTTCACGCTAACAATCAAATACTTTTACAATACACGAATAAAAATGGAGAAATTGACAATCCAAATGGCTCACTAGAAAGCATTGCAGGGATTTGTAATGAAAGTAAAAATGTATTTGGTTTGATGCCTCATCCGGAGAGGGCGATGGAATCGCTATTAGGCTCTGATGATGGACGACGTATGCTAGAGGGCTTTTTAAACACTTGAAAAAAATAGCCCTCCTTTTATTATTATTGATTCAAACAGCTTTGGCTGAGCCCTCGGTTTTAACTCCTGTTGATTCTGCTGTACCTCAAGGGATTGAACAGCCTCAAGATAGTCCGGATGCAGAGCAAAACAGTGTTGATGCTTTATTCTCTCATGTTACTGAAAATACGGCAACGGTTCTCCTTGAACACACTAAAATTCCTTTGCACCTCTATGTGGGTGAAATTTTCCCCCTCACCATTAAACTTACCCCTGCAGATATAGCATCAGGGAATATCGAATACACCCTCCAAAACGAAGAGGGCCTTCGTATCTTTAGCCAAACTCCGCATCGAAGTGTTAAAGACGATGGAGTTTATGACACTTTTTATTTTTTGGTTCAATCCAATACGTTACGCTTTCCCGATATTACCGCCACGGTAACTTCGACGGGAGCCGTCTCAAGCACTCTGATCGGAACATCTTTAAATGCGTCAACACTCAATCCGCCTAGCACGTATGCCAATGTTTTAGCCGATTCATTCAAGCTAGTGGACTACAAAACGACCGCTTATAATCAAGAGAGCAATATTGTTGTCTTTACGATTAAAGCAACACGCTGTAATATCGCAACTTTTTCTCTTCAAAATGCACTCAAACAAGGGTTTGAATCAAAACTTCCCAATGTAGAAGAATCGCAAATGACCTATTATGCGATTATTCCAAACACGGAACAAACACTCGATTTCACAATCTTTAATCTTCGTAAAAACCGCTATGAATCGATCACTATCCCCATTATCGTTGATGATGATGCTGTATCGACCCAAAGCGACTTATCCCCTACCGATGCTCGTCATACCGAGCTAAAAGTAGGAGCTGCTGCGATTTTAAGTGTGCTTCTCATTTCTCTTTATTATTGGAGACGCTGGAGAGGGTATCTTATCGCTTCCATTGCTCCTCTTTTTTATGTTGTATTTACTCTGTTGCCCAATTCGAACGTTTGCGTCAAAAAAGATTCTCCGATCTATCTTCTCCCGATCAAGAATGGTACGATCTTTGAAACGACGGTTCAAGAAGGAAATTTGGAAGCAGAAAATACCGTAGGCGAATTCACAAAAATTCGATTAGGAGATAACAAAGTGGGCTGGGTGCATGAGCGCGATCTTTGCTCGAATTAAATGGCTTTATGCGGTAATCATCATCTTCATCGGGATGACGCTGATGATTGTTACGTTCTATCTTCTGCCAAAACCCTATGCCGTCAAATTTTCGGCATGGTTCATCCGTTTGTTACTTTTTTCTCCTGTACGCGTCAAAGGAAAGATTGATCCCGATACGCAAATATTTTTGGTAAACCATCAAAGTGATATTGATATTGGTGTTATGGAAACCATTACTTCAAGCGATCTTGCATGGGTGGCTAAAAAAGAGCTTTTTGATGTTCCGTTCTTCGGTCTTGTGGTCAGACTTCCAAAAGATATAGCGTTGGAACGTGAAAGTAAAACAGCATTGATCAAACTTCTAAAAGATTGTAAAGAACGTCTTGATGAAGGACGCGCCATTACTATTTTCCCCGAGGGGACACGCAGTGAAACGGGGAAAATGAAACCCTTTAAAGCCGGTGCAAAAATGGTAGCAGATAAATATTCTTTGAAAGTCCAGCCCGTTGTTCTCATCGCTACAGCATCCTATTTTAGTAATAAACGCCGCGACTTTCGTCCTGGAGCCATTACAGCCCTATTTTTAGATCCCTTTATCGCCGAGAAAAGTGACCCTGATTGGCTTAAAAATACTCAAATT
>JAUYSQ010000229.1 GCA_030696285.1 Sulfuricurvum sp. | reverse complement strand
AACGCAATACTTTTGTGAAAACAATGATATTTATCGCATTTGGATTGCTTTTTTGGCTTTTTTTTCCCTTTTTGAGCAGTTTTTTTGTGGCTCTTTTACTGGTAATCGCGTTTACCCCTATTCATTTGGCTTTTGAGGCTAAACTCAAGCGATATCCTAAACTTTTTTCATACGCTCCACTCATAACTGCCAGTGCTATGACATTGATCTTGATAACACTTTTATTCGTTCCTATTATTTTCTTTGCTTATTATGTCATAGCCAATCCCAATGAAATTATTCAGATAGGAGAAACGTTTTATCAACAGGGAATACACGTATTGTCTCTGATCCCTAATTTACCGGATTGGCTTGAAAAACCCATTGCAATGCTGAATGAAAAAGTAGTTCAAAATCAAGAAAAGATTGTTTCCTCCGCAGCGATGAGCCTAGGAAATGGATTGATTGGAGTCATTAATACGGTCGGGAATATGGTACTTATTCTTGCTTTTTTCTTTTTTATCTCGTGGTATCGTCGAGATATCACTCTCGCAATCACCCCAATAATCCCTATAAAACGGCGTATACGCCAAGAGTTTATCATGGATATGATTTCGACAACCTCTGTAGGCTTTTATTCTCTTATCGGTTTGGCGATTGCCCAAGGATTAGCGTTCGGAATTTTTATCAGCTTTTTTGATGGCTATAATCCATGGTTACTGGGACTTATGGTTGCAGTGACATCGGTAATCCCGATTGTAGGGACGGCATTGGTGTGGATACCTATCGCCCTCAATGAGTTTTTTAGCGGCAATAGTACAAATGCTCTGATTATTTTGTTCTATTCATGGGCGATGTTGTCCTTTTTTATCGACAACGTAGTGCGTCTGATTATCTTACAACAGCTCAACAGACTCTTAAGCCAAGGAAGAGAACCCATTAATGATTTTCTCGTCTTTTTTGCCATTATGGCAGGTTTGGTAACGTTTGGATTTTGGGGATTTATTTTGGGACCTGCCATTATGGCATTTGTCGTCACATTGCTTCGAATGTTACGACGCAACCATACGGTACATTAAAATTTTCATACTATAACTCTGTCATTCCGTGCTACGACACGGAATCCATACATTAAAAAATGGATACCGTATCAAGTACGGTATGACGGTATGACGGAATCTTTATTACGCTTTTAGCGCTTGTACTTCGTCACGCAGGCGATTGAGTTCTTCCATAATAGCAGCAACTTCATCTGCTTTATCGGTACTCCCCTCATCACTGTGCGTGTAACGTTGGATAGTCGCTTGAAGCGTATTGGTAAGCTGATCGAGCTTCTCTTTGGCACTGCCAATAAGTTCATGGTGATCGAAGCTGAGATTGTCTTCAAGATCGTTAATTTTATCGATAATATCATCTTTATGTTTGATAGCATAATACGTTGCCACGCCTCCGAGTACGGCTCCCAATAAAAGACCGATTGTGTTATTTTGATTCATAGTACGCTCCTGTGGTTAGTTTGATTTCTTTTTTAAAACTTGCGTGAGTGCTCCGATGAGCAAAGAACCTAAGGTCACTTTTGCAATGCCGTTGGAAGCTTTGAGGGCTAAATCTTTGGTTTGATTATGAACGTATGAAATGAGATCATGCACTTCATGCAATGCCAGAAGCGATTTATTTCCCAAAGAGTGTGTTTGCGTCTTGAGATGCGCCATAAGCTCATTGGCTTCATGCAAGCTCAACGCTACCTTGGTGGCAAGAAAATTAAGTTCACTTTGCGCATAGACCATAAATTCATTCATCCGCTTATTTGTTTTTTGCGCTTCAAGACCGACAAGGACTACCGCAACCGTGATGACAACCATACACGCGGCAATAATACCGACAAAAAAGATCAATAACTCACTTTGCATCCTGCACACCTTTATCATTATCTATAGTGATAATACTACTCCAAACATTCTTAAATGTACACTCCCTAATAGCCTTTACAAAAAAACATCGCCTTGGGATGAACAAAACAAAGTTTCTCCCACCCCCGATTCGGACGTGTCAAACTCACCCGATGAGCCGAAACCGAGCGTGAAAGCGCCACATAAAATTGCGATGGGGCGAAAATCTCATTGGTCTCGATGACGTAATCCGCCAAACTCATCCCCTGTGATTTATGGATCGTAATCGCAAATGCGAGGGTGAGGGGAAACTGGCTGAGAGTGATGAGTTTCTCTTCCGTTAACGATTTCCCTTTTTCAATCCACTTTGTTTTGGTTGTTTCGCTCCTCTCCACTTTGACGCTCTTCCCGTCCGCTTTTTTAACCCAAACAGCTTCCTCTTCGACAGAGAGGATTACCCCTCGCTCTCCGTTGTAATAGTTCCATGAGTTACGGGTAAAGAGGATTGGGGCTCCGATTTTAAGCACCATAACACTCTCAAGACGCGATTCGCTCATAAAGCGTTCAACATCGCGTTCTTGCATCTTTTTATCGTGAATTGTGACATAGGTAGAGAGAGGAATACTATCGCCGTGAAGATGTTCCAACTGAGCACGGTTATGATTTTGAGCGCTGATATTTTTACCGTAAAGCAAGGTGATCGCACTCTTGTCCTCGGGCAAAACTCGTACCAGTTCATCCAGCGCCCGAATCGAAATCTCCTCGATAGAGGCATGACGGACATTCTCCAGTAAGTTCAAAAATTCCGCCTCATCTGTGCGGTACGACCCTTCCAAATGAAGCGTTTCAAACGCAAACCGTTCCCAGCTCGGAGACTCAAATGCAAAATAAATCGGTTCATTACCACGTGTTACCGGAGGAAGCTGCAAAAAGTCTCCCACAACAATCAGCTTGCCTTTAAACTCCGTTTGAAGAAGACGAAGCCGTATCATATCCAGCAATGGCGCGCTTACCATCGAAATCTCATCAATGATGATAATATCCATACTCCCTACGAGCTTGATGATTTTTTTCGCCGCATCAAGCTTGCCGTTGCGCTCCAACTCCTCTTGAGAGTTTGCAATCCCCAAATCAAAAAAACTGTGAAGCGTCTGCCCGCCGATAAGCGTCGCTGCCATTCCCGTAGAGGCTAAACACGCTACTTTTTTTCCATCTTTTTGCATCTCTTCAATAATAGAGCGCGTCAGAGTTGTTTTTCCCGAGCCTGCACCGCCGGTGATGAAGAGGTTATTCTTTTCTAAAATTTTAAGAGCGGTTTCAACCATTATTATCCTTCATATCAATCACTCTCCCAAATGGAACATCTCCTTCACATGGAGTAATCCAAAGCGTCTCATAATAAGGCTCTGTCATCGGAAATTTCCCGTCCAAATCGGTAAAATAAAGTAACATCTTCGGAGGGGTTAATTGGGATTCAATAAACTCAAATA
>JAUYSQ010000227.1 GCA_030696285.1 Sulfuricurvum sp. | reverse complement strand
AACATTATAGTCCATTTAGCTTTTAGTCTAGAAAACGCTTTCTCATTCCAAAAAGAAATCCGGCGAATACTATGGCGGATACGGATGCGATCATAAAGGGAAACGTGCTTCCGAAACGATCCCACAGCCATCCGCCGCTGCAGAGTGAAATTAGCGTTGCAATCCCTACGGAGGTGTAATAAACTCCGTAGGCCGTAGCTTTGAGTTCTGATGGTGCGGTATCCGAGATAATCGCTTTTGCCAGAGAGTTAAACCCTCCGGCAAAAAATCCGTAAATAGCAAATCCTAGCCATGCCCCCAAAACACTTCCCGATGCCATGGCAAGCGCTCCCAAACCAAATGCCAAATAGACGATAGATAAGAGAGTCGGTTTTCCCCATCGATCAGAGAGTTTTCCGATGGGGATGGCAAAAAATGCCTGTGTGAGATTGTAGAGGGCGTATGCCAGCGGGATCATGGCTAAAGCCAACCCATTATCGCCTGCTTTTAGAATCATGAACGAGTAGTTCATCGCAACGAGACTGAATAGGCTCTGAAAAACGACCAGCCAATAAAAGGGTGAGGGGAGAGCACTGGGACGAAACCGGCGCTGGGGTGCAGGGGTAAAGGGGACATCGGTAACCAAAAAGATGAGGATGGTCATGGCAATCAATCCCGGAATGAGGCTGAGGGCAAAAATGGTTCGAAAAGAGCTTTCGCTTTCACCCAATGTCCATAAAAGGCCAAAAGTAGCGAGGGAACCTGCCAAGGCACCCGCACCGTCCATCATTTTATGAAAACCAAACACGTAGCCGCTCGATTCTTTGGGTGTTGATGCACTGATCAGCGCATCGCGCGGAGCGACACGTATCCCTTTGGCGAGACGATCTCCGATACGAATCATCGCCACCATTCCTGCTGTTTGTGCGAAGAAAGCCAGAGGTTTGATCAAATTGGAAAGAGAGTATCCCAAAACGGTCAGTCCCTTGCGCCGTCCAAGGCGATCGGAGTAAAAGCCTGAGAGAGCGATTAACAAGGCAACGCCCAATTCGGCAGTCCCCTCGATAAGACCGATTTCACTCTTGGTCGCGTGTAAAAAACGTTCCAAAAAAATAGGGAGCAACGGTAAGATCATCTCCGTTGAAAAATCGGTAAAAAAACTGTTTGCCCCTAAGGCGACAATATTTTTATTCAGCGTGGCCATGGTGATGTTCCGTATGGCCGTTGCAATGGGCATTATTGTTTCCGGCATATTTTTTTGTTTCCGGCTGAAGGAGGATATGGGTTGCTCCGGCGTGGGAGAGGTCATGACGAAGTGATTCAATGATTCTTTCAACCTCGGCAAGGCTTAAACACTCTTCCAATACGATGTGGGCTGAAAAATAGTGTTCACGGCTGGAAGGACGTATGAGATGAACATCATGTATATCCAAAACCGACGGATGATCTGTAATGATGGCTGAAAATTTGGCAAGTATCTTGGGATCGGTACGATCCATGAGACTGGAAAACGATTGGGAGATCAGCTTACCGCTGGCGATCAAAATTACCGCTGCAAATACCAAGGAGAGGAGTGAATCAATCCACGGTATCCCCCACACAATCATTGCGGCTCCTCCCAATACGACGGCGAGGGAGAGAATCGCATCGCTTGCCATGTGCCAAAAAGCGGCACGGACGTTGAGATCATGATGGTGCTCTTCTTCGTCATGCTGCGTGTGTGTATGAGCATGTCCTCCCAAAATTATGGCACTGGCCGTATTGACGATCAGCGCAACTCCTGCGGTAACCATCGTCAGCCATCCATCAACCGGCATGGGGTGAAGAAGACGATTTACCGCTTCAACCGCCACCCATATCATCAAGAGGGATAAAAAACCCGCATTGATAAACGTCGCCATCATCTCCGAGCGGACATAACCGTAGGTCATCGTTGATGAGGCAGCACGCGCTCCAAGTCCCAGAGCAATCACTGTAATTATAAGGGCAAGAACATCGCTCAGATTGTGCCATGCGTCAGAGAGGAGGGCGAGTGAGCCGCTGATGACACCGACGGTGCTTTCGATGATGACGATGGCGAGATTGAGCACAATGACCAGTGCGACACGGCGCTGGTCACGTGAGAGGTTTTTAAATAGTGAATGAATGGGCATAACGTCTCTTTTGAAAATATTTCTTATTATAGCGGATGAATTTTGATCCATTCTTCTCGATAATCGCCATTTTCTTCTTCTTTAAGTATCATTATGGAAGAATTGGTTAAATAATGTAATTTAACAGAGATAGGAAAGGGAGTATGGATGATAAGTTTTAAGCTGATCGGGATCCTTTTTTTAACGATAGCATTGTACGGTGCAGAGGGCTCATCTCAGGTGATTCGAATCACTGGCGCGACGACCATTCAGCCGATACTCGAAAAGATAGCTCCGTCGTATACTGCGCAAATCTCAAAAAAACTACAAATTGAAGGGGGAGGGAGTGAAACGGGGTTGACCAAGCTCTCACTCAAAGAGACCGACATTGCGATGGTGGTGCGCAACCTCACTGCTGATGAAAAGAGCCGCCTTGATCACCTGACTATCGGTTACGATGCGGTTGCCATTATTTATCACAAGAGTCAGTCCATTCGCAATTTAACGAAAAAAGAGATTGTAGGAATTTATGACGGCACAATTAGGGACTGGAGAGCGTTTGGATACCCCAGTTCCAGCTTGATTGCCGTATCCCGAAAAGTCGATCGTGGGACGTTGCCGCTTTTTGAGGCGTATACGGGGCTCAAAAGCCCAAATCATCCGAATCTTCCAGCAGGGACGAAGTTGATTCGCTCGGATGCGTGGGAAGCAGAAGCGAATATTAATACCCTTCTGTGGGTGGCAGGATTGCAAGAGTCGATCGGCTATGTCTCCTACGGCGAGGCAAAAAGGTATGAAAAAATGGGGTATCCGATCCGTATCAGTGCTCTTGATGGCGTGAACCCTTCGGAAGCGACCATTCGTAATGGTATGTATCCGATACGGATGGAATTGAACCTTGTATGGGATAAGAAGAATCCAAAAGCAGAAGATTTTATTCGATGGATTAAAACAGCGGCACTCAATGAAAGTGTTCGTGAACTCGGTTTTGTGGTGGTGAAATAATGAAAACGAAACGCTCTTATTGGGCTCTTTGGCTTCCGACTCTTGCATTCAGTGTGGTGATTGTCCTTTTATTTTCGGTACTTTATCTTTATTTGCATCATAATTTGGATACGATGATTGAAACCCATAAACGTTCTCAAGAGTTGACAAAAAAAATTGAAAAAATGGTCTCATCGACTCTCAATGGAGCATTTTTAGGGAATGAAGAGAAGTTTTTAAAAACGGTGACCTTTTCCAATGAAATCGAGAATGATATTTTACTATTGGAACGGAAGAATACCTTTGACACGGCTCCTTTAAGCGAAAGTTATGAACAGCTTTATAAAAAACTCATCAGTGTAGTTTCCTATACCCATGAGAACCGTATCGAGGATGCGAGAGGCGCATTGGTAGAGGTGGAAACCTATGCGGATGATTTGGAAAAACAACTCGAAAAACTGAATACTTTTTTGGCTAATGAAGAGAAAAATGCAGAACAAACTCTCTTTTTAATGGTCTTATTCTCAGGTTTGATTCTTTTGTCGATTGCATTGTTCAACGGTTTTTATTTGATTCCTCATCGGGTGATTCGTCCGTTGGAACAATTTAGCCAGGCACTCCAAGAGAGTGAGGAAAAATATCGAATTGTTGCGGATTGGACATACGATTGGGAATATTGGCTTAATGCGGATAAGAGCGTGGTGTTTGTCTCTCCCTCCGTAGAGAGAATTACCGGCTATACTCCTGATGAATTTACCCGTAATCCGTCGCTGCTCAGTGATATTATTTATTCTGATGACGCGGAAATATGGCATCATCATACACAAACGGCACACTTGCCAAACCGTCCTGAAGATAATGCAGAGGAAGCAGAATTTAGAATCCTCCGTAAAGATGGTGAAATTATCTATATTGATCATATTTGCCGCCCGGTATATGACAGTCTTGGGAAGTACATGGGGGTGCGGGTAGCCAATCGCGATGTCACCCAAAAAATAGAGATCTTAGCCGAATTACGAGAAAAAAATCGGCTTCTTGATATGTTGGCAACTACCGATGGTCTCAGCAGTTTGTACAATCGGCGTTATTTCGATGAAGTATTGGCAAAAGAGGTAGAACGCTCAAAGCGAAGCGGAATGATACTCTCTCTGATTATGTGTGATATTGATTATTTTAAATATTACAATGATACCTACGGTCACCAAAAAGGGGATGAGGTCATCAAAAGGATTGCCGATGTATTGGATTCGACATTCAGTCGACAAATCGACGTTGTTGCCCGATACGGAGGAGAAGAATTTGTTATTATTTTGCCCTCTACACCTCCTGAAGAGGCGCAAAGGCTCGCTGAATTGGCTAGAATCGGTATCGTAAAACTGGGAATTGAACACGCTGAATCGAAAACAGCCCCCTATGTTACGATGAGCTTTGGTATCGCAAGCGGTATCGCTGATAGAGATTCCAATGGAACTGAATTATTGAAGCACGCGGATAAAGCATTGTATGAGAGCAAAGGAAGAGGACGAAATTGTACAACACTGATTCGGTGTTGAATGAACCTAGCCGGAAGTTCTATTTTTTCTTCGTCTCTTCGATGAACTCTTTGGCTTCATCCCCGCGCAGATACTCCGCTAATCCGATCAGTCCATCAGTAAGATAGCGGCTTTTGTATCCTTTTAGCGTTAAATAGATTCGAGCTATTTCAGCACGGTCATAGTGGGGACAAACCGTGACGATCGTTTTATTTTTATCCAGTTCATTTAGACGATCAGGAAGCTCGTTCAGGGGAATTTTTTTCATAAACGGAAAACTCCAAACTGCCTGTTCCTCTTTGAACCGAATATCGACGAACTCGACTTCTCCCATCTTATAAAGCTCAACGGCTTCGAGACTTTTGATTTTCATCTCGGTTCGTTCGTTGTAATCGAATCGTTTGAGATAGTTATCAAAGCTCTCACCGTAGAGTGAACACCCTAACAAGATTGTAAATAAAATAGTTTTCATACTATCTCATTAGGCTTTAATGAGTTCTAAGATTTCACTGACCGAAAGAAGTTTTCCCGTACTGACAACCTTGCCGTCAATTACCAATCCCGGAGTGCTCATAACCCCATAGTCCATAATCTTTTGAATATCGTCAACTTTTTCGATTTGAGCGAACAGACCGCTTTGGGCAACGGCTTGTTTCGCTGCTTCTTCAAGGGCTTTGCATTTGGAACAGCCGGTTCCTAAAATTTCGATTTTCATTGGTGCTCTCCTATTAGACAATTTTGCATCATCGGTGCAAGGGTTTGGGCATCTACGTCTCCGGTAATCGTGATCGTTGCTCCACCATCGACGGTAGCAAGATCGATCGATTCGATCTTTTGCATCATTTCAGGATCACAGTTGCATGAACATTCACCACTTTTGCACGCCTCTATTTTAGCACTTAATTCCTCAGTACTAAAGCCTCCGAGAAACGCTTTGACGCCACCCGTATGATTTAATATTTCTATCTTCATATTAACTCCTATTAAATTATAAAATTGCATTAAAAAGGTAGCCGACACCCATAATACCGAGTGTCACCGTACCAAAAAAGATCCCGATAAGTTTCAAGCTCATTATCCGTTTTAGGATCATTGCCTCCGGTAAAGAGAGAGCTGTAATCGCCATCATAAATGACAATGCCGTCCCCATTAGCATCCCCTTAGCCGTCAGTACTTCGATGAGAGGCATAACTCCTGCGGCGTTCGAATACATCGGTACACCAAGCAAAGTTGCAAGAGGGACGGCAAAGATATTATCCGCTCCCGCGATTGAGGTTATAAATTCCGTCGGCACATATCCGTGTATAAATGCTCCCACACCGACGCCGATGAGGACATACAGCCAAATTTTATACAGTATATCTGTCGTATACTCTTTCGCATCCAATAGACGTGTTTTAAACGCTATTTTTTGAACGTCAGCTTTTATCTCCCCCTCGATCGGTTTTACTTGAATAAGAATCTCTTTTTCAAGACCCATTTTACCGATAATAATCCCGCCGATAATGGCAACCATCAAACCAAAACCAATATACAGTGCTGCTACTTTCCAACCGAACATTGTTAAGAGCATGGCGATAGCAATTTCGTTGTTCAGCGGAGCGGAGATAAGATAACTAAACGTTACGCCAAGCGGAATCCGTGCTTGTAAAAATCCCAAAAACAGCGGAATCGCAGAACACGAGCAAAACGGGGTAATAATCCCAAACAGCGCCGCCAGAACATTTCCCGTGTACTCATTACGGCGGCTGAGATATTCTCTCACTTTTTCCGTCGAAAAATAGGAGCGCAATAGCGTCACCGCGAAGATAATAGTTGTGAGTAAAAAGAGTATTTTTACCGTATCGTAGATAAAAAAGTTGAGCGCATCGGAGAGCTTATTCTCTTGCGGTAAGGCAAGCCACTCATAAACGATGGTGTTGACGCTCTCCTGCCACATAATCAGTCACACAACTCGGATTTTATGATCGGCAGAAGTGTCTTTTCGATGAGGGCAAGTGTTTTTGCATACTCTTCGACTTCTTTGCCGCTTGGGTCTTCAAAGGCGATATGGATCGTTTTTACTGCCTTTGGGAACATCGGGCAGGTTTCATGCGCATGGTCACAGACGGTGACGACGAGATCAAAGGGGGTATCGATCACCGTATCGATCACTTTAGAATGATATTCCTCTTTCCAGAAGCCTTTTTCTTCTAAGAGCGCTTGTGCGTGTGGATTGACTTTTCCGCTTGCTTTAACGCCGGAACTTTGTGCAAATATTTCATCGCCCATTTTGGCATTGATAAGTGCTTCCGCCATGATTGAGCGGCAGCTGTTGCCGGTGCAGAGAATAAGAACATTTTTCATAATTTACAGTCTCCAGTTTGTGAGTGTTTAATAAGTGGAGGGAGTTCAATCCCCAGACAACGGATTTCAGCCAACGCTTCACTTCGGAAACGGTCAAGTGGATTTCGGATAGAGTAATACGCCCATGTACCGCACCGATCCACCCGTAAAAATCCTCCGTCTTTGAGGATTTTAAGATGGCGCGAAAGACGAGACTGGATCATCCCGAAGCTCTCTTGGAGATCACAGACGCATAATGCTCCATGGGTATCCAAAAAGAAAAGCAGTTTAATACGGGTTTCATCGTTCAGTGCCGATACAGTTTCTAAAAAAATGTCCATCTACAACCTCCGATATATGAAAGTGTAACGAAAATAAAATAATATATCAAGATATGTTGATGTTATGGTAGAATACGATTGTAAATTTTTAATACTTCGTCATACCCTATAGGGCACAAGAACCTCTTTGAGGTCCTCGGGCTTGACCCGGGGATCCATCTTCTGGATTTATAGTAAGCTGGATTCCCGCCTTCGCGGGAATGACGGGAAAAAACAACAAAGGTATAAAATGTTTTTAGCAAGTGCAATTTTTTTAGTAACACTAATTTTCGTCATTTGGCAGCCGCGCGGATTGCAAATCGGGACAACGGCGGTAGTGGGTGCCATTATTGCGGTAGTTCTTGGTGTAGTAAGCCTCACGGATGTATGGACGGTTACTTCTATCGTCTGGGATGCGACACTGGCGTTTATCGGGATAATCCTTCTCTCGATGGTACTTGATGAGATCGGATTTTTCGAATGGGCGGCATTGAAAATGGCGCGTCTATCTGGTGGTAACGGTCACTTGATGTTCGTATATATTCTTATTCTCGGAGCGTTGGTATCGGCTTTTTTCGCCAACGACGGTGCGGCATTGATCCTGACTCCAATTGTCCTTGCTAAAATGAAATATCTGAAGATGAATCCTCTCGCAATGTTCGCCTTTTTGATGGCGGGTGGATTTATCGGCGACAGTGCCTCAAATCCATTGGTCATTTCGAATCTGACCAACATCGTGACAGCGGGTTATTTTCATATCGGATTTTGGGAATATGCTAAAAACATGTTTTTACCGAATCTTATGAGTATTATTGCGTCGATTGCCGTATTATGGATTTACTTTCGTAAAGATATCCCGACCCATATCGATGTTGAGAACCTTGCAACTCCAGAATCTGCTATTAAAAACATGACGATGTTTAAACTCAGTTGGTGGTTTTTGGCTCTGCTGATGGTGGGGTATTTCATCGGCGATGCCTATCATCTCCCCGTTTCACTATTCGCACTAGGAGGAGCATTGATCTTTTTAGCCATTGCAACGTACTTTAAAGCGACGAAACCGATCATGACCATCAAAGCAGCACCGTGGCAGGTGGTATGGTTTAGTATCGGGCTATACGTTGTCGTGTACGGTCTGAAAA
Organism: Sulfuricurvum sp.; assembly: GCA_030696285.1. Lineage (GTDB taxonomy): Bacteria > Campylobacterota > Campylobacteria > Campylobacterales > Sulfurimonadaceae > Sulfuricurvum. Next base: position 9,958 of record JAUYSQ010000227.1, on the reverse strand, counting down.
ACGGCGGTCTTACGACATACCTCGCTGGAGTTATCACTGAGCTGCAAACGATGGGGAATGTCTATGCCGTCATCGGAACCGGCTTTCTCTCCGCTATTCTAAGTTCTGTCATGAACAACATGCCGACCATCATGATCATGGACATCGCGATTGCCGAAGCGGGTAACAGTGCGCTGGCGTATGCCAATATTATCGGATGTAATTTAGGACCTAAAATGACCCCGATAGGTTCGTTGGCAACATTGCTATGGCTTCATGTTTTGGCGCAAAAAGGGGTCAAGATCGGATGGTTGGAATATATGAAAGTGGGGCTTGTTATTACGCCACCGGTGTTGTTGGTGGCATTATTGGGATTAATCTAGGAGTATCCGAAAACAGTTTAATCCATTAGAATAATAATATTCAAGACTAAACCCGTGCTTTTGGAGAATAGAGCAAGTGAGATAAAGTCCTAATCCTAGTCCTGCTGATGAGTTCTCGTACTCACGGTTAAACGGTTTAGAAAAATCACGTTTTTCTTCCGGAATCGGATTCCCGATATTGCAAATTTCAATAGTGTGGCTTAAAATCACTAATGTTGGTTTAGTTGTGGAATATTTCAACGCATTATCGAGGATATTTTTGAGTGCAATAGCAAAAAGTTCAAAATCTACTGTAACAATCAGCTGAAATTCTTCCCCTTTAATCGTAAGGCTTTTCTTATCGCAGAGGAGTATATCGCACGCATGATCAATCAAATCGACAAAACGGTACTCTTGGAAATTAAGCTGCCATTCATCACTGCTAAATCGCTCCATTTGTGTAAATTCATTTAAAAGATAATCCATGCGAGTAAAGATTTGTTTTAAACGTTCTTGATCCACAGAGGGCTCTAAACAATCGGTCGTGAGAGCACCTTTCATAATCGGTGTTTTAAGCTCATGTAAAATATTGCGCAAAAAGAGGGAACGTGCTTCACGCATCGACGCTATTTTTTCTAACGTGTGGTTGAACTCATGGGTGATTTGGGAAATTTCATCTTCACCTGTGATGGGAATATTTAAAGAAGTATCACCCTCTTTAAACGCAATAATGGCATTTTTAAGACGATGCAGCGGGAGAAGTTTGCGCAGTAAATAGGCGAAAAAAAGCAATATTAATGTATCTACTCCTGCCAATATTATCCAAAACATTATCAACGAATGGGGCTGAATGTCTTCAAGAACCATGGAATGAAAATGATTCATTTCAGGCGGTGGTGGTCTGAACTCAAATTTATTGAAAAGATGGGGAGGTGGTGGCGGTCGTAGCTTTACAAAAAATGTATGACCGTTCATCTCTATCATTTTTCCAAACGGCAAGGTGATGACAGTAGAGCCTTGCAACAATAGTTTTTTACTTGAAAGCGTTGAGGGTTGAATCATTAATTGCGCTAATTCAGGAGAAAAATCGCCCTGATTATGTCCAAAAAAGAATAAGCGATCGGCAATGAGAAATCGACGTATTTGTTCTACCTCTTGTTGTTTAGAGAAGTGTTCATGAGCTATCCAAAAAAGCCCATTGATAAGAGCAAAAATTAGGATAAAAAAGAGGGTGACAAGGCGAATAATGGAGTGTTTATTTATTAACAAATTTGTATCCTACCCCTCGAACTGAGACAATATAGCGGGGATTTTTAGTATCATCCCCGATTTTTTGGCGTATACGACCCATGATAACGTCAATACTTTTGAGACTGCTTTCATATCGTATAGAGCCGATGTTCAGCAGTAATTCTTCGCGTGAAATAACGTAACGGTCTTTTTTAATCATATAGGCAACAATGTCGTATTCGGCTTGAGTGAGCCGAAGAAGTGAACTATTTTTGGAAATTTCGTGTCGTGCTTCATCGATTTCAAAGGGAATCATTTTTTTGGGCATTGTGGGATGAATACGGCGCATGATGGCATCAATACGGAAAATTAACTCCTGCGGATCATAAGGCTTTGGGAGATAATCATCTGCACCGCGCGAAAATCCCATCATTTTATCCCGTATTTCTGAGCGTGCTGAGGAGATAATGATGGGGATAGTGCTTTCTTGACGAATAAGACGACAAATCTTCATTCCATCCATTTGCGGCAACGAAAGATCCAGTACCAGTAAATCAAAAGATTGTGCTTGAAAAAGGCTCAATCCTTCCAACGGAGTAGAAGCAATCGTAACGTTGATTTCATCTTTCGATAACCGTGTTTTCAACAATTGCGCCAATTCAACATCATCTTCAATCATTAAAACATTAACCATAAGCCGATTATATCGGGGAGAGAGTAAATAAAAAGTAACATACCCGAAAGGGCATGCCCACTTAAGCGCTGATGCTTAAAAGAGAAGTAGAACTTGCTGTGGAGGTATTGTTTCCATAATAGGAGAGAATATTTTTGAGCATAACGTCGCTGAATTTCTGAGAGGTATTCTCTGTTTGAGACGTTGAGGATGCTGTAGAGGAATCAGTTGCTGATGACGTACCATTGTTTTTATTGGACGAATCAGTTTTTGAATTTTCTAAAGCTGCCAATAATTCATCGATACTGACTGTTCCGTCTTTATTGGTATCCATTGCATCAATAATATCACTGCTGCTTGAACTCTCTGATGTTGAGGATGAATCACTTGGGGGAGGCATTCCGCCAGATGGTGGAGGTGGCATATTTCCTTTGCCTTCAGGTGGCTTCATGTTTTTAAGCGATGCAACCAGTTCTTCGGTGCTCATGCTCCCATCACTGTTGGTATCAAGGGTAGAAAAAATATCGGTTGCAGATGAACTGCTCGTAGTGCTACTGCTTGAACTCGACGCGAGTGCTTGGGCTGCGGCACTAAATTCGGCTTTATCGATTGAACCGCTTTTATCCGTATCCAACGAACTTAGTAGTTCCTGAGCCATCTTTTCAAAATCGGGTTTTCCTTTTTGTGAAGCAGATGACGTGCTGGAAGTACTATTAGACGAATACGCACTGTAGTTAGAATTAACTGTCATGGTAAACTCCTTATCAGGTGTAGCAAGAATTTCTTACTCAACTGTAAGCATAAAATGGATCAGGTAACTATTGGGTAACAGTATTGAGGTTTTATTCTTCGTTGGCAACTAAGAATTTTTAGATAAAATTACTCTATGAAAACACATAAAGCACTCTGTATTATGAGCGGTGGGATGGACTCAACGCTTGTGGCATACATCATGAAATCACGCGGGTATGAGATTATTGCACTCCACTTTAATTATGGGCAACGGACGCTGACGAAAGAGCTGGAAGCATTTCGAGCTATTTGTACCGATGTAGGGGTGAGCGAAAAATACGAAATCGATTTGGATTTTTTTAAAACCATCGGGGCATCGGCATTGACCGATCACACGATCGACGTTCCGATAGGTGGTGTGGAAGCGGGTGTTCCGATTACCTACGTCCCTTTTCGCAACGGTATATTTTTGAGTATTGCAACCGCCATTGCCGAAAAAGAGAGGTGCGAAGTCATTGCAATCGGTGTGGTTGAAGAGGATAGCAGCGGTTACCCCGATTGCAGAGACACATTTATCCAATCGTTTCAACAAAGTGCCAATCTCGGAACCAAAGAGACGACCCATATTAGCATCGAAATGCCATTGGTACATCTGCAAAAATCGCAAATTGTCCAAGAATCACTGCGTCTGGGCGCTCCCCTTCACTTAACATGGAGCTGTTATCAAAGCGATGACAAAGCGTGTGGGGTGTGTGACAGCTGCCGTCTTCGTCTGCGCGGTTTTGAGCGCGCCGGCATAAAAGATCCTATCGAGTATGTTTAACGCGTCAACCTCTAATATAACGGTTCTTTTTGCCCCTCGCAATCGCAATACGTACATCCGTATTACTCACGAGGGAGAGGTGTGTGTACGGACACCTCTGAGAGATATGAAACGGATTCGGAGACTTTTGAGTGAAAAAGAGGAGTGGATTAACTCCAAACTCGTCACTATTTGTGAGTGTGCATCGCAGACTCACATTTTAGGAGAAAATATCCTCTTCCGGGGAGAAATAATGGGTTTGGAATCTTTGGAGTTTTTACAAAAAAAGGTAAAAAAAGACGAAAATAGTATTCATATTGAAAAATATTACCATCAATTTTACAAAAATGAAGCGATTTTAACGATTCCATCGCGAGTAGAACATTATGTGCGAAAGATGAATTTACAACCCTCGCAACTGAAATTTAAAAAGATGAAACGACGATGGGGCAGTTGCAGCAGTGCAGGGGTGGTGACATTTAACACGCTGATGATGCAACTCTCCTACGAGCATATCGACTATATCATCGTTCATGAGCTGGCACATCTGAAACACATGAATCACTCGCGTGAATTTCATGCTTTGGTACGAACAATTTTAGCGGATGAGAAAAAATTACGCAGTGAATTAAAAGAGATAAAGATCTATTGATTTGTCTATTCTTATTAACATTGACTTACCCATACTCCAACAGTAAGAGTTGAATCCGCAGAACCCGCAAATGATCCTGCTATGGGAGGGACGGCTTCGGGCAATCGTGCTACGGCCACCGCGATATGATCACTTCCGACAATTTTTCCGATTGTGGGATCGAATCCCTTCCATCCGGCACCCGGTAAATAAACCTCGGCCCACGCATGTGTTGATCCGATTTCACCTGTCATCAGAGGTGCATAGAGATACCCGCTCACAAAGCGCGAAGCCAGTCCCAAACAGCGCACTGCTTCCATAAAGAGCAGGGCAAAATCACGGCAGGATCCGGTGCCGTAAGAGAGTGTTTGGCGCGCACTCTGTACGCCGGGTTCTTCTCTCACTCTATAGGAGAGGGTTTGATGAATGTGCTCGGCAATCCGCTGCAACAGAGTATAGGTCTGAATCTGCTCGCCGGACTGCCAAAAATTAGCAATCCATTTATTCACTATGTTGATCGTTTCGTTATCGGGCAATGCCATATAAGCAGAGAGCAAAACTTTGTCATCGCCTTGGTAGCTAAAAGGGTAAGCAATTGCATAGGCGGCAACCATAAAATTAAGAGGAGCTTCATTGTATTGCTGAATAATTACTTCGCTTTCAATGACCAGCTGACTCACAGGGAGATCGAAGGTTGCGATAGCGACGGAATTACCCTCCACATCTCGATGCCAAAGGAGGGTGGAAGCAGGGGTGGTTTTCAGATTAAAAGATTCGATCCGTAATTCGTAATCTTCTCTCGGACGCAGAAGTAAAATATGCGGTCCGAGCATCACATTATTGGAATAATTGTAATACGTACGATGAATAATTTTATAGCGCTGCATGATTTGTCCCGATTTCCGGATTGATTATTTCTACACGAACATATTGAGACCTAGGATACAATGCAGGTCCAAACTGATTATAGACAGCGACATCCGCAGCATCACGGCCATAGCCGATTGCCACGTATCCGCCCCTCATCTGGGTTTGCGTCGCATCAAAAGAATACCAGCGGCCACCGACGTAAGCCTCGAACCAGGCGTGCAGATCCATAGGATGGAGCCCGTGGAGGTAACCAACGACCATACGGGAGGGAATACTAAGACTCCGGCACATCGCGATTCCGAGATGAGAAAGATCCCGACACACCCCCCATCCTCTTGCATTGACCTCTATTGCGGATACGAGAACATCGCTGCGATTGGGTTCAAAACGGATTGTGGTACGTAACCACTCCACGATGGCTGTGACCTGATCGTAACCCAACTGCCGACCCGCCGTGATGGCAGTCGCCATCTGGCTAAAACGATCTGCCTCGCAGTAACGACTGGGTAATAAATAGCTGAGTACGGCGTCGGGGAGATTCTGGATTTCAACAAACGGAGCACCCGGTGCCTGATCCACATGATCAGGGATCATAACTTCTGCCGCCGTATAGATGGCAAAAACTCCGGGTGGAGCAATCAGCCGCTGACAGAGATTTCCGTAGTTATCGGTGAATTCGAATACGGGGACACTGGGGACAATCTTATATTCTTCAAGAGCTATCCATTGCTGTGCTCCGCTGCGAGGACGAAGCATGAGGACAAAGGGGGTAGGGACAGCAATGTCGAATATCAAATCACAGCTTGTGTGTAGCCACATACCTTAAATCCTTTAAATGATAGAAGTAACAACAGTGATCTGCATCGCTTCCTAATACTCAGTAAGAGTGACAGACGTATATTTTAGAACATCATATCGATAATACCTAAAATTCATTCTCTGAGGCGTATCTTTATTTTAGACAGGTATTATTTTACAGACATATTTAATCAACCTGAAGTGAATTCCAATGACAAGAATTAATGCCCAATCTCCACGCGCACATACTGCATCTACCATAATCTTAGAACTGCAATCGTATTTTGTACATTCTCTCAATGAACTGACGCGTACGCTGGGCTCCAATAAACCATTTGTTGCTGTGGAATGGTTCCGTGATGAAGGGCGTCATGGAGGAGGGGTTCGGTATGAATCAGCAGATGAGCAACTGTTCAATCGCGGTTCGGTCAATTATTCACAAGTCCACTATGATGATGACCCGATAAAAAAACTCTCTTCCGCCACAGCCATCTCGACGATCATCCACCCGGCTAATCCCCTTGCCTCATCGATGCATATGCATATCAGCTGGACCGAAATGAGAGATGGGAGCGGGTATTGGCGCCTAATGGCGGATCTAAATCCGAGCAATCCGAATCCCCAAGAGACGCAGAGTTTTGAAAACATGTTGAGAGAAGCTTCTCAAACGTATTATGATGAGGGAAGCACAGAAGGGAACCGCTATTTTTATATCCCTGCATTAGGTCGGCACAGAGGTGTTTCGCATTTTTATCTCGAAAATTTTAAGAGCGGTGATGAGATTGCGGATACGAGTTTTGCATCTTCTTTTGGTACAAAGGTTATTGATACCTACATCACTATCCTCGGTGATGCACTTAAAAAACATCAAGAGATTGACGATGCAGCACGCAGAAAACAATTGGAGTACCATACTCTTTATCTTCTCCAGGTACTCACACTTGATCGTGGAACGACATCCGGATTATTGATACATAACCAAAACGATATCGGGATTATGGGATCACTCCCCTCCCATGTGGATAAAATATTATTACAATCATGGGTAGGAAAACTAAAGGGTGTTCAAAACGATCTTTTGCAAGACATTGTCGATACATTGGGGGAAGGAGAGGTTGTCCTAGTGGATGAAAAAATGAAAGCAGGATTGGCCAATATTGTCCGTCAACATTATCAGCTGCATCCTGATGCGATTGCATTGCAAGCCAGCGGAGAGACGATACCAACGACTGTGAATAATCATCGCTAATCGAGGTCGCTCGCCTTTTTTTAGCCTCTAGCCGTTACTTCTAAAAGATGGTAGCCGAATTGTGTTTTGATAGGACCGTATAAAACGCCGACATCACCGGAGAATACCGCTTTGTCAAACTCAGGAACCATTTGTCCCGGACTAAATTTACCTAAATCACCGCCATCTCTGCTTGATGGACATTGTGAGTGACTTTGAGCAACGGTCTCGAATGAAGTTCCACTTTCGATTGCTGCTTTTAGCGTGTTACACTCTTCTTCAGTAGTTACTAATATATGTCGTGCGGTTGCCCATGCCATGATAATCCTTTTTAGTGTTTTTGAATGGTAATTTTACTCTATTTTGACTTGGCTTTGATCGTTAGAACGTAAGATGTAGTATCTGCGAGAGGACGATGATAGCGACAACAGAGAAAAAAGGGAGTTTGTGGCTTTTAAACACCCACGGATTGATTCCGAATACCTTTTGATTGAATCCCCGAAGTCCTAGCCATAGACCGAAAAAGGCTTTTATGAGCAGGAGCGTTTGAAAAGAGCTTAGCCCATCAGCGCTCACTTCGCCGAAAACTTGAGTGATGAGGTACATTCCCGTACCTACAGCAGTGAATAGGGCATAGGGGACGACTTTACGTACGTGTATCATAATTGCTTCACGCGCTTTAGCGTGTTCGTCCTGACTGAGTGTCTGCGTCATCTTGGAGAGAAACAGGTAATCGACGAATAAAAATCCGCCGTACACAAAAGCCGATAGGAGGTGGAGTGTGTGGATGAACGTGTAAATGATAGGAGAGCCTTTAGAACGATTTTAATACCGAATTATAGGGTGATGGATAGATAAAAATATTGATGGAAATCAATTTAATCATCGTTAAATAAAATCAGCCCCTTTTGGTGTTAACACCAACGTAACACCGTCTTCTTGTACATCGATCAGTCCATCATTTTGGAGTTCATTCATCGCTATTTGAAAAGGACGATCTTGTTTTGGTCCTAATTTTTTTAAAACAGCGTTGATGACATCTTGCTTGGTCATAATATGACCTTCAAGCGCTCTGCTGGATTTGAACCACGTCATAAACATTGCTTTGATCTCATTTTTTTGCGTGGTTTCAATATTCTCTTTTTTCGGCGGCGCTTTGCGCTGAAAATTTTGAGGCGGATTTTTATAATCTCTTTTCGGAGCTGTTTTTCTATTGGTAGTAGTTGGTTTGATGGGGTATCCTTATTATATTTTTTTAGGCTGCTTAGAGCTTTATTTTATACTGTATAACATTATCTACTTATTCATCTCAGCATCTTTCCAATACTTTGTTCCTTGGATCGTCGCTTGCAGTGCCAGACCGTTTTGCGTCAATTTATAGAGCCGAATTCCCGGTGCAACGGTAATGGCCAGATTGATTGCATCTCCTTTATCCGCCAGTTTCGCAGCGGCATCCGCCTGCGCATTGGCTTCCCACCCCTCATTGACGAATCGGTCGAACACCGCTTTGTTTTCAAAGAGAAATATTGCCCGGAAATCTTTTATCCCAAGTCCGAATCCTACGCCGCCCGAAGCCATATTCATGTAGGTTTTCTTACCTGTTTTATTGTCATGTGCCACTCCCGTACCCCCTTCTGCCGAGAGCAGTACCAGATTCACGCCGACATTGCTGAAGGCTGCATACCCGTAGGAGTTGGCAATCATCTCTTTGGCTTCGGGTGCGTGTTTATATAGGAGCTGCAACGTCTCGTTACTGCTCTGTAGACGATCTGCACGTTGCTGATCCACCGTTTTACCGCTCCAAAACCCAGAAAACATCACTATAGCTGCCACGCCCACTAGGATCATCCACAACGACCGAGCGCCTGATACCGATTTTAATTTAAACAGATTCATAAATTCCTCCTTATGATTTGTACTAAAACAATTATAGCTCATTCGGGTTAATCATCCCACTCGTAGTTATTCTGTTGTTATTTTGGAAAAGGGAGCATCATACGAACCCGTTTTTGATACTCTTTATAGGTACTGCCGAGTGTAGAAATCAAATCTCTCTCCTCATATCTAAGACCGATAAAAATATAAATAGTTAAAGTGACAGAGAGCATCAGGTGTGAATAGGACATCGTGGGAGTCAGCCATATACCAAGCAGCACTCCCAGTTGGATAGGATGCCGCACCCATTTATAAAATAATTTTTCTTTGAAAGAGACGGACGGTTCAGGCTTATTGAGTAGATTCAAATAAATTTGCTGCAGGCCGAAGAGTTCGAAATGATTGATGATAAAAGTAGAAAAGAGTGAAAACGTCCAGCCGAAAAGATAGCCTAATGTTAATATGATTTTTCCGACCTCATTATCCACTTGCCATAAAAATCCGTCCAATGGCTGCCAATACAAACAAATTAAGCCCAATGCCAACCCTGAAAAAAGAACATACGTACTGCGTTCTGCCGGTTGCGGAATAATCTTGGTCACATATTTTTTAAACGACGAGCGAGCCATTACCGAGTGTTGCAGACCGAATATTATGACCAACGCGAGGTTGATCATCAAGGCTGAGCTTAAGGATACCGGATGGGTTGAATTAATAGTGGTCGGCATAAACTCCCACTCTCCGATATAAAAAATAAACCAGACCTGTGCCATAAGAG
>JAUYSQ010000216.1 GCA_030696285.1 Sulfuricurvum sp. | reverse complement strand
CTTAGTACTACCGCAACACTTAATCTCGCTATCGAAGCGGTTAATGATGCACCGATCCTCACCGAGACACCGGCATCTAAAACACTCCTAGCAGGTGCATCCACCACAGGAACAATAAAAGCAACCGATGTGGACGGTGATGTACTCTCTTACAGCGTTACCACCACACCGGAACACGGAACCCTCACCATCAATGAAAAAGGCGAGTACACCTACACCTCTGAGCGTTACTACGCCGGAGAGTCTAACGCTACCATTACTATCGATGACGGTCATGGCGAGAGTATTACCACCAACCTAAACTTCACCAACCTAATGACCCCGGACTGGCATTACACCTACGGAGGGGAACCCTTAACCATCAATGACAATGACGGAACAGACATTTTACTTATAAACGATATCTCTATGAGTGATCTCACCTTCCTCCAAGAGGGTAATAACCTCCGTATCGATGTCAAAGATAAAAACGATGTGATCTTAGCGGATTATTTCACTTCCCCTACAAAAGGGGTTGAGTCACTGCAAACCGCAGAAGGAGCTATCAACCTCTCAAAGGAGAAAATCGTATCAAGCAATAAATTCTGGAATTTCGGATGGGGAAGTAACAAGTCAGATCTCCTCATTGGGAAAAAGAACACTGATCTAATCTACGGAGAGAAAGGAAACGATACCTTTTTTGGTAACACTGGAGCTGACTCATTATTTGGTGATGCCGGAAATGACCTCCTTATCGGGGGTGAGGGACACGATAACCTTTCAGGTGGAGCTAACGATGATATTCTCTACGGCGATAACGGAAATGACACCCTACGCGGTGATGTAGGTAACGATAAACTCTTCGGAGGAGAAGGTAATGATACCCTTTTGAGCGGTGAAGGTCATGATATTCTTAACGGAGGCGCTGGAACAAATTCTCTCAGCGGCGGTACCGGAAACGATATCTATCTAGCTACCAGAGGAAGTAATAACACAACCATCAACGAAAATGTCTTTGGAATCAATCTTTTCGGTAAATGGATTGGTCAAAACGGCGGTAATGATACTCTGCTCTTCGGTGAGGGAATTACCAAAGAGGATATCAGCTTCTTTATGAAAGGAAACAATCTCTTACTCCAATACGGAGAGAGTGAATTTATCACGATCAATAATCAAAAGAACGAAGCGAACCGAATCGAGAAACTTCAACTCGATGATGGCAGTTACCTCACCAATACCGATATGGACCAAATCATTCAACAGCTAAGCGCTTACAGTAAAGATCATGGGTTCCATATCAAAGACAACACCCAAATTCAAAATAACCAAGCGATGATGAATATTGTCGCTGCCAGTTGGCATACCCTATAGGGTACGAGAAACTATTATTTAGGATAAAATATTACGAAAAAAGTGTGCTAATTTTTTAGATGACTGGCACGAATCTGGCACAGCCAATAATGAGACATACAATAAACCCCTACAAATAGGAGGAGATAGATGCAAATACGAGTATATTACGAAGATACAGACGTTGGCGGGGTAGTGTATCACTCCAATTATTTAAACTTTTGCGAGCGGGCGCGGAGCCAGCTTTTTTTTGATGCGGGACGTTCTCCTATTTTGGCGGAGGGTCATTTCGTGGCGAAGCATATCGAAGCGGATTATATCAAAAGTGCTAAATTTGGGGATTTACTCACCGTTGAAACGCTATTAAAAAGTATTAAAAATGCTTCATTTACGTTGATTCAACGTATTTATCGTGATGAAGAG
>JAUYSQ010000059.1 GCA_030696285.1 Sulfuricurvum sp. | reverse complement strand
ACATGAGTGATCCCATCGCCGATCAGTCCCGCTCTATTCATGATGGGCATATCGACCTCTCTCGGGAACAGACCGATTTTGGAATCTATCCCCCGATTCATATTCTCAACACCGCTTCACGGGTCATGAACGACATCATCACCCCTGAGCATCTCGCCGCCGTTCGCCGTTTTCGCCGTCTTTATACCCTTTTAAAAGAGAATGAGATGCTGATCCGTATCGGGGCGTATGTAAAAGGTTCGGACAAAGAGCTGGACGAAGCGATTGCGAAGAAAACTCAGATGGAGGCATTTTTGTCTCAAGAGGCGATGGTTTCGAGCGAGTTTCAATCGTCAGTTGAGCAGATGATAGAGTTGATGAGACAAGGATGACATTCTTATAAATTGTAGGTTTAAACATATAATTATATTTTAAATTGTATGATGTACCAAACAATTTATGTATAGGATGTTGCAATGTTGAGTAAAACTGAAATTTTGGCAATATTGAACGATTGGAATTATTGGAATCGAGACTTTGACCTAAGCATTGAACGTCCGCTTTATGATGATAAAATTAGAAGCTTTATGAAGCATGATGAAATTGTTGTGATTAAGGGAGTACGTCGATGCGGAAAATCGACGCTAATGCTCAATCAAATGAAACGGCTTCACCAAAACGGTATTGATAAGCGTGCAATGCTTTTTGTTAATCTTGAAGATCCTCGATTTATTCATCACTTAAATTTGGAGTTGCTGGAGCAAATCAAAGAAGTTTATCTCGAATACGTCGCCCCAAGTATCAAGCCTTATGTGTTTCTCGATGAAGTTCAAAATATTCCAAATTGGGAAAAATGGGTTAATAAAGAGCAGGCATTAAAAACATCGCATATCTCCGTTACCGGCTCCAATTCTTCGCTTTTAAGCAGTGAAATTGGAACGGCACTGAGCGGTCGATATATTAGTGTGGATATTTATCCTCTTAGCTTTAATGAGTATTTGCGTTTTAAAGGGATTGCAATAACATCCACACTGGAGTGGATAGATAATCGCATTGCGATTAATCGTGAGTTCAATCTCTTTATCAAAGAGGGAGGCTTTCCCAAGCTTCTATCGTATCCTCAAGGCGAAAAAAAAGAGCTTTTGGCGAGCTATAAAGACTCGATTTTACTCAAAGACATTGTGGCACGATTCGC
>JAUYSQ010000211.1 GCA_030696285.1 Sulfuricurvum sp. | reverse complement strand
CGTCTTTTCGATCAGGCAAAGCAAGAGACCCGTTCTATGCGCGGTAAAGAAGAGGCGGCGGATTATCGCTATTTTCCAGAACCCGATTTGCTCAAAGTCGTTGTGGATGATGCGATGTATACAGATGTTATTAATATTCCTGAGCTTCCCGATGCAAAAAAAGAGCGGCTGGTTAGCGAGTATGGGCTTCGAGAGTATGATGCGGCTGTTATCACGGCTGATCTCGATACGGCCCATTATTTCGAATCGATGCTGACGTGCGGCATTACTGCTAAAAATGCAGTCACATGGCTTACCGTTGAACTTCAAGGACGCCTTAAAGGCGGTATGGGGGCACATGAGTCGGCAATCACTGCGCAAACTCTTGGCGGTCTAGTTAAGCGTATCGAAGAAAATGTCATCAGCGGTAAAGCGGGTAAAGAAGTTTTAGATTATTTACTTGAGCATGCGAGTGATGACATTGATGGTGTTATTGAGAAATTAGGGCTAAAACAAGTGAGCGATACGGGTGCCTTGGAAGCGCTTATTGATGAAGTTCTTAGTGCTAATTCTGAAAAGCTTGCCGAATACAAATCGGGTAAAGATAAGCTTTTTGGCTTTTTTGTAGGCCAAGCGATGAAAGCTTCTAAAGGTTCAGCAAATCCTCAAACTCTCAATGATCTTTTAGTTGCTAAATTAGCGCAGTAGAGATTCTAATGCTAAGCAGGTGGATAGTTAATTTCGCTTTTTTTCTCCATACCTGCCATTTGTATCAGCGGACTAAAATCTTTTTTTATAATGTCTTAGAAAACCAGCATTATCGATACAAAAAGTTTTTTGATGTTTTTATGATGGGGCTCATCTTTTTGAGTGTTTATATTTTGGTGAGTTCGGTTAAACATGAGCTTTCTCACGGATGGTTGATTTTTAATAACTATGTTATTTCATTGATCTTTTTGATCGAATACGTACTTCGTTTTTGGGTACATAACAGCAATTCTCAAACAATTATTGAACAATATGAGCGTGATCTCTTTCTCCATCGCCCTTTTTCGTTTTCAGGAGCGATGAAAACTATTTTTATCCAAAAAATGGAGTATGTTTTCTCCCCAACTGCGATTATTGATTTACTGGCCATTATGCCGTTTTTCCATGAGTTCCGATTATTACGTATTTTTATCCTTTTTCGTGTTTTAAAACTCTTTCGTTATGCCAAAAGCTTGCG
>JAUYSQ010000058.1 GCA_030696285.1 Sulfuricurvum sp. | reverse complement strand
GATCCATGCATTCCCAACATAGAGATCAACAACGGATCAGCATGGTGCAATGTTCCGCGTGCCATAAACGTCTCTACCGCCGGAATCTGTGTCATTGTTGAAAACTCACGAACAAGTTCTGCGGCACCTGAACTAATGACTCCTCCACCGAGATACAAAAGGGGACGTTTAGCATGGGCAATTGCTTCAACGGCTTTTTTAATTTGACGCATATTCCCCTTAACTGTGGGCTTATACGTTTCAAGCTCCACCTCTTTGGAATAATCAAATGTCGCTATTTGCGCGGTAACGTCTTTTGGAATATCAACATGAACAGGACCCGGACGACCCGTCCGTGCCAAATAAAACGCCTCTTTCAAAATACGTGGAAGATCCTTCGCATCAGTAACGAGGTAGTTGTGCTTCGTACACGGTCGGCTAATTCCTACAGCATCAATCTCTTGAAACGCATCCGTACCGATCAATGACATAGGAACCTGTCCACTGATAACGACGAGAGGAACAGAGTCCATATACGCATCAGCAATACCCGTAACCGCATTGGTAAACCCAGGACCCGAGGTAATCATCGCAACCCCTACTTTGCCTGAAGCTTTCGCGTACCCTTCTGCTGCATGAACCGCTGCTTGTTCATGACGTGTTAAGACGTGCTGAAAGGCATTTTGTTTGTAAATTTCATCATAGACGTTCATGATCGCACCGCCCGGATAACCGAATACTACTTCGACCTCTTCGGCCGCTAGTGCTTCGATAACCATCTGCGCACCGCTGATTTGCATGTTGTCTCCCTATTACATATTGATTTTAAACGCGAAAGGAGTCATACTCCTTTCGCTAGGCTAGTTGTTTTAACTACTAAAGCTTGACCTCGATGAGGCAGAAGTAAATAGTGTCAAAATAGTGCTAAAATTGCGTGTATTATAGGAAATATTAGCTATAAATTACGTTAAGTGTGGAATATAGCGTTCAGAAAAATAATCCAATGCTACTCCCTCACACAATCCATCATCGATGACCACCGCGCGCTCCAGCCTCAATGCCTCGAACACCATTTCAACGATACGTATACCCGTGGCAATCAATCCCTCTCTTCCGACTCCAACATAATACGCTCTCGTAGCCTCATCCATTTTCATCAATTCATCTAACACAATCTCACAATCGCTTCGTTTCAAAAAAGAACCGTTAATTTTAACAGGATCATAAGACGCATAGCTCATCCCCATAAGGTATGCTACGATAGTCGTAGGAGTGCCCGCCGTTAAAATCAATGTCTTAGGAGGTGACGGCAAAGCTAACGTATCTATATAACGGATAATTGTTTCAGAAAAAGACTCTAATTCGTTTGTCAGAATATTGTCTGTCTGAGATTTTTCACTCAGAGTTACGATTCCCAATGGAAAACTTTTCGACTCACAACGACTACCCGAGACAACAATTATCTCGGTTGAGCCGCCACCAATATCTGCAAGTACAAATTCATCTGTCGAAAGGCTCAGTTGATGAAGACGATTTTCAACCGCTTTGAGTGTCAATAAGGCCTCATTTTCTCCATCGATGATACGAAATAAAATTCCTGTTTTTTCATGAATTTTTTTAAGTATGTCTGCTGAATTAGTCGCCATGCGCATCGCGGCCGTCGTAACGGCAACAATCTCATGCACTCTGAAATCAAAGATCTTTTTTGCCTCATCAATCGCATCAATGATCCGTTCCAAGGCTAGCGATCCAATTTCTGGATGAAGATTCAGCCCCTCAGCTGTACGGACAATTTTTTCAAAACTTTTACCCCATTTTTTTCCATCATATTCAATAAAATGGAGTGTATTGGAGCCTAAATCAACAGCAATCATAATTTTTTAGCCGTTATATCATCCATTATCATTGCAGGGGTCCATGCTTCCGATGAACCTTGTTTTAATGTTGTCAAATCCATCTTCGTCTCGTACTCACGCGAGTAAAGAGTAAAAAAGTAGAGAATATAATCATCTATTCCAAACACACTGACATAATTTCGAACTCCATTTTCCAGTTCGTTCATTGGGGCGTGTGCACGAAGTTTTTGTTCAAGCTGCACGGCATAACATTGGGCAAAAACCGCCCCCATTGCAGAATATTTGCTGCTGATAGGAAAATAATACTCGAAGTGTTTTCGCAATCCTTCTATTTCCCCTTTTGCTGCATACCGTAACGCAAGATCAAGAATTTTATTCCAATGATTTTCGAGCTTTTGAGCTTCGGGGGTTTCATATAACAGAGGATAGGAACTGAGATAGGAAAATGCGTTTAAAAAGTTTTCGGAGGTAATTGCATCGAATAAAAGATGCTTCACCTTGATCGTTTCTAGCATTTCATGGGCTTCTGCAGAATAATCCGGAAAGTAAATTAAGATTTCACACACCCTCTTCGCAGTAGCGAGGTCACCCTCTTTATAGGCTCGTTGAGCTTCGATAAAGAGTTTATTGGAATACTCAATTACAGTACTGTATTCCGTGAACTCTTTTAAAAAGGGATGATTTTTAACCAACTCAAAAAATTTAACAAAATCACGTGATACAATCACTTTTTTAAAATACTCATTCAATTTTTTTTCAGTAAAAAGTTGTTGGATTAAGACGGTTTTCTCAGATATTCCCCGAAAAGGAGCCAACAACGTCCGTGCCTGATCTTCGCCATTTGCGCCTAAAATAAGTTCTTGTGCTTTTGCAAAGAGTTTTTTCCAACGTAATTCCATTTTTCGGTAGGGTTCTGAATCTTTGAATACCGGATATTGCTTGGCCATCGCATAGGCCAATGGCAGTCGCCCTTCTTGTATATAGGTCTGAAATTGTCCATATTTTTCATAATCTCGTAACATTTGAAGCATAAATGCATTTTTCTGCGGAATCCCTCCGAAAAGAGCAAAAAGTTCTTTTGCCTTCTCTTTCTCCCCTTTTTCGAGATAAGCTCTTGCCTTGGTTAAGATATCTTCCCAAATTTTCTCAGCCAATTCATACGTTTTTGAATAAAGGACTATTGGGTTTTCTTCCAAAACAGCATAAAACTCTTTGTACTGTCGATGACGTAAAAGATTCATATACGCCTCTTGATCACCAAGCACAGAATAAAAACGGACATTTCCCTGTACCGTCCCTACAGCAAGACGAAAACCGTTCTCAATAAAGGCAAGAGAGGTGATCTCTTCACTCTCTTTAATGTATCGTTGACGAACCAATTCCATAGATTGCATATCATAAAAACCAATATAGCCAAGCTTGGTACCGACAAAAACAAATCTTTTGTCAGCACTAATACACATAGTAGTAATCTCATCATTCATTTTTGAGAGACGTTTGATCACTTTTCCATTGCGAATATCCCAAACGATCAGACCACCATCTTTATCTGCGGAGAGCAGTCGCAACTCGTTAAGAAAGGCCATGCCAACAATAACACTGGTATGACCTCGAAGCTTTGAGGGTTGTTTCATTGTTGCAAGATTTAAAAGGTTGATCGTACGGTCAAAGCTTCCCGTAGCGATCCATTGACCGTTATCATTAAATGCAATCGACGTGACGAAATCAGTATGTGGGGGAAGAGCAAACGCTAAACGAGCTGTTTTTATAACCCAAACGAAAACTTTCCCATCTTGACCGCAGGTTACACAATAGCGGCTGTTGGGATCGATAGCAACACTTTCAATCTCCCCTTGATGGCGTCCTAGTTTGTATAATAACTCTTTATTTTCCACACTGAAAAGGGCTGCTTTATTACTTTTTGGGATGACAGATACCGAATAATCCCCTTTATAGGCAATATCCGCAACAAAACGGGAGAGATGCTCGTGCTGAATATTGCTTTTAAATCCACCGATAACCTTATAATCTTCCATGGATATAATTCTCACGGTTGTTTGAGCATCAATAATGGCAAGCGACCCATCATAAAGGGGCTTAAGGTTTAAAATAGGGGTTTTAATATTAAGTGATTTTAAACTATTCACGATACGACTCTCTAGCTTTCTTCACTGCTTAGATAGCGGTACTCATGCAATAATGAACGAATTTGAGCTTGATGATCTTCACCTTTTGTTTCCAGATGAATTCGAACATTCGCATCTCCGTACGCCAGAGATGTAGAGGTTCGATCGTAGTCGATATGGACGATATTTGCATTTAGCTCTTGCAGCATGCGGGTAAGCTGCATCAAGGCTCCCGGTTTATCAATGAGCGTTACCGTAAGCTTCATTTTACGTCCCGATTTAATAAGCCCTTTTTCGATAATTATCGATAAGAGAGTAACGTCCATATTTCCGCCGCTGAGAATGACCCCCACTTTTTTACCTTTGAGATGGGTGAGTTTATCGTGAAGCAATGCAGCTACTCCAGCAGCACCGGCCCCTTCAACGACGAGTTTTTGTCGCTCAAGTAAAAATAAAATAGCGCTGGCAATCTCTTCTTCATCAACACCGATAAACCGATCAACACACTCCAATATATGAGCCAGTGTCAAAGGGGAGGCGTCTCGGACAGCAATCCCGTCTGCAATGGTTCGAACACTGATACTATCAATCGCCCTCTTCGCTTCAAAAGAATTTTTCATAGCGGGAGCACCCAATGCGCTCACTCCGATCACTTCGATATGAGGAGAAATCTGCTTGATAGCCGATGCTATCCCCGATATAAGGCCTCCCCCTCCCACCGGAATAATAATCGCATCCAAATCACTCATTGCATCCAACATTTCAAGGGCTATTGTCCCCTGTCCTGCCATCACCGCTTCATCAGCAAACGGATGAACAAACACCATGCCATTTTTTTGACCGTAATCACTGGCATACGCGTAGGCTTCATCATAATTGCCACCCGCCAATATAACCTCGGCTCCATAATAGCGAACACCGTCTATTTTGGTTAATGGTGTTGATTCGGGCATTACAATCAGAGCATTAATCCCAAACATTTGTGCTGCCATGGCTACACCCTGCGCATGATTTCCAGCACTTGCCGCAATCACTCCACATGTGCGTTCAGAATCGCTAAGCGTTGCTATTTTGTTGTATGCACCCCGAATTTTAAAGGCACCTGTGACTTGCAGATTTTCATTTTTAAGATAAATTTCACAACCGCACTGCTCACTAAGGCGTGGAGCGTATGAAAAGGGCGTTTCCACAACAACACCTTTGATCCGTTCGTGCGCACGCTGTATCGTCTCTAAATCGATCAATGTTTCCCTTTAACCGTGCATAAGTCGATGTTCGACCATGCTACAATGATTTTGAACCACTTTCATACCCGCATTGCGTGCACGCTCTGCCGCTTCATTATTGACAATCCCTTTTTGCGCCCAAAAAACTTTAATATCACCATGATTGATACACGCATCCGCAATAGCGCTTAGAGCATCAGCTTTTCGAAAAATATTTACCATATCAACCGCAAAAGGGATCTCTTCAAGTGATCGGTATACTTTTTGACCTAAAATCGTCTCTTCTTTAGGGTAGACCGGGATAATAGTGTATCCAGCATTTTGAAGATATTCTGCAACACGGTAACTGTCTTTCGTCGAATCGGGAGACAACCCTAAAATAGCGATTGTCTTAACGTCGTTCAAAATTGCTCGTATTTCATCATTATTCGCATTGATAGTGGGAAATTCACATTCCATAAATTCTCCTATAATAGTTAAGTGTTTCTATTATACCAAATTAAATCGCTAATAATAGATGGCTTAACGCGCTATGCGTCGCCTATAATCTTGTTTTTGTGTGAAGATAGGGATAAGTAACTTTTGGAGGGGAGATTACCAGCTTCTGACTCTTCCGACATCAACATGAACAAAATTTGAATCAGGATAATATCCCACGCCACCCTGCTTGAGATTCATGGCAATTTTTTTAAGCTCTGCAAGATTTCGGCCGGGAAGATTGATATCAATTGCCTTCCCCTCCATATGGAGACTTTTTTTAGCAACTCCCGAAGAGTTACTGTTCAGCATTGCATTCGTTTTCGGAGAGCGGTAGCCGGAGATGACATGAAAAGGCTTGCTGCTGTCAAGATTCGAGCGGATAGAATAAAGGAGATCAAAAAGCTCAATATCCATCTCGGTTGCTGCATCCGTCCTGTAATCTCTGAGAATATGATTGATATCGACCAATGCCTCAGGAATATAGGCACCGTCCGCCCAAAACGTTGTAGTAAGATTTTCACCGGTATGAATATTGTACAGAGAGAGAGATTTTTTATAGGGAACATCTGTCTTGCCAAGTACAATGCTGGGAAAAAGAGAAACGGCTGATGCTATTCCGGCAATTTTCAAAAAACTTCTGCGATTTATCAGATTTTCACTCTCCATTCATCCCTCTCTTTTTTTTATACTTATCATAATATTACTTATAGTATACCATAATTTTGTAAACAGCAGAATCACTCCTGTTTTCACCGTGTATCGGTATCTCTACGCCAGCCAAGACTCTCCGCCAAATCCTCGTCATGCCCGTATACATCGTTACGGAAATTAGCCATACCCTCATCGTCCACCCAAACAGTCCAATAATGAATACGCACCTTCACAGACGTGGAAAGAGGAATCGTTTTGTTGTGGCTTTTGACAATAAGAGCAGCAATATTTTCATAACCCCCTATATTTCCATCGTTTTTCAGCAGATAGCGAGCAAGCTTGACCGGCTCCTGGATACGAATACACCCAGAACTAAAAGTTCTGATATTTTTATCAAAAAGAGACTTAATCGGGGTATCATGAATATAAATATCCTCTGGATTTGGGAAGATAAACTTGAGGCGTCCCAAGACATTTTTTGGACCGGGATCCTGCCTGAGGACATAGGGAAAAGTATCCGCATCAGCCTTTTTCCAGTTAATTTTCAACGGATTAATCGCCTTTTTCTCGGCATAATCCCCATTTTTAAAGATTTTAATTCTCTCTTTTTTGAGATAACGGATATCTTTGCGGACTTTTGGAATAATGTCTTCCCTTAGAATCGTAATCGGAACATGCCAATAAGGATTGACGACAATATACTGTATCTTGGCATTAAAAATAGGAGTTTCTCTTCCTTCCCTGCCAACGATTGCTTTCATACTCAATACCGTTTTATTATCTTCGATTACACTGAGGCTAAAATCAGGAATATTGACCGAAATATAAGGATTTTCCATCTCTTCGGGTATCACTCGCCATCTCTCCATGTTTAAACGGATTGCAGTGATTTTCTCTTGTACCGAAATATTTAGCTTCGAGAGTGTCTCCTCTCCTACTCTGCCATCAGGTTTAATCCCGTGTCTTCTTTGGAAATGTTTGATGGCTTTCTCGTACCCCTCACTCGAATTGTCACCTGCAGACAGATCCCCCTCCACTCTCAGTCGCTCTTTGAGTTCATCTGCGAAATACGGCTCAGCTTCATGGGTGTTTGGATAAGAAGATACAATTTGCTTCCATCCTCCGGCTTCTTCTATTTTTAGATATTTAATCAATATTTTTCTCAATGCTTGATAGCCATAGGAATAAGTTGAAAAGGAGCTTGGCGGTTTTAAAATTGACGTATCCGCTAAATCTGCCCATAGATACGGATTAAACATAAGCAACAAAGAAAGAGCTACACTTTTTATCCTCAATACCGTTCCTTTTACTAGTTAATGATTACATGACAATACTACAATTTACAATTTTTGACTCCGATATAGCGCTGTCTTGGACGGGTTATTTTCATTTCAGGATCGCCTTTGAGTTCAATCCATTGAGCAATCCATCCAACTGAGCGACCGATGACAAAAATAATCGACAACATTGATTTTGGGATTTTAAGTGCCGTTAAAATAAGCCCCGTATAAAAATCAATATTGGGATAAAGTTTACGCTGAATAAAATAGTCGTCATTAAGTGCAATGTGCTCGATATGTTTAGCCACTTCAAGGAGGTTGCTATCGATACCTAGATCATCTTTGAGTTCATCGAGAAGTTTTTTAAGTATTTTCGCACGAGGATCGAAGTTTTTATAAACACGATGACCAAATCCCATAAGCTTAAAGCTATCATTGGGATCTTTTGCCCGAGCAATAAAAGCAGCTACATTATCAACACTCCCAATCAACTCAAGCTGCGCGATCACTGATTCATTGGCACCCCCATGCGCCCTTCCCCATAGAGCATTTATCCCAGCAGAGAGTGCTGCGTAGGGGTGCGCACCCGTGGAAGCCACAGAACGTACCGTAGAGGTCGAAGCATTTTGCTCATGGTCAGCATGGAGAGTAAAAATCGTATCCAGAGCACGGATTTCAACATCACGAATCTCAAGATTTTCTCCTGGATAAGCACGCATCATATACAAAAAATTCTCGGTAAAAGAGCGCTCAATATCGGGATAAATATAGGGAATACCCAATGAACGACGATAGGTAAATGCAGCCAATGTTGGTATTTTTGCGATGATACGCCGTGCCATAATTTGAGCCTCTTCGCTCGTTGTGACATCGAGATGTTCGTAATAAAAAGTGGAAAGTGCCGATACCGCCGAGGACATCATTGCCATTGGATGAGCACGATCGGGAAACGCATCAAACAAACTTTTTAACCCTTCGTGAATAAAGGCACGTTTACGTAACTCTTGATCAAATGCCGCACGTTCACTCTCTGAGGGAAGTTTTTCATTCAAAAGCAGATAACACACATCGAGATAGCTTTTTTTTGTTGCCAAATCCGATATATCGTATCCACGATAACGAAGCTCACCCTGATCCCCGTCAATATAAGTAATAGCCGAGCTGCAACTCGCCGTTGAGGTAAATCCCGGATCATAGGTAAACATCCCCGTCTCTTTGTATAAGCCTCTTACATCAATAACATCAGGCCCTATAGTGGGTTTGAGAATAGGAAATTCATATCTTTTACCGGTACGATTGTCAGTGAGGGTTACGGTATCCATGGAAGAAACTCCTATAAAGAGGGTTTAGGAATGTAATGTATGGTATTACTATAGCTAAAAATTGACTATTATATGACAAAGGATTTAGATGAAAACTCTTTATATCATCAGACATGCAAAATCGGATTGGAATGATCTCTCTTTGAGCGATTTTGAGAGACCGCTAAACAAAAGAGGGCAAAAAAATACCCTTTTTATGGGGGAGTTGTTAGCACACAATAACGTCCACCCTGATCTTATCGTATCAAGTCCGGCAGTTAGGGCTAAAGCGACAGCAAAAGAGATTGCCAAAATAGTAAATTATGATACAAAAAAAATTGTTTATGAAGACACTTTGTATATGGCAGATGTCAATGCCATAGAGGGCGTTTTAAAAAAAATCTCTTCTTCTAAAAAAACTGTTTTTATCATAGGGCATAATCCAGACTTGACCCTCTTTGCCGAATATATCAGCGGATACGATATAGACAACATTCCCACATGCGGAATTTTTTGTGTAACACTTAAAAATGATGATTGGCAAAGTATTGGGAGAAATATGGCAGAATTTGTATCGTTTGACTATCCAAAAAAACATGAAGATAGTTAAAAGTTTCAATATTTAGGAAGCTCTTAATCCCCGTCGTATAGGCGGTTTTTTGAAGGTTAGGTACACATAAGCCGGGTTCTGGATAAAGTGATAATTAATCTACTGCTCAGATCACTCTGAGCCTCTAGCGAAACAATAGCGATGTAGGACGCTAACCATCTGTTTCTTGCTGCGCGGTTGGGTTTACATAGCTCTCAT
>JAUYSQ010000057.1 GCA_030696285.1 Sulfuricurvum sp. | reverse complement strand
GCATCATATACAAAAAATTCTCGGTAAAAGAGCGCTCAATATCGGGATAAATATAGGGGATACCCAATGAGCGACGATAGGTAAATGCAGCCAATGTCGGTATTTTTGCAATGATACGCCGTGCCATAATTTGAGCTTCTTCGCTCGTTGTAACATCGAGATGTTCGTAATAAAAAGTGGAGAGTGCCGATACCGCCGATGACATCATTGCCATCGGATGGGCACGGTCGGGAAATGCATCAAACAAACTTTTTAACCCTTCGTGAATAAAGGCTCGTTTGCGCAACTCTTGATCGAACGCCGCACGCTCACACTCTGAGGGGAGTTTTTCATTCAAAAGCAGATAACACACATCGAGATAGCTTTTTTTTGTTGCCAAATCTGATATGTCGTATCCACGATAACGAAGCTCACCCTGATCCCCATCAATATAAGTAATCGTCGAGCTGCAACTCGCCGTTGAGGTAAATCCTGGATCGTAGGTAAACATCCCGGTCTCTTTGTATAAACCTCTTACGTCAATAACGTCAGGCCCTATGGTCGGATGCAAAATGGAGAACTCATAGCTTTTACCGGTACGATTATCGGTAAGGGTTACAGTATCCATGGGAGTATCTCCTATAGAGGCAAATATATCCTATACTATAGCTAAAAAATAGACTATTAAAGGATTTAAATGAAAACTCTTTATATCATCAGACATGCAAAATCGGATTGGGATGATCTCTCTTTGAGCGATTTTGAACGACCGCTAAACAAAAGAGGAGAAAAAAATGCCCTTTTTATGGGGGAGCTGTTAACACACAATAACGTCCATCCCGATCTTATCGTATCAAGTCCGGCGGTTAGGGCTAAAACGACAGCAAAAGAGATCGCCAAAAAAGTGAATTATGATACAAAAAAAATTGTTTATGCAGAAGGGTTGTATTTGGCAGACGTCGATACGATAGAGGGCGTTTTAAAAAAAGTCTCTTCTTCTAAAAAAACTGTTTTTATCGTAGGGCATAATCCAGGCTTGACCCTCTTTGCCGAATATATCAGCGGATACGATATAGACAACATTCCCACATGCGGAATTTTTTGTGTAAAACTTAAAAATGATGATTGGAAAAGTATTGGGAGAGGTATGGCTGAATTTGTATCGTTTGACTATCCGAAAAAACATAGAGATAGTTAAACGTTCTGAAACCGCTTAATATAGGCATTTATAAGGTGAGTAGGTACACATAAGCCGGGTTCTGGATAAAGTGATAATTAATCTACTGCTCAGATCACTCTGAGCCTCTAGCGAAACAATAGCGATGTAGGACGCTAACCATCTGTTTCTTGCTGCGCGGTTGGGTTTACATAGCTCTCAT
>JAUYSQ010000205.1 GCA_030696285.1 Sulfuricurvum sp. | reverse complement strand
GGTGAAAGCCGCAGTGAATTTGGCGGATCCCTCTATATGAAAGAACTGTGCGCAACGGTTGCGGGAACGATCCCTGCTATCGATTACGATAAAGAGCGTGCATTGTGGAATCTTGTCATCGAAGCGAATAAAAAAGGGCTTCTCTCCTGCGCAAAAGATTGTAGCGCTGGCGGTGCGGCAATCGCATTGGCAAAAATGGCGTGCGTAAGTTCAAAAGGGGTTGTAGCAACCATGAGCGTTATGGACAGTCGTGATATTTTTGCTGAGAGTATGTCGAGAGCGATTATTGAAGTAGCACCTGAAAACTGCGCAGCATTTGAAGCAATGGTGGGAAGTTTAGCGTGTGAAAAAATCGGAACTGTTGGCGGAAATACATTTGCACTTAATGATGTGAAAATGAATCTTACCGATATGCAAGAAGTGTATTACACTACTTTTGCAAAAGTAATTGAAGGGGATCTCTAATCTCATCATACCGTACTCCATACGGTATCTTCTTATTCTACTGATGTTACGCAGTAATCTTTTTTCCCGTCATACCCCAAGGGCACAAGAACCTCTTTGAGGTCCTCGGACTTGATCCGGGGATCCATCCCCCTAAATGCAAAGCTGGATTCACCCTAAAGGGCACTTCGCCCGCCTTCGCGGGAATGACGAGGCGATTATTCTTTCAATCTCTCAATCTTAGCACCTAATAGGCGTAGTTTCCCCTCTAAGTCTTCATACCCGCGATCAAGATGATAAATACGGTGAACGTTTGTCGTTCCCTCTGCTGCCATTGCCGCAAGGACAAGAGCACTTGATGCGCGCAAATCGGTTGCCATGACATCTGCGCCAAACAGTGGCGTTTCACCTATAACGGTAGCCGTATGACCGTTTAGCATAATATCAGCTCCCAAACGTTGAAGCTCACTAACGTGCATAAAACGATTTTCAAACAAACGCTCTTCGATGATGCTTGTGCCGCTTGCAAGCGTTGCAAGTGCTAAAAACTGCGCTTGCATATCGGTTGGAAATGCTGGGTACTCTTGGGTGATGATATGGACGTGTTTTAGTTTTTCGGATGGGTGGATGGTCATTGTTGACTCCGTTATGTCAATCGTACAACCCATTTGTTCCAATTTTGCAGTTACAGCATCAAGGTGATCGTGACGTACTTTATCAAGGGTAATCGTTGAACCCGTTATAGCTCCTGCGCACAAATACGTTCCTGCTTCGATCCGATCTGGGATGATTTCAAAATCAACCATATCAATGGTTTTTCCACCCGTACCGATGATGGTAAGCTCAGATGTACCAATTCCGGTGATGTCGATACCGCTGTCACGTAAAATTTCGCACAGTTGGACGACTTCAGGCTCTTTTGCACAGTTCACAAGAACGGATTTTCCGTGTGCGAGTGCAGCTGCCATGACGACATTTGCCGTTCCTGTTACAGTAATTTTATCGAAGATAATGTGCGCGCCTTTGAGACCCTCAGGTGCAACTGCATGGACGTATCCTGCATGGATGGTGATCGTCGCACCCATTTGTTCCATAGCTTTGAGGTGTAAATCAATAGGACGCTGGCCGATAGCGCATCCCCCCGGAAGAGATACTTCACAGTGACCAAAACGTGCCAGCAATGGACCTAGAACGAGGATAGAAGCGCGCATTGTTTTTACGATGTCGTAGTTTGCCATCGTATCGTTGACACTCGAGGTGTCCATGGTAAGTATGTGATCTTCCAGAGTGTAAGACGCCCCAAGGTTACCTAAAAGTTTTAGAAGCGTTTTAATGTCTACCACTTCTGGCATGTTGCTGACAGTGAGCTTGTTGTGTGCCAAAAGGGTTAAAGTTATAAGCGGCAATGCCGCATTTTTCGCACCTGAAATGGTGACGGTTCCGCTAAGTTTGGTAGGGCCTTGAATTTGTAAATAGTCCATAAAAATTCCCAAAGTAAAAAAGTCTAATATTATAAGGTAATGTTGTTGAAATTACGTAATAAAAGTCAAGGGGGAATTATTAATTCTTTGAAAGAGATTAAATAATGCCCTTTGACTTAAAAATAGAATACATTGCAAATGTGACAACACCGACAGCGGCAAAGAACCAACCTAAACCGCCAACTACTTTTTTGCCAACTTCTTTGAAAGCTCTATCCGTCATTTTTTGGATTGTCATATCAACAATTTTTTCAAGTTGTTCATCCGTCAGCTGGTGAGTACATTCAGGACATTTTGGAGGCATTAGAGAACCTTTCTAAGAAATAGTTTTGTATTCGTTCCAATAGTAATCGCAGAACCTGCAACCTCAGAGCCAACCATTATTTTAAGATCACCACCACTCGAAGTGGTTTGAATATGACCCGATATGATCGAAGTCAATTTTTGATTCGCAACATTTACGCCCGTACCTTTCACAGCCGGAACATTATTACCCAAATTACTGTTTGGAGAGAGAAAACGAAGTGTACCTGATGATTGAACGTTTGTTATCGGAACCGAAATATCCACAAAATCAACAGAACTAACGGGAGTATTCAAACCAATATAAAGCCCCGTAGTTGTTGTAACGGATGAAAATTCGACGTAAGCGGTAATTTCATAAATACTATTGGCGAGTAATGGCGCTGTAAGAGAAGCGAGTTCGACAAGCGTGGCAGATGAAGTGAAAAAAGCCGTATCGTTTGTTTTAATGACAATTGTATCATTATAACTCAATCCCTGATCACCTTTTAAACCTTGGATAATACCCGAATTCAAAAAAGTGTTCATATCATTTACAATTTGAATAACTTGATTGTGAGAAGCAATAATAGGAGTTAAAACAGTTGAGACGTTTTGAAGATCGGAGAAAATCGGATTAATTGTACTATTTACAATGTCTTGCAATTCAGAAAGTGAGTTTTGTAAATCGGTTATAGACTGCATGGGGCTAACCCTCCTAAGAGAGTTAGATTAGAATTGTTCAGCGACGCGCTGAGACATAGTGCTAACGTAGTCGATGTGAACACCGTTAAGGGTAAGACCCATCATTGCGGTAAACAAATCGTTTTCCGTTTTGTTAGCAGGAACAAGAAGAGACGCGTAACCCTTCATATCCGTTGTAGTGTCTTTAAACATTACGTTAAAGAGAGTTGGAGCAACGGCAACAACATCACTACCAACAATTGAAGCAGGTTCATAAATCGCGAATTCGCCATCAAGGAAAGTTGTTGCGAATGTTTGAGCATTAACAGCAGTTGTCGGAACAGCGTATGTTTTACTTTTACCGTTAAGACGGTTTACAATGTAAGATTTGGCCATAGTTTATCCTTTTGAGTTGGCACGAAAGCCATTAACGTAAACACATTTTTCAACGGTAGTAAAATCAGCATCCCAAATACCTTTAACAGCCAAACGAATGTCAGCAAGGGTTTTTGTAGGCATAATGTGAGCGAACACAACAGAAGCCGAACGGTATGAGTTTGTAATCGACTTTTTGCCGACAGAGAAGCCAAGAGCATTAAGAACGGGAATTGTCTCAGCGGTTCCGCCTGAGCTTTTCAAATCAAGAATTTCACATTCGCCTTCAAGAACACCCGAAAGGATTGTTAAATCAGCAACAGAACCCGAAACACGAACAGAGTTACGACGAACACCATTTGTCATTTGGTAAATCATTTCTTACCTTTTTTATTTTAATGTATCAGAGGATTTTAAAAGCCTTTTATCCAAATAAATGAAAGCTAAAATCCTATTGACCGAAAACATTATTAGATAATACGAAAGCGTTGTAAAGTGTCACAACGACCCCTATAGAATGCCCATTTTAACGGGGAAAAAGAGATATTTTGTGACAGTGGAAAGATTTTAGAGATTAAAAATATTAAGTTTTTGGAAAAAGTGCAAGAAAAACGCCCAATTTAGCCACAAAGGGGCAAAGCCCCAAGATGGCGAAAATGGGCGAGAAGTAATTAAAAGAAAAGGAAAAAGAGATCGCTTCGCGAAGAAAGAGAGGCTCTTGAATCGAGGGGGTAATCTTCCAAAGTTGAAGAGTGACCGACCCCCGAAAAAGCTTTATTGTGTTTGAGAAGTGAGAACGGAGCTAAGGGCGGTTCGCTACCGCTCAGGATAAGGGGAAACCCCTTAAAACCCCGAAGAGAAGAAAAAAAACTATAAAGAAGAAGAACCCTTAATTAAAGAGGCAGTAATCGAATGGATAGAAGCACCGTCAATTTCCAAACATTCCTTCATTTTTTGGAAAATCTCGTTTTCATTACGAGTACGTTTAATATTTGGGAATATGAATTGTCTCGACATACGGTTTGTGTCCGATTTTGCAAACGTACGGAATTGTCCGTCATAGTTGAAATCATCGACAGGAATGATCGTATCAGAAGCGGAAAAAAGAACCTGACGTATTTCAGTCACTTTCATGGTGGTGATATAATTGAAGAAGTCCAAAACGAGAGGAACGCTTTTACCTTCAACGTTTACAACTTTAGTATTTGAACCCTGTTTAAGTTGGACTTGATATTGTGGCATTATGCAACCTTTGGCACGTATGGATTTTCAAGAGGAATCAGAAGCAAAGAATCACTATCAACAAAAGGAAAAGCAGGTTCACAAGAAATAAATTCAAAAATTTTATACATAGATAATTGATGAGAACTCACATAACTATTCAATAAAGTCATAAAATAAGAAGCAAGTAAATTCGTTGCATAATCAAAATCGACACCGTGAAAATCACGAGAAACGTAAATCCATTGGTAACTAGGAAAAGCAGGAAACCCCCCGTCAGGAGATACATAGTAACGGAATGTAAAAATTGGAGATAAAGCGTAATGTGAATCAACATTTATAAAACACTTATATTGAACCGTTTGTGAAACCTCATCAACTAAAAAAGGCTGTAAAAAAATATTTTCTTTAAAATGAAAATTGACAGGAAGATAATTTAAAGGTTTAAATTGAAAAACAAAATCATCACGAGAAAGAGAAGGAAAATTAGCATAAAAATAAGTATTATAATTATGCTCTAATAAAAAATGACAATGACTTTCATTAAAAAGCTTAGAACGTAAACTCAAAGCTAAAGAATTTGTATTGTCACAAAGATAACTAAAAAGCTCACGTTTATCTCTTTCAATATATGAAAAAGAAACAGGAGAACCCTTAAAGGATATAACACTTGACCAAGGTTCCATAAAACTTCCAAATGCAAAATGATTTTCAGGAACAGGCTTGGAAGGGAAAAAAGTTTTGAAAATAGAAATATCATATTCATTTAAAAGACGAGAAGAACCAAACCTTTCCATTGGTAAATCTCGAAGAATAAAAGTACCCGACTTCATATAGCTAGGATAAACATAACAATAAACAGTAAAGAAATCAATACTGTTACCACTAACCGTGCCGTCATCCACTTTTGCAAATACAGTAATAATGAAACCTTGTTTAAAAACATAACCGTTTCTATCAATATAATGATGAGAACTATCATAATTTACCCATTTAACAACAACGTTAACAAGGTTATATTCATTACACATCATAATCGGGAAGCTCCCCAGTTAAAAGAAGATTCATAGCTTCAAGATTCAATAAAATACGTCTAAAAAGCTCTTCACAAGTCATAATATCCCCCTTAAGGTGTAGATTGAACAGGGGTTTTATGAATATAACCCTGTCCATTCAATAATTGGAAAAACTGCTCAGTCAATCCCGTTAAATTTCCATTTATGTCCGTAGTGAACATGAACGAACCTATTTTATTCATATCGTCGACATTTAATTCAGTAGAAGCATCACGACCCAAAATCCTTTTAATCATAGTGGTATCGTTAGCGGTGAAGGATGAAGTGAAAAGCTTAAACATCAAAGAGTTAACATAATTATCCGCCATACCTTTTCCCATTGTCATAGCTGATCTGTCACGCTCGACAACGTTTTGGCGATTACCTTGAGACGCTTGAACAAGATTACCAGCCTGAGAACTGTTTGATCGACCCGTGATATACGCCTGAAGCCATTGCAGAAGCAACTGAGCTTTTTGAAGTGCATCATCACCATATTGTTTTATCAAACCTTGCATAAATTGAAAGATACGACCTTTACGAACTGTATTTTTTAGTTTATCAATTCCCTTTTTGCTAATCAACAAAAGACCAGCAACGACCGCAGAAACAAAATTAAAAAGCTTTTCTAAAAGTTGCTCTTCAAATTGAATAATCTTGAAAATACCCGCGAAAGTGACCAATTGTACAGCCGATTCCTTTGCCTCTTCAATGTAAGGATTACCATTCGGATCACGAGGAAAGTAATTTTTTATAAAATCCTTACTCTGATCGTACGCGAACATATACGTAAAAGTTTCTAAAAACTCCTCCGCCGCCATATAGCCTAAGCCACCATTGTTAGCCATTTAAAACACTCCAATCAAATTCGGGATAATTACCGTTAGCATCGGGAACACAATGCTCTAAATGGTCAGTAACCTTTATATATTTAAGAAATTTCATTACGTCGAAATCAGAACCCATGACTACATCTTCTATTTCTCTAGCATGAGTTGCACCAATACTATTAACATCCGCTTTTTCACGAGCGAGAGCAAAATCTTTAGCGAGAGCGGCATCACGAGGAGAAACCGCAGTTTGTCCGAGAACCGTCTCCAAGCTTAAAGGAGCCGTGACTGTTCGTCGATGAATTTGATTATCGGCAAAAGGCTCAAGCCGATCGCTTACTTTTTCCATAGCGCGAGCGTTAACGGCAGTTTGTTCCGCACCAACATTGGCAACTTGAATGCCCGCAGTTATTGCAGTAGCGATAAGAGAAAGATTACGCTCTAATGTTTCGTAGATCATAGCCTGAACCATAGTTTGTGCGTTTACAGCAAAAGAAACTTCGTCTAATGACGCTTTAGCCTCAACTTGATTGGTTAGAAATCTTGAAGCACCCGCAGATTCTGCCAAAGCGTCATTTCGAGCTTTTACAGCAGTACCGCCAGCGATAAAGGCATCAGCTAAAGTTTTTGTACCTTCCTTTTCTCTTACTTGACTTTTGCCATAATAATCAAGAGAAGGAGCCATAACAGGGGCGATGGATTTAGTAGTCGGAACAGAGGGCGCCATTGCAGGAGAAGTGACAGCAGGAGCGGGGCGTTTAGTTGGTAAAGAGACAGGAACATTTTTTAAACCTGATGGGGCAGAGCCGAAGGGGTTGGAAAGATTTTCGGTTAATTTTTCATAACCAAGATAAGTACCAAGAGCACCAGCAGCACCTAATCCGATACGGTCAATTATAGCAATTTGAGCAAGACGAGCAACAATAGTTCCAGCAAGAGGAGCAAGCAAAAGGGGGAGAGGCATATTAAACCCCCTCTCTCTTAGAAAAAAAAGAATTAATAATATTTTTTTTAAAAAATACTACTTTCCGTCTAAACCAAGAGAAAACAAATCTAAACCACTCATGTAGCCGTAAACCAAGAAACCAACTATAAAAGGAGAAAGCAACTTTAACCAATCCAATAAAGAAGCTTCTTTTGGCTCTTCCATAAAAAACACCTTGTTTTAAGATACGCATATTATACCACCGTTATGGAGTTACAATGGGTGCAACGTAAAGAGACAAGAGAGACTCAGGAACGGTAAGTTTCGCACCAGTTGTGGAAACGAGGTCATAGACGACCGTGTAAGCGTTATCATCGGTCATTGACATATACGAACGAGAAACAGAGTAAACCGTGTCACGACCGTAGACGTTGACGCTTACACCGTCCATATATTCACAACCATTACCGTTAAGAGATTGTAACGGAATCAAAACAGTTGAAAGCTGAGAATTCAGCGAAGCCACTTCCTCATGAAGATTATTAAGTTCAGGAACTTGAATACCAGCGAAAGAAGTATTA
This sequence comes from Sulfuricurvum sp., assembly GCA_030696285.1. Classification (GTDB taxonomy): domain Bacteria; phylum Campylobacterota; class Campylobacteria; order Campylobacterales; family Sulfurimonadaceae; genus Sulfuricurvum. The sequence goes on along the minus strand of JAUYSQ010000205.1, from coordinate 12,471 downwards.
ATTAAGGTTTCAACAGAATTTAAAGAAGTAGTAACAGAAGAAAAATCAACTTTTGAAGCAATACTTGCATCAATATGCTGAATAATAGCGTCACCCTTAAGGTGAGTAAAACCATTAATATTCACGAGAACCTCATCAAGCCTAGTAAGCAAAGGCGAAAGATCAACAACAGAAGAACCACCCAAAGCACCATAAACAGAAGAAAAATAAGAACAAGGTTCAAAAACATAACGAATATCGCCATTATAAGGTTGATTAAAACCTAAATGAGTTTGAACCAAATCAAAGAAGTAATCGTTACCATCAATATTAAAAGACAAAGAAGTAAAAGGACTTGTAGTGGAAACATCAATAGTTGTCCCAACAAGCTCAGAACCCGAATTATCATCAACAATCTTTAGTTGAAAAATAGAACTTAATGGATCACCCGATGGAGAATTTAAAAATATTGACAGAGACGGCATCAAAGGAGACCCACCAAAAGCACGCGTTACAGAAGCCATATCAAAATAAACAGTAGAACCAAAACCGCCAACAGTAGGAGAAACCCAACTCATACCATCAAGGGTATAGGTAGTAAAAGAATTAACGGTAACGATAGCACAATCAGGATAAGCGAGAAAGAACTTATCACAATCAATTACAAACAATTTATTAACATCATCCAAGATCAACCAATCAGCAGAGGCAACAGAAACAAGAGAATAATCTTTTAAAAAAGGATTATACTTGGTAAAATCAATCTTAAAAGCACCCTGATCGACGTAAGCCGTAGCTTCATACATATATTTGCGAAACATATTAAACCGCCTTCATTGATTGTGAAGAAACCGCATGTTCAAGGTATTCGTTGACAGTATTATTATCTTTTCTACAAAGATAATTTACACCATCTTTTGCGCCTTGGAGGATTAAATCATCACGTTTAGATGATGGTGAGTTCATATAGCTCTTCAAGATTGAAAAAGCAAACGGGACTAGGAAATTTAAGAGTAGTGGCATTGTTTATCCTTTGATGTTAGCCATACGAGTGGCGAGAGTTTGAGCACGTTTAGGGGTTTGTTTTGCCCATAAAGAAGCCAACATACGAGTTGAAGCCGTTTTATAATCTTTCTGGGCAATAGCCATGAGCGTCATTTTAAAGTCCATTAAACCCTTAACGCCTAATTGATACGCCATTTCCTCCAATATATCCCGAACGTCGTCAGGAAGTGAAGTATAGGGAGGATAGAGTGTTGACAGTTCAGAGCGAATAGAGACAATACGATTTTTTACAATTGCGATAGATTCACTTTCAGTAATTGACGTTAAACCGTGACCGAAGGTGTAAGGCTTGCCTTTTGTGAGTGGGTCGGGATAAGCGACGGGACTAAAACCTTCATGAGAGGTTATTGATTTTATTAAGTTTTGCACTTTCAAACTCCTTTTTTTTGTTTTTATAAAATTGCTCCCATGTTGACGAATCAGAATAAGGGAGAGATAGCCATAAACGAAAAATGAATTGACGTTGATGTGAATAGATCATGCGGAAGCCAATTTCTGAAAAGACTTTGACAAAATTTTAGAACGTGAAGCGGTATAGTCATAAAGACCGCTAGTCTCATTATGAAAAGACATATCGAAAAGAGAATTTGTAACCTCTCTCACGTATGAAGAAAGATTTTTTTCAAGGGTAGTGAATGTATCACGTTGAGTGAAACCATTCTCACCAGTTGCAAGAGAATGACGGACACACGCCCCCAAGTAATCAAGGGTATTATTTACGGCATTATCAACAAGAGATAATTGTTTATCTTTGATCGTTTCCTCTTCTGCTCTGATAAAAGCGTCCTCAATGATTTTAGGAGAGAGATCACCCGAATACTTGAGGAGTGTTGAAAGAAGTGACTTAATGGAATTTGAAACCCATTGGAACGCACCCGTTACGGGAGCAGTGAGAATTTTTATTTTTGAACCGATAGAAAAGTTCCACGAGCTTATCGCGAGCCATAGAGGGTGAACATCGGCACGATGTATTCTCATCCGAACGGTTTGAGTTTCGAGTGGCATTTTATAGCCCAAAGCATTACGCGACCATCCTAGAAAATGCTCTAAAGCTATTTCCTCTTCGAGATCGATTAAGGTAAAAGAGTCTAACGCACGTTTCCAAAGAGAGGGAATAGCATTTAAAACATTCTCAAAGCCATCTAATAAGCCGTTCTCATCATCGTACATGGTTTTAAGTTTTGCGCGTCGATATTGAACTTCAATACGCCAAACTTCTTTATCTGGATTGTAGTCAGGATTTTTTTCCCATGCAAACATCTTTATAAATGCTTTATCGGGATTTTTGGTAATCTCAACGGTTTTATTGTAGACACGTACCATGTCATCACCTTGACCGTAAGAGAAACCCGTGAATTTTTTGCCACGGAAGAAGAAAGAGTCCGTTTCATTACGCTCTTCATGTAGTTTGGTGGTCGATTTACGAGTGCGGAAACGTTGGCGGTCGAGTTCATGGAAGTTATAGCCCTGAACGTCGGTTGCTAAGTGGATTTCAGAGATTTTAATCAAATGAGAGGTAAAAAACTCACGATTGACAAGTCGCAAGACGTAATCAATAGCGTTTTTGTGTCCAACACGGGCGAGGAAAGAAGCGCGAAATTCAACACGGATAACGGGTTGTTTTTGCGTTTCAACGATAGTATTAAAATCATAATTTTCAGGATAGTCTTTTTCGGTTTTTTGAGAAACCGATTTTAAGCTGATGGATACGTCTTGATTTTCCAAAGTAATCGAAAAGCCTTTAACCGTAGTAGCCATAACACGGAAGCGATCACCACCAAAATAGTGATTGACAAATCGCATTTCGTTATTAGCGTTCTTGATGGCGTAAGCCTCTTCTTTTAAATCGGAAAGAGTAGAGATCGTTTTTAGATAATCGACGAGACACTTTGAAGTCGTACTTTCACCGTGGTAAAAATGTAACTTGAGCGTGTCGATAATTTGAGCGAGCTTGACGTAATCAGTTTTCAAAATGTACCTTGTAAATTTTTCCCCCCCTTGTTAAACAACTCGGGCGGACATGTTAGAAAAGCCCGAAAAGAGCTTTCCACCGTGTTAGATTTTAGTAATCAACTTAACTTTCAACTTGTTATCCACGTCGATAAGATCACCCTCAAAGAGATAATCCATCCCTTTTTCTAAATCTTTTCCAAGCTCCAAAGGAACAACGAATTTACGAGAGCTACCAAGGTGAGCCAATTCGCAGAAATAGATTGCGTCCCAAAAGGTCGGTTGACCGTCAGAGAGAATCGGTTGCTTTGTTGTACGGTCGATTTTTGCTTGAGGAGTTGAGAGATCAACCGCCAACAACGTACCGCCATATTGAAACGAGCTAAGGTTTAAAGCCGCGCGTTTTTTGTTCTGTTCGTCCTCAATGCGTTGCATTACTTTTGCGTACATTGCATCCTCTAATTGTTGAGGAGTCATTTTGTTTTCTTCAGCCATGGGGTAAATCCTTTTAATGTGTTTTTGTTTTTGCTATCAGAACAGAGTGTTTTGTATTTTTTCAACTCCTCTATTGAGATAACCGTTAAGGGCTTTATTCCAATTTATTTTTTGGAGTTCGTAAGAGGCCTTGACCTCTTTAAATTCCTTTTTAGAGATCACAAGATAAAAGCCACGACCCGCAGGAGGACACATACCGTACTTGCCATAATCAGAAACTAGAGCTTTATCGGCCGTCAGATAATAACGCTGTCCGAGATAGATAAAATGGTCTTTGTAAACGGGAGGAGCAAGATAAACTTTTTGTGTGTATGCATGTGCCATTAGCAAATCTCCGTATCAATGATCTGTTTATGTTTACGGATAAGACGATCAAGGCTGAAACGGTGAACCGAAGCACGACGGCATAACGAATGTTTATTTATTGGCTTATTCTCATCGAGAAGATCAAGAAGAGTGTTAAGAATTTTTTGGTCGATTTTCATTTTTTTATTGGTCTCCCCGTGTGATGTGAGAGACGCGAGACAATGGCGCGGAGAAGGTGGGACATAACAGCCATCAAAGCAACTTTTGGATGCTTACCCGCCAATTTTTGCTTAAGGTATTTTTCTTTGATAATAGGGTTAGAGCGAACCGAGGCAACAGAAGCCATATAAAGCATTTTTAAAACTTGTTTATCACCACGTTTAGAAATCTTATCTCGACGCTTTACCGAAGTACCCGACTGAAAGGAAACAGGATTAAGCCCGAAAAAAGAAGTAATCTGACGAACGTTAAATTTGTCGAAGTGGTCATAAAGAAAAGGAAGAAGAAAAAGCATTAATGTGTCACCAACACCCTTGATATCATTTTTCACTAAATCAAATTCAGGACATTTCTCACGAAGCAAATTGACACTGTGATCAAAAAGAACTTTTCGAGTATCCTTAATGACCGCGATAGCCTTAGTGAGTTCCAAGATTAAAGAATCTGTATCTTTGCCATATTCAAGAGAATGAATCAGGTTGGAGAGTTGACGAGATTGTTTATCCAATTGAACGATAGACGTAGTGAAAGGTTTGAAATAATCACGAATAGGGTAAACCAGAGAGTTAAGATTGTCACCTTTTAAAAGGTAATAAGCAATTGCGTAAGAATCGGTTTTATCTGTTTTGCCTTGAATCTTAAGTGATTTTCTAAAATAAGAAATAGAAAGGGGAGCTATTATAAAAGGCTCATAACCGTTACCCACAAGGTAAGATTGGAGTTTTTTATGATAAACCCCTGTACTTTCAAAGCCAGTCAAAGAAATTTTATTAGAATGAAGTAATTGAACGATACCAGAAAAACCAAAATCATCATTTGGATAAATACTGTAAATGGGAATGCCATTGATTAGAAGACAAACATCAAGCGTGTTTTTTGAAACATCTATACCACAAGCTATTAACATGAGAATACCTTTATTTTCTATTTGAGATCAGAGTCTCTTAATTACGTCACAGGTTATTCGAGAGGTACTATTTCAACAATGAGATCAAAGTCTCTAAGTGCTATACGTACTCTTCCCGAATGATACAAGTTGCAAAAAAAGAAAAAGAAGCTAGACAAAGCTAGAATTAAGAAGAATGCAAAATGTATTATTCGCATTATAGAAAAGTGCTATAATTTTAAAAAATAAGGAGATTGTGTGAGTTCAGCCCTAGATCGTCTCAAAAATCTGACCGCTCAGATCTCCAGTTATGAACTGGAACGTAAAAATAATCTCAAAACTCTTGAAGAGTTATATCAAAAATTGGGAATAGTTGCAAAAGTAGCACAGTTTAATGATTTATTTCACTATAAAGCGATTAACCTTTCGGGAATTTCACTCAGTGATGAAGATTTAGGTAGTATCAAAGAAGGAAAATACACTCAAATAATCGGAATTGTGTACGATAAAGCAGCTAAAGTAAAAAATAAAAACAGCTCTCTAGCGTATTACGGCCGTTCAGAAAAGCTCAGTTTTGAACTCAAAAGCGACATTATCGCTTTTGTCCTCGGATGGCGATTCGAGAAAAGTTTTCGTACACTGGAACATTATCACAACTTAATGGTGCAATTGAAAAATTTACCCCGCGAGGATCAATGTTAGTTTTTTTGGATACTGAAACGACGGGATTAGAGCCTAGTGACCGTATTTGTGCACTCGGATTTGTCTGCGATGATGATATTCATCATGAACTGATAAATCCCGCGAAAAAAGTCCCTCCGAGTGCAAGTGCCATCCATCATATTACAAATGAAATGCTCACAGAGGCCCCAATTTTTGCTATTTCAAAAAGTGATTCCAAGCTCAAAAATTTAAACACCTTAGACAATACATTCATTTCTCATAATGCCCCCTTTGATCTCGAAATGCTTCAAAAAGAGGGAATAACCTGGCAAGGGAACGTTATTGATACGCTCAAGTGTTCTAAAGCGCTAATGGATGATTTGGATGGGTACAGTTTGCCATTTTTGCGCTATGAACTCAGACTTTATCGAAATGAGTTGGAGTTTTTTAATGACTATGGTGTAGCCATCACTCCGCATCATCCTCTCAGTGACGCATTGCACACAAAAATGATTTATGAGTATTTGCTTGATTTAGCGGATGAAGAGGAATTGATTGCTCTGTCGCAAAGTCGTCTCCTGCTTTCAAAACTCCCTTTTGGAAAATACGCTAAAAAACGGATTGAAACCATCGCAATCAAAGACCCACTGTATTTGAAATGGATGGTGGAGAGTTTGATGGACATGGATGAAGATTTGCGTTATAGTATCGAATATTATCTGCAGAAGGTCCTATGAAAGTAGCTATTCAGTGTGAATCGCCATTGTTGCAACGCTCGCTGGAGCTTTTTTTGGAGGGGCATTTAGGTTCATTGCGTCATTGTGATATTGTGATCCGAGATCACATTGTACCTAGCGATGAACGGTTATCGCTGCTCATCGGAACCTCTGAGAATGTTGATTTGATCAAACCCTTTTCAAGGGGAGAATTGTTTCATAAATTGCAGCAAAAAATCGATACTGCTCAGAGAGAGAACCCTATTGATGAAGAGAGTTTCTTACCTTTGGCAACCGAAGATAAAATAAATTTTGACATTTTGGAGCGTCATATCGAAAAGCTAACGCAAGAATATCAGAGCAATATCCTCAAAGCGGTGAAAGCATTTTATGAAAAATAACACGACTACCACATTAACTAAAAAAATTGTTGCGGGAAAATTTAAAGGGAAGAGTTTAAAACTTCCTTCGAAAGAGACAACACGCAGTTCGAAAATGATTGTCGTAGAGTCGTTTTTTAATACTATTCAGTTTGATGTCATTGACTCGGTTATGGTTGAGATGTTTTCAGGAAGCGGATCCATTGGGCTGGAAGCACTGAGTCGTGGAGCTAAAAAGATATTTTTTATGGAGAGGGATCGTGATGCGATAAAAGCATTACGAGAGAACATAGCTCAAACCGATCCAAGAGCCTGTGAAGTGATCGAAGGAGATACTTTTAACACTATTACTCAGGTTAAAAAAAGACTTGAAGCTTTGGGGGAAAGTGCCTTTATCTATATTGATCCGCCATTTTCGATTCGTGAAGGAATGGAAGAAATTTATAATAAAACTCTCAGGCTTATTGCTTCTCTACCTCTTGATATGGTTCGCCTTATTGTCATCGAACATATGAGCGGACTTGAATTACCCGAAATGATCGGAGAATTCAAGCAGATCAAAGCCAAAAAATTTGGAAAGACCTCTTTAACGTACTACGCGTAACAATATGGAATAATCTTTGCTTTATCCTTTGTAGTTTCAAAGGATTTTGATGAAAAAATTAGCTCTTTTTTGTGCCCTTATCGCTTCTTTACACGCAACGCGTATCAGCGAAGTAGCCAATGTGGTTGGTGTGCGCGATAATCAGATCATCGGATATTCCCTCGTTGTCGGTTTGAAAAAAACGGGTGACGGTACTACCTCAAAATTTACCCTCCAATCAATCGCTAATATGCTCAAAGCAATGAACATCGATATGAATCCCGTTGATATCAAATCCAAAAATGTCGCGGCAGTCGTTGTCACGGCGAAGTTTGCCCCTTTCGCACGTCAAGGTGATGCTTTTGATGTGACGGTATCCTCTATCGGGGATGCCAAATCTCTTGAGGGGGGGACATTACTCATGACGCCTCTCAAGGGTGTGGATGGAAAAATCTACGCACTGGCTCAAGGCGCGGTCAGTATCGGTGGAAAAAATGAAAAAGGTGCAGGTGCGGAGTCCCATCCGACAGCGGGGATGGTGTATGGCGGCGGTTTAGTGGAGCGTGAAATTCCGCACGACCTTGCCCACCAAGAGAGCGTAACCCTTTCACTTAAAACATCCAATTTTGCAAATGCAATGGCAATCCAAAATTCAATCAATAGCCGATATGACAGTAATACCTCTAGTGCCATCGACTCACGTACCATAATTTTGAAACGTCCAAAAAATAAAAGTATGGTTGAGTTTATTGCTGATGTTGAAAGTCTCGCAGTAGAGTATGCACAAGAGCAAAAAATCATTATTAATGAGCGTACAGGAACCATAGTGGCGGGTGTTGATATAGAAATCAAGCCCGTTGTCATTACCCAAGGGGAAATTACAGTCAAAATACTTTCTCAAGAAGCAGTAAGCAAACCAAATGGCGGCGTCACAATGGATAAATCATTGGTTATCGGGCTCAACGAAAATGAAGTGTATACGCAAAAAGGGACAACAACGGTTGCCAATATCGCACGCTCACTCCAAAAATTGGGAGCCAGCCCCAAGGAGATGATTTCTATTTTTCAAGCAATGAAAAGTGCGGGTGCCATCTCGTGCGAACTAGAGGTAATCTAATGGAAATATCAAATATCAATTATCAAAAACAAGTACCGACAATTGGAACCAAAGAGGGGGATAAAGTCTTAAGAGAAAAAACCGATCAATTTGAAGCAATCATTGTAAAAATGATGCTTGATGAAGCGATGAAAGAGGAGAAAAATCTCTTTAGTACAAATGACCCTGGAGATAAGATTTTCAAATCTATGTACCGGGAAGAGCTTTCCAATGCAAGTGCCGGAGGATTTGGCTTTTCACAAATGTTGTTTGAACACTTGAGCCAAAAAGGGGTAAAAAATTAAAAAAATTATCCTTTTTGCCGATATAGAAAGTATAGATATCATAAGCAAAAAAGATAAGGATTTACCATGATTTCAAGCGTTAACGGTTCACTCGCCAGAGGGGTTTACCAAGAGCAGACTCAAAAAGCCAAAGAAGAGGAGAAATCCTCAAAAATATTGAACAAGCAAGGTGATACAAACCGAATTGAAGAGCTTAAAAATTCTATCGAAAATGGAAAGTATCGGGTTGATATAGAAGCGTTAGCGAAGCGTATCGCGCAAGAGTTAACCTAATAGAGTTAGGAGTTTACGATGTTGTCTTTCCAATTACAAAGTGCCATTAAAGAGCTTGATACCCTGATAGCCCTTTCGCTTGAGGATATTGAAAATATCAAACAAGCGGAGCATAATCCTCAATTTGATCGTTTAAGTATGAAAGAAGAAAAAATTAAAAGTTTTGAGCATAAAAAGGCGATGATTGATCATGAAATTGCAAAATTAATGACCAATGAGCCCCTTAAACCTCTTGCTGAACTTTTGGATAACGAACAACATCAACAGCTAGAAATTTTTAAAGAACGACTCGGAAGACTACGTCTCGTTAATCAACAATATGCAAAAATGGTTTTGAGTGTTGGTGCTTTTTTTAACACGTTGTTAGAAAAAGTTCTCCCCTCCCAGATGAATGGCTATCAACGCAGTGCATCACGCGAAACCTCATTTTTGGAAGTGCGAGCATAATATGGCATCAATTTTTAATGCGCTCAACATCGGATACAGTGGGCTAAATGCAGCACAAATAGGGATAGATACTACAGGTCACAACATTGCCAATGCAGAAACTGAAGGGTACAGTCGTCAAAGAGTAGTAACGTCAGAAGCACTCCCCGTGAGTATTGCTCCGGGACAGCGTGGAAATGGGACACAAATTACTGAAATCGCCCGTATATTTGATGCCTTTGTATATTCTCGTTACACCACAACAGCACAAAATAAAGACTATTCCGATACATTGAAAAAAAATCTTGAAGAACTTTCCACCTATTTTCCCGATATTGACAATGTCGGTATCAAAGAAGATTTAAAAAATTATTTTGATTCTTGGCAATCGTTTGCTTCCAATCCCAGCAATAGTGCCGTAAAAGTAGCCTTAGCACAACAAACGCAAACGTTGACGCAACACATTAATCAAACACAATCACAGATAATAAGCTTACAAAACTCTCTTGATGATCAAATCAAAGTTAATATTGACGAGGTAAATCGACTGGGCACACAGATTGCCGAGCTTAATAAGTCTATTGGCGTAGCTGAAAGCGACGGCATCACAAATGCCAATGACCTACGAGATCAGCGAGGGGTTCTGGAGATGTCACTGGTAAAGTTGATTGGTGCAAATGTTTATACGGATCAAATACAAAGCAATACTCCCGTTGATAGCAATATCGCTGTTGATAATGGAAATTACACAATCCAAGTAAGCGGTTTTAACATTGTAGACGGCTCTTCATTCCATCCGATAGGGGTGGATAATAGTAACAATTCTGGTCAATTTAATGATATTTATTATGAGCGCCAAGATAGCGTACGATTCTCATTTGCTGAACGAATTACAGGGGGGAAAGTTGGGGCATTGATCGAATTACGCGGAAGTACCATCAATGAAAACGGAACGTTTGACGATGGATTTTTGCAAGAGACCATCAAATCTCTCGATGCGTTTACCAAAGGATTGATTGAATCCGCCAATAATCTCTATGCACAAAGTGCAACAGATTCAATGCAGTCAAATAGCCTCTCATTTGATAATCAGCAGTCATTACTCAGTACGGATGAAAATTTTAAAGCAGGAAGCTTTGATCTTGTAGCGTATGATATTGATGGCAATGAAGTAGCTAGACGTAGTGTCACCATAGATGAGTCGACATTTATCTCTGGATCAGCGGGAGGCATTGTAGAGCAGATAAATGTAGGTATGGATGACAATAAAGACAATAATGGTCTCAACGATATCGATGATATTTTGGGCGCCTCTTTCGTTACCTCCGGTAATGTTTTTTCAATAAAACTTAAAGATTCTTATAAAAATGCAGGGTATACTTTTGGAATTGAAGATAAGGGGACAAATTTTGCAGGTGTCACAGGGATAAGCCGCTTTTTTGATGGCAACAGTGGAAGTACTATAGCACTGGCTGCCCCTTTAAAAGAGGACCCCGCCTTAATCCGTGCTAATAAATCGCCAGTAGCAGGAGACAGTCAAACAGCTTTGGATATGGTTCAACTTCAATTTGCATCGATTAATTTTAAAGAAAGCACTATCAAAATATCGACCGATACCATTTATGGCTTTTATGATAACATGGTAACACGTGTGGGAACTCGTACAAATTCAGCCATTACTAATAACTCCTCGATTACAGCTCAATTTAATGCTATTCAGCAGGAATACAACTCAATTAGCAAGGTAAGTATCGATGAAGAGATGGCAAATTTGATCCGCTATCAAACCTCTTACGGTGCTGCTGCAAAAGTGATCACCACCATTGATCAGATGATGACAACACTTTTAGGGCTCAAGAGCTGATGTTTCGGCTTAGTGTCGCCTTGTTGGCGTGCATTCTCGTTTTTTCTTTTTTAGGTTCTCTATTTTACGGTATCGATCCAAGCAGTTTGGATAAAAATGCTATTTTACTTCCGCCTTCCACTATTCATTGGCTGGGGACGGATAGGCTGGGACGTGATTTAATGGCACGCATTATGGAGGGAGGGCAAGTTTCGCTCATCATAGGCTTTATGAGTGCCCTTCTAGCCACTTTTGTAGGCTTGCTCTACGGTATTAGTGCAACGCTGTTACGCGGTGGTTTTGATAAATTCTTTATCATTGTTGTCGATCTATTTTTAACCTTTCCAACACTCTTTTTACTTCTTACTCTTGCAAGCTACGTAAATGCCTCAATGTGGATACTTATTCTCATTATTTCCATGACAGGATGGATGGGAACCGCGCGACTAATCCGTTCGGAGAGTTTTGCCATAGCCTCTAAGCCATTTATTCGCATATTGAACATTGGTCATGTACATCCGCTTAAAATAATGATGAAATATTATACCCCTCTACTTGCACCGATTGTGTTGGTGAGTTTTACCTTCGGAGTAGGTGGAGCTATTTTGGCTGAATCTGGATTATCATTTTTGGGACTGGGAATTGTTGCTCCTCAAATGAGCTTGGGAAGTATCCTAAGTTCAGGAAAAGAGGTCATTGATATCGCATGGTGGGTAAGCTTCTTCCCGGGTCTAATGATATTTATCATTACATTTTCACTAATGAATATCTCCAATACGCTTCAAACACGATTAAATCAAAAAGAGATCCGCTAATAAATAATTCACTAAATATTCTACTTCATCTACACTACAAAGCTTCCTTTAGGGCTTTAGAGTAGAGATGCGGAATTTATCTACACCTAAGTAGCAAGACTACTCTCTCCCCTCGTTCTTACTCTTCAAGTGGGAACGAGAGTTGTGTTGCAGTGACTTGAATTGCATTATGATATTTAAGAAAGGGTGATTACTTTTAAATTTGATCGTAAATAAGTGAAAGATTTATGACGTTGTTGCAATTGAGGATTGAATGGGCGAATTGGTGTTTGATTATGGTAAAAACAAGAAAGGTTGATAAAGTTTTGTTTTGAGAATTGTTGATAGATAAGAAGTAGATGATTGATATTCCGAGGCCAGGCGGCGACCTACGTTTCCACACCTGAAAGATGCAGTATTATGAGCGATGAGGGTCTTAGCTTCCGGGTTCGGAATGGGACCGGGCGTTTCCCCCTCTCTATAGCCACCTGA
>JAUYSQ010000181.1 GCA_030696285.1 Sulfuricurvum sp. | reverse complement strand
GCGTTTAGCGGAGTTTTTTATTTTTTCGCTCTTTTGGATGCATTGCGTACGTATGATAAACGCCCTCTTTGGGTCAACGTCTCTCTTATGGTTGTGATCGCTGCCCCCATTGCGCTGGTCGTTCTGATGAATCCGCAATACGGTCAGGTCGAGCAGACACTGGTGGGGCCGCACGGGGACAATACTCTGGGGATGAGTTTCGCACTGATCCCCATCTATTATCTGCTAATCAAACTCTCTGCCGAGGGAAAATTCGACCCTCGCGCTCATTGGCTATGGATCGTTCCGCTTTTGGGATACGTCGTTTCTCTCATTATTCGCAATTTTTTCCACAGTCTCAGCTATAACGAAGAGTGGTTTTTCCAATATCTTACGTTGTTGTATTTGCCATTGCTGTGGGTGTGGCTCCGTGATGCAGGGGTGCGTTTTAGAAATAATCCCTATCTGATTCTCTCGATAGTGGCATTCGTATTCGTTGATGTGGAGGGAAATATTCTCTTTATCCCCGAAATTCGAGCATTGATTCACCGTAATGATTTGGTGGTCGGACATGCCCATATTGCGATGGGGCTTGGGGTGGCGTTTATGGCGTTGGCGATTGCGCATCATCTCCTTCCGCAGCTGTTTCGCCGTTCTTATGCGATTATATGGGGCGGACTTATGCTCCTCATGGCTCTTTTCCTTAGCGTTGCAGGGTTGATTGACGGGGGAATTATCGGCGGAGAGATCGATCTGTTTTTAGTATTGCGGGCAGTGCTTGGGGGAGGGTTGATTGCGATAGTATTAAAAATCGCCTATGATCGACTCCGACTATCTCTCGATTCCCCGTTAAAAATCTATCATTTGATCGGATTTTTAGGGGATGCTGGGGGAGGGTTGCTCCTCTTGCTTGCAGGGGAATGGCTCTTTAATTTGCTCGGGTTTCATTTTGGCGGGACGTATGAGTACGTCGTGTTTGCGTTTGTAATAGGGACGGGGATGATCCATTGGTTCGGATTGCATGCGGATGAAGAGCGGTTGGCGTCTCTTAGCGCAACGATCCGTCTACTCGTCTCTTCCACCTTTGCAGCCCTCTATATGGCGGGAATTTTGGATGCGCTGGCGTTGCTGATCGCTTTGTATGATGGGATATATGCAATGATCTATTTTCTTTGGCTGCACAAATGAATATGCTGGTCATTGTTTTAAGCTCTCAGCTGCTTTATTATCTTCTTATCGCTCAAACGGGAGTCGTGGGGGCGTTTGGCTCAGATATCCATGATCTTTACACCCTTCCCATCGGAGGCGTGCTGGGGAGCTTGATAAGTGCCTATTGGAAACATTATGGGATCAAGCAAGAGCTCTCATTTATGTTCGGCATGCAGATTATGATTTCGTGGTATTATCCCCATTATTCCCTCGGAATGTTGCTGGTTTTTGGATTTATCGTCGGGTATGCAACCCCGCTGATGCTCTATACTTTTAAAGCTCAGAGCACGTTAAGCCTCGTCCTTGGGCTGGCGATCTCATACGCGGTAGGGACAGCATTTTACAGCTATCCGTATGCCCAAAGGGGGATCATCGCGGTGGTTTTACCGACCATTTCGTTGATTGCATTGTTTTTTTCAACACTTTCGGATGAGCAGTACACCAAAAACAGTGCCTTAAACTGGAAAATGGTCGGGGCGATGATGGTATGGATTTTTGCCGATTCGGCATTGTTTGAAACCTTGAGCCGTTCTGAGGGGATGGATATCTGGAGTCACTATACGGCGTTGATTATCAGCTCTCATCTTCTGGGGGTCTATCTGGCATACCGGTATGGGAAAACATTGATGGAAAACAGTGTGATTATTGTGGGGCTTTTTGCTCTAAGTTATGGATTTTATTACCTTCAACAGCCGATCTTGCTCGCCATTATCTATCCTATCGTTATTTCTTATTATAATGTTTTATTATTCCGCGAATTGATCCGATTGAATGACATTCGTGCGATCGGGATAGTCATGGTTGGAGTCGGTTGGGGTGCAGCGTCGGTCGCAAGCCTGGTCGCACTGGAACATCAGCTTTGGCTTGCCGTAGTTACGTTGGGAGCCTTTTCATTTTTATACGTCATCGGAACACGTCCCGATCGACTACGCTAACGCTGAGTTTCGCTCGGCGCGAAGCCCGCGCACGCTTGCGTGCTTTATTAAAAATTTATTTTAGGAGAGCAGTATGAAAAAAGTGAGTTTGTTAGCCATGGTATTGGCAGCATCCGTGTTTGGCGGAAATTTGAGTTTTGAATCGGGTACCATTCAAGCCCATACGGAGATGGTTGCCGATAAAACGATTGATCCGTTCACGAAAAAAGCAACGTCCCATTTGAGTATGGAGACGAATCCGTTGACCTTAAAAGGGACAATTGAGGTCTCCCTAGGGGATTTGATGAGTGATAATAAAAAGCGTGATGAGCATATGCAAGAAACACTCGAATCTCTTAGTTTCCCCAAGGCCGTCTTTGATATTAAAGAGGTCGTTGCCAAAGGGGGAGATCACTATACCCTCAAGGGGACGATGAGTTTGCATGGCGTCAGTAAATCTATGAGCTTTGAGGGAACCGTAGCCCAAGAGAGCAATACCGTACATATTAAAGTCGCAAGCGCACTGAAAATGACCGATTTTGGAATTCAACAGCCCAGTATGATGTTTTTGAAGGTACGCGATCAGGTCGATTTGAGTGTGGATATTTCGTTAAAACGATAAATTTCCCCGATACGGAGAACCTTAGCCGAAAAAACTGTCTCTTTTTGGGAGATGAGCTTTTCAAACCATTCTAAGGGTTCGTTCATCGGCTCATCGGAGAGTTTAAAGGTGCCGTAATGGATCGGAATCAGTACTTTAGCGCCTAAATCGGTGCATGCTTGAATCGCTTCGGGAGGGTTTGTGTGGTTGTGTTTCATGATCGCTTCGGGGCGATACGCTCCGATCGGTAAAAAAGCTTCGTCGATCTCGAATTTCTCTCCAATCTCTTTGAAATGCTCCCCCATCGCACTGTCCCCGGAGTGATAGAGCGTCTGCTCCTCTTTTTGGATCACGTATCCTCCCCATAACGCTTTGTTAGTGTCAAAAGGGGTTCGCTTGCTCCAGTGTTTACTCGGGGTAAAGGTAATTAAAAGCTCTCCGATCGTTACCGACTCCCACCACTCCAGTTCAAAGCATTTCTCACGGGGAATATGCCCCTTTAAATAACGCCAAAATCCTGCCGGTGCGACGATAATGGACTCAGGA
>JAUYSQ010000177.1 GCA_030696285.1 Sulfuricurvum sp. | reverse complement strand
GAAGGGGATGAGAGTATCCGAGCCGAGCTTATTACCTTCTTGACGAATTATTATAATCGTGAGCTCAAAAAAGTTGCCGGCCAAAGTTCGGTATCATTCGATGAAAAGTCGTACACCATACGTCAAATTCGCGATAAAATTGCGCGATTAAAAAAAGGCGAGCTTGTACCACTAGGGTAGTTTTCTCGTTACTCCCGCGAAGGCGGGAGTCTAGCTGGATTCCCGCCTTCGCGGGAATGACAAATATATATTTAGGAATATTATATGAAAGCAATAGCACTCTTCAGCGGCGGACTCGATTCGACATTGGCGATGAAGCTCATTATCGATCAAGGGATTGAGGTCATTGCCTGTAACATTAACACAGGATTCGGCTCCACCAAAGACCGCCTCACCCACATGAAAAATATGTGCGAACAAGTTGGGGCTGAGTTTCAAAGTGTCGATATTCGAGATGAGTACCTCCAAGAGGTACTGTTTTCACCGAAATACGGTTACGGCAAAAATTTCAACCCTTGCATTGATTGCCATGGCAAAATGTTTGAAGTAGCAAAACGTAAAATGGAGGAGTGGGGTGCGAGCTTTCTCATCAGCGGTGAAGTGCTGGGACAACGCCCAATGAGTCAAAATGGCGAATCACTCCAGAAAGTTCTGGATCTTAGTAACTGTGAAGGGTTGCTATTACGTCCTTTAAGCGCGTTAGCATTGAAACCTACCCTGCCTGAACTCAATGGGTGGGTCAATCGGGATAAACTTGAAAATATCGTCGGACGCAACCGTGAACGTCAAATGGAACTGGCGGCTTTGTTTGGGCTCAAAGATTATGAAGCACCGGGCGGAGGATGTTTGCTCACCGATGAACATTTTTCCCGTAAGATTCGTGACTTTATCGCGCATGACTCCATGGACGTTGCTGATATTCCAACGCTCAAATACGGTCGTCAACTAAGACTGCCGGATGGAGCAAAATTTATCATCGGACGTGATGAGAACGATAACCTTGCGTTAGAAGCGATTGAAAATGCTAAATATATTCATATTGACACCGAACTGTTTGGTCCCCATGCTCTAATTTCGGCGAATGCAAGCGAAAATGATACGATATTAGCAGCAAAGCTGGTATTAGCCTATTGTAAACCTGATTTTAGCGGAGAACAGACACTTGATTTTGGGGATGAAAAAATCACGACTCTTTGTGATCTTAGTCGTAAGGATGCATCGAAGTATTTTATTTAATTCGTCATACCCTTTAGAGGTACCATGCTTGACATGGAATGACGGAGTTAATTTCGGTTGGTGTTATTATTGTAATCTGACGGGTTCGAACCTATGATACGGCGAGGTTTTGTAGTATTGAATCGCCTCACCAATCTCGCTTCTGTGCATCTCTCTTTTATCGCAGTCGGATACGGCGGCTACGCTCACAGGGGTAGGTGTAGCGGAAGCTGGCTTTAGCTCTTCGGGTTTGACCGTTGCCTGCTTGGGTGTTTCTACCGCTGCAACACTTTGATGTTCTGTTGATGGTGTACTATGTGTGGGTTCAATAGGTTGTGTTGTGGCGACATGTGTACGGTTTACGGGACGAATAAACGCATCTTTAGCAACCAATATACGAGCTTTTCTGAGAGCAGCTTCGGCACTTTTTTCATCTTTATAGGTTCCTAGCGTGACAACATATCGACCCGCTTCAATCTTTTTATGAACTTCCAAACCTGTTTTTTTCAACCTCGCATCAAATTCATGCGTAATCGATTTTTCATAGATGGCGCTAATGACTTGAACCGTGACCGCTTCTGAGCCCCATAACACGCTGACCATCCCCATTATCATCAAAAATGCTAATTTTTTCATTGTTATTACACCTTTTTTAGTACTAATTGCAGACACTATATCGACATAGCCTATCAAAAACTTTAGACTAACATCCAAACAAAAATTAAGTACAGAAAGGGCATAATTTCAGATCCCATCCAAAAGAACTCTTTTGGGCCCTTAGCTCAGCTGGGAGAGCGCGTCGCTGGCAGCGACGAGGTCAGCGGTTCGATCCCGCTAGGGTCCACCATCTACAAACCCCTTAAATACGAAACTTCAAAACCTTTTAAAAAAATAATTTTTTTCAAGTTTTCACGCTGGTCCCAATTTTCGAAAAACTACACCAGACTAAAAGTAATCACCAATCCAAATATCGAGATATCTTTTCTATTTCCAAAAGTTTAAAAAATAATATTGATGGCACCGTTGAGTTTGTTTTCAGTGAATGTTTCAGTATTGACACGACCGGCAACGGCTGAAAAGATAAACATTTTATAGATATTGGTATAGCCCAATGAATAGCCAAAATTGGTGCCATTATTTTGATCTTTATCTGCATTGACTATGATTTTAAGGTGTTCCATATCTCGCAAGGGGACGGTAAAAACATTTTCAAGGCCCACATAGGTACCCTCCAACGCATTAACATAGACGAAGGCGCTGTTCCATATAAAATGAGGATACTCTTTTTCAATGGGTACGAGGAGAGAATACTGGTTAGTATCTTTGAGATCAATTTGATTGTAAATCAACCCTACTTTATAGTTTGATTCCGTCTTATAGGTTATACCACCCAAAAATGCTTTATTGTCTGTGTTTTCTGTTTGATTGCTACTATGGCTAGAACTATCGGAATAATCAGAGGCTAGATCATCTTCCGGGCCACTGTTTGTTGTTTCCCCGTACGAGACAAGCAGGAGTATATTATTGTCAGACAGGTAAGAGTATTCAGCCCCTTTTATTTTCTTGATATTGGTATTCTGTAAAGGAGAAACATACCTGTTTCCATGAGAATCATTAATATGCAATCCTGAATGTCCCATACTTCTTTCAATGTTTCCCAATTGTGTTAATGGTGAAAGCAGTCCAGCTCTAAAAACATGTTTGGACTCTAAGAGGTTATACTGAGCATACAACTGAGAATTAGTGGAAAGAAACAGCTCTTGACCTTGTTTTTGAGGGCTAAAGGACTCTTTGGTTAATGCCATAAAGGATAGTGAGTCCGTTAGTGTTCCAGAGAGATAGAGCTTAACCAGCTGATTGACTCCATCACTATTAGAATTGGCGGAAAGGCCGATAATCGCACCGATCGGAGAATAATGGTTGGAACTATTTGTGTCCCTTAGTCTTTGCAGAGTGGTAATATCGGCTGAAGACATTCTAAAACCATTTCTCAAAAACCCAAGACCCATATCATTTAACGCGGGTGCCTGTGTATGGCAACTGCTGCAAGCAAGGTCATACTGCCGGGCAAACGTTGGATTCGCTTCGAGATTAAGTGTGAACAGAAGAGCAGAGAAGAAGAAAGAGAGTTTAAATAACTGTGCCGTTTTCATCCTATTTCCTTAAGGGGTAAGATTACCTGAACTTAGAAGATTATTATCAGACGTATCAAGTATATTAATTATTATTCTATCATATAACAACGTTAACCTAAGCTGAAAAACCTTACGTATAATGCTAAACCTTTTTGGTTGGATGCGTTTTTAAATCTATGCTACAATAATCGTTACTCGCACGGAATAAAAAGGGGTTTAGAATGGAAGATTCGATAATGATGTTTGGACTTTTTTGGCTGCTGGTGGGGCTTTCTATCTTTGCGTTATGGGTATGGGCGTTGGTGGATATTATCCGATCTGATTTTAAAGACATCGGTATCAAAATCGTTTGGTTTCTATTGGTGTTTTTTATACCGCTTCTTGGATTTATTTTGTATGTTATTCTCGGAAACTCGACGAAACTTCCGCAAGAGACCCTCAATTCCAACCAAAAATACAATGATTTAGAACGGGTCAAACAGCTTTATGACAGTGGTGCTCTCAATGAAGCGGAATTTGAGCAGGAAAAAGAGAAGATTATGAGCCGAAATTAAGGCTCAAAGGTGAATTTTGTCCCGTTTACAAGAATGCTGCGATAGAGTTTTGCAGCGTTTGTCAGATTAAAAAGCACTACCGAGAACAGCATAACTCCACACAGACCTGATACGATCAAAATCAAGGGATAAAACGGGGCAATAAGGGCGGTAAGCGCCATACTGCAAAAAAGCCAAAAGGTCATCTTTAAACGTTTTTGGGGAATCACGTTGGACATGATGGGGGTTTCCATATAGCCGGCAGAGTTAAGGTGAAACCATACCAAAAACGGGATGATTTTTCCCATCATTCCTAAAATGATCGAGAGGGAAAAGAGGGCAAAAGCAATTAAGCTCATGGGCTCCAATAGAGGGTATATGTTTAGCATACTACCCAAATGCGAGAGTAGAGCAATCATCAGCAAACCAATCCCTAATATCCAAAACCAAATGCTCACATCACTAACACGTCGTTTGCGGCTTCGCAACCGTTTCATCGTTGTTGTGGAAAATCCTATCAATACCATGATGATAACACCATCAAACACCCACACAAAGGGTAAGGCTGCAAAGAGCCAAAGAATTTTGAGGGAAAGTGACGCGGCAAGTAGGCGTTTGACGTTGTGTTTGCACCAATCACTGTAGGGAGTTGTGACGTAAAACATCTCGACGACTTGAAAGGCGACGTAGATGATGAGTGCGGCTACCCAGCCTATGAGTCCGATGGAGTAGTGGGAGGCTCGCAGGAGGGCGTGAGAGTCACCGAACGTTTCATTGGCGTACGATGTTGCCATTACAATCCCCAAAATGGCGGTAATAAGCAACGATACAATGGCAAAGCGCATTCCCTGAAGGGTGTTATGTGCCATTTTTCTTAGCAATAAGGGCAAAAGAATTTGGGCAAAATAAACAATGGCACTGCCCAGAAGTACGGCAGCTATGATAAACAATGTCGGCACTTGAAACATAAAAGCACTTGCCAATGCAAAGATTCCCGCTGTTAGCAACGTGTGGATAATAATCGAGTTTCCCAGCGGTGAGGGGATCGGAGCTCCCCCTAAAACGCTTTGCATTTGAAACAGTGCGCCGATCATCCCCATGGAAATCATCCCTAAAAACAGTAGATGAATACTCGCGAGGGAGATCGGATGGTTTGCGGTAAGGATTTCAGAGGGAAAAAAAATCATAAGAGCACTCACACTGAGCCCGAAGAGAGGAAGGGTGATAAAAAAACGGAGCACCACTGAAATAGGAGGTGCTTGATCCAGCGAGAGACCGTTAAACACGGTATAGTTCCAGATCTAGGTGCGGGTCTCGGGTGATGGTGATGTGCCATACGCCGTCACTGATTTCCTGCGAAAGATAGAAACCGCCGTTTTTTGCCAGTATCTCAAACAGCGGAATCGGTTCACGTCGGTGGATCAACCGAAGAACGTCAGAATTTGAAAGTTTTTTGAAGGCATCGATGGTCATTTCCAGAGGAAGCGGATGATCCAATTCGCGGACATCCAAAAGAATCATTGGGGCATCTCTCGCAGGGTTTGTACCATCAGCTCCCCATCCATTCCGAGGGTTTGATCGATCATCGGGTAGAGCATTTGCTCCTCTTTCATGTTGTGCTGCTGGAGCATAATCATCATCGATTCGCCTTGTCCGAAGAAATCATCGACTTTGCCTTCATTCAGTGAGCGTAACATCGATTCAAGCAGTGCCCGTAACTGTTGATGCTCATAACGCATCATCTGTGTCGGACCTCCCATCATCCCTGTACGACGTTCAAAGGTTATGAAGAGTTGTTTTTCTTCCATATCGAAGTGATGGTTGGTGGCGTTGTAAAATTGGTTAAATAGTTCTTTTGCTTCGTCTGTTTTTTTATCGGCAAGGGCATTTTCTGCTGCGGTATAGAAGTGGTCGCATGCACGGTGATCGTCTCTCATAAATTCTAAAATCATAAAACTGCTCCATTTTTTTTGTGAGTATAACATGTGAAGCAATGTAAAACATTGATTTTTATCAAGGTTTTACTGCATTGGCCTTCACTTTGGGTGGATTATGTGGGAGAAAATCATGAAAATCTTTGACGTAGACGGCATTTATTCCCTGACCCAGTTCATGGATATCGGCATCGAGGCGGAGCCATCTATTGACAGTGTATTGGATTAAAACACTTGAAATAGTATCGTTTTTATAGAGAATACGAAAATCTTTATTGAGACGTGTTCCTACCTCAAACCCCATCCCCCCCTCTTTGGTGGTGAGGATATTCATCGTGTCGAGCTGGATTTTGGTGACTCCTCCGATAAGCCCTTTGAGACCCGCACCCAACATAAAATTGGTAGCATCGGCACGAACGGTGGGTGAGCCTCCGCTACTGCTGGATGCGGCGCTGGCGGGAGTCCCAAAGAGGAGATAGCTCATAATGTCATTTTGGCTCATGACGGGGTCGGAGTTGAATAAAAAGATAGGGGAATCGAGAGTATGGTTGATGTAGATTTGAATTTTTTTGTAATCAACCTCATGTTCTATTGTAAGATTCAAATAGGGATTAAGAGGGACATTTCCGCCAAAATAAATTTCACTGGATTTGATCTCAAAGTGTTTGCCATTGCTCGTAGCGGTTCCAGAGGGGATGGTTATCATTCCGAGTATTTGTACGGGTCCCAGCGGATCTTTCCAGAGGGTAAGATCGGGGATGAACTGGAAGCTAAGCTCTTTGGTTTTGTATTCTAGGGGGCGCTTGGAGATGATTTGAATATTCATTGCCAACAAAGAGGTGCTTGGAGGACGGATATCTTGGATAATGATAATGTCATCGTCCATTACTTTAAACTGCTGAAAAGGTAAATAGATGATTTTACCATCCAAAATAGTGAGAGAACCTTCGAGATTTTGAGAGGCATTGGCATCGCGAGTGAAGCGTAAATCTGTAGCGATGTGGGCTTCCCCTTCCGGTCCATTGTAGCTAAAACGTTCGGATTTAAGGTTGAGATTCGTGGCAAGGGTACTTGGTTCGATAGTACCGTTTAAGCGAAGTTCATCGAATATCCGTACCTCATCGACGATGAGAGTCCCGGCAGGATCGATATGAAGATAGGAAGCATTGTTGGAAAAAATCGGGTGATCGGCAATGTCAAGATGGTATTTGTCGATGACAATGTTACCGTCATTATAGTGAAGTGTCATGGTGTTGTTGGTACCGCTGTACTGGCGACGGGAATCTAAGACAATGGCATACCATGGTATTTCAATATCCGTATGGGCACTAATCTCGGTATCGATCGTGATGTGGGTGGTGGTCCGTATTTCAGCATCATAATACTCCATCTCAGGGAGGGTAATAGAGGGAATCAGAGAGAGTGTTTTTGCCATTGATGGGGTGAGTGAGGTGAATCTCATATCGCTGAGGGTCCCATTGAGATCAAAATAGGTTCCCAAATAGTTACCCGAGCCTTTGACCCTCTCGGGTGTTTTCTCCAGTGAAAGGGCTAAATCGTCTCCACTGAGGCTAATGTTGGTGAAATCTGTATTGGTGTTATGGGAAATCGATAGGTCTATTTTTAGAGGGGGTTTGAACTCCCAATCTTTCCATGTGGGGGCATCTTGGGAGAGTAAAAGCTTGCCGCTTAGACGAACGTCATCGTCGTGAATATGGAGCGTTCCGTTGATATCGCCGTGGTTGTGACTCGCGTTAAAGGTTCCTGCTATGGTTTTTGTACTCAACGTATAGCTTCCGTGTGCGGTCGCGTTGAAATAGGAGTTTTTAAGTTTTTCGGGGAGAAGAGGGAGAAAATCAAGGGTTGGATTGCGGCTATTGAGGTGCCATGCAAACTGTTTGTAATCACTGCTTTGGAGCGATAAATCACTCCCTCCTAAAATTACTTTTCCCGCAAGCCCATGGGGGTCATCTCTAAACTGCCCTGTGATGATTTTTGTGGGGATGGGGCGTGATGAGGTGATGAGCCCCTCAAGCGTCGTCGTGGTTGTCCCGTTGAGATTGTAGCGAAGTTTTTGGGCTATTTGAATGCGGTCATCTTCCCGTAAGAGGGTATGGATACCATCAAAATCGAGGTAATGATTCTTGTAGTGATAATCCATAAAAAGAGTAATGTTTTGAAGCGATAGTTTGGGATTAAAATTGGCACTCAGATGATCAAGTACGGTTTTCAGCTGTACTCTTGAATTGGAGAGTTCGGTAATCTCTATTCGTTGAGCGACGGGGAGGGTGGTGAACTCTGCAACGTATTGGTCAAGCTGTGATGCGTTGGGATAGACGATCCCTGTCCCAGTGATGGAGTTGTTTTTAATTTGCCCTGATAATGCTCCGCTGGCGTAACGGCTTAGAATCGTTGCTTTGAGCGTTTTAAAATTGAGGCTATCTCCATCGAAAGAACCATTTTGAGCATCGATATTGAGTTCTATGGGATAGGTGCTAATCAGTTGCAGTTTTGTCAGTTTGACACTTTTAAGGGCAAACGTCGGGAGGGGAAGGGACGGAGTGTCGTTGTCACTGATAAAATCATCCAAGTGAATCCGCAAGCCATCAATTGTAATCGAATCAACGACATGCTTTCCTTTTAAAATGGCTGTGAGATTATAATCCAGCGTGAGGGTTTTCGCGTCGATGGTTCGAGTGTGGAGATTATGAAGCGTGACACCATCGGTGAGTGAGCCCTCAGTTTTTGTTGTCTGAATACCCAAAGGAGAGAGGATATAGGTGCTCACAAGAGAGAGCCCATCGGGACGAAAGGCGATGTAAAAGAGAGCAGAGGCGAGCAGTATCCCCATAATCAAAAGTGCGTGAATCGCCACAAAAAGGTGTTTTAGTCCTCTTTTAAGACGGTTACGATGCGGTTTTTTTATTGTATCCGTTTGTGGAGGGTTGTGTGAATTATGATGGTTAGAAATCAAAACAGTTCCCCTATCCGAAAATGGATGGTATATTGTCCAAAATCGTTGGGATTAGCACCCACATCGATTGCGATGGGACCCACCGGAGTGGAGTATCGTAAGCCTGCACCCACTCCCCAATAGGGGATCTTGTAGTCGGGAAAATAATTGTCGGAACCGTAAGTAAGATCACTGAACAGCACCCCCCGGATCGGATCATAGATGGGGAAACGATACTCGAGCGTCCCTTCAAGCAGGGAATTAAATCCCAGTGGATCACCGTTGAGATCTTTGGGTCCTAAATCACGATACGTATAGGCGCGGTTGCTGTTCATCCCCCCCGCATAAAATCGGTAAGCGCTTGGTACTTGCCCCTCATACGTTCGCAAGACCCCCCAGTGTGCTTTTGCAGCTAAAATATGGTCGCCGAAGCTTTGAATGTGCGCGCCCGAGAGAAGGGTTTTAAAATAGGTAGCATCAGAGTACGATGAGAGTATCGAGCCTTGAGCTTTGGCGTTGATCCAGTTTCCCCTGGTGGGTTCGAGAAGTTTGTCGCGGGTATCGATATTGATTTCAGCGATAGGGGAGAGGATAAACAGATTACTCTCAGGAAACGCCTCAATATTGGTGCTTTGGTAGGTCTTGGCCTGATCGAAGAGGAGGGCTACCAGAACGGACGAAGGGATATCTTGATGCTTTAGGGTGAGTTTTTCAAAGACGCTTTGAGAACGGTAACCTTCGAATTGCTCATTTACATACCCCACTTCACCATGGGCAGAGAGACGATTTTGGAGCGGGACGGAGAGGACGGCGGAAGCATTTTCTTTTATTTGTGTGTATTTTGCGTCGAGGGAAAGGGTTTTGAGATCTCCTAGAAAATTACGATGCTTGATCCCTATTTGCGCCCCTATCCCCTGATCGGTACTGTATCCCAACCCCGTAGTAAATCGTATCGGTTTCTCTACCTCTTCAATCCCCAATGTGATGGGGACGACGCTGCCGATCCTGTCGGTATCATTGATGGAGACGCGCGCAATCGCCTCTTGGGCATAGAGGGCCTCATAGCTTTTTTGGATCGCTTCGAGATTATAAGGATCCCCCTCTTTAAAACGGAGAAGGGAAGCAGTGAGGTTTCCATCAATATTAGGAGTTGACGTAGCGACGATAGCTCCAAAGGTGCAGGGCTCATTGGGGGTTGCTTCAAACAGAAGATGGGCTTCATGCGTTTGGGTGTCAACCCATGCTTTTGAGTTAAACGTAGCGTTGCAGTACCCTGCCTCGTGATACCGTTTTTTGATTTTGGTTTTGGTAGCGCTAAATTTTTCTTGATCAAACAGATCGTCAGGAGAAAGTTCAACCGCTTTTTCAATATTGAGAGTGCTGTTGATCTGAATATCGCTAACGTGAATGGGGCTATTTTCTTGGATGTTCAAGGTGATAGACTCATTGGTATCGATGGCGGTGATTTTGGCTTCAAAATAGCCACGGGAACGATAATAGCTGGTGAGGGCAGTGATGCTCTGAGAGATATGAAGAGATTCGATAACGGGTTTATTTTCCCATACTTCGAGCGGATAAGGGAGCCGAAGCCCAAGAATATCGTAGAGATCACGCGAAGAAATTTTGTCATTACCCGAAAAAAGGAGGGGCAAAGGTTTGGCAAAAAGGAGAGAGGACAATGCGATAAGCAGTAAAATTGTGCGCATTGCCGCCCTTCAAAAATTGTGATTGTTTATTTTACCCTAATCGCACGGTGCTTTTTCCATAGTGATACGCCAATTTCGATGAAAATGCTTTTTTAGGGTCTCTTCGTTGTGCGGAATCAAGCATCCGGTACAGTCTTGATGGATAGTTGTGCCATTTATAAACTGACCTCCGCTTTTACTCTCGATAGAACAAAGGCTATAAAGCGTTTTTTCATCTACCTGTTTTATCCCCTCATCGTTGAACCTAAAATAAGGACAGGCACACCAATAACAATTGAGCTCTTTTGTATCATGACATTTTTTATTTGAGCGGTAGAGGAGGCAAAAAGTGGGTTCATTTATAACCATATTTTCAAAACGAAAATACTCAATCACCGCTGCATCACTTAGGTGGGTTAATTTTTTCATTATAACAGTGTGCTTGGAGGCGTGCGACTCAAACCACTCTTTGTAGGTCATGATTTAAATGCTCGCACTAATAAGAGGATAATAACCATTTCGAGCGGTAAAAGAGCCAGATGAAGCCAATACACTTGGGTGATCGCTTGCGTTAAGCCGTAAAATTCAAGACTTTTATAAAATCCATACGACAGTAGCAATCCCGCGAGATAGCCTTGCTGTTTGGCCACATCGATCCACCCCATGATACGGGCTCGTCTGGCAAAATGGGTTTCGGCACGCACTAGATATCCCCCCACCATAAACGAGAGCTGATAGGCACCGTACACGATTAAAGCGGTTTCCTGATATTCTGAAAATATGAGAAAACAGGTGAGCATTGCAAGCATGACAAGTTCTGCACCGAGTGAAAAGCGGAAAAAATACTCTAATTTCATGAGTCGATGATAGGCGTATGCCATTCCCATCAGCCCCAGTGCGAGGAGTATCCCCCCGATGGAAAAGGTGATAGGGCTTAGAGAGCTGTAAATGGTAAAGACGGATCCTCCGACTACTCCCGTGAAGAGGGAATTGAGAAATTTGTAGCGGAGGTAGGGGCGAAATAAAAGTTTCATTAGAATTTAGCGTTT
The DNA here is from genome assembly GCA_030696285.1 of Sulfuricurvum sp. GTDB lineage: Bacteria > Campylobacterota > Campylobacteria > Campylobacterales > Sulfurimonadaceae > Sulfuricurvum. The sequence goes on along the minus strand of JAUYSQ010000177.1, from coordinate 3,431 downwards.
AAACCTGTGTAAACACTTCGTCCGGCAGTTCCGTATCCGTCCACTTCTTGGTAACGTTTGTCGGTCAGATTATCTCCTTTGAGATAAAGAGTGATATTTGAATTTAAATCATAATTCATTACAGCACTAACAAGGGTATAACGTCCCGTTTGCACTGCTGTAAAGGGATAGGTCGTGTAATCCGTATCGGGGCGGGTTCCAATATAATTGATAGTTGTTCCCAAAGAAAGTGTTGACATCGGATAATAGGAAAGAGAACCCATAGCACTCTCTTGCGGGCGTCGGATGAGATATTTGCCATCTTTGTCTTTCGCGGACAGTTTAGTATAGGATAGATCAATAGAGAACAATTCGCTGATTGAGTTGTTATAGCGCACTTCATACCCTTTGAATCGCGATGTTCCACTGACTTGCTCGTTTACATAGGTAGACGGATTGTAGCCGATAAGATTATCGACGAGATTATTATAATGGGTTAGGCTTAGATGTTTGTATTGCAGTGTCATATCGAAACTTTTGGTTGTTTCGGGTTGTAGGTTAGGATTACCATAATATCCTGCATAAAGCTCATAAAGAGAGGGTGTTCGGTATGCGGTGCCGTAGTTGCCGCTTAGTGTAATATTGTTGGCAAAAAGGTACTTTACCCCGATTTTCCCCGTTGTTTTATCGTTAAACGTATCATACATATCGTGACGGAGTGATTCGGTTAGGATGAGGTTTTCAAAACGGTTTGTGTTGGTTAAAAACACCCCTTTTGAATCGAGTTCATGAGAGCTGATGGTATCTTTGGAAGTAAGGGTATTGCCGCCTAAGACAACCGATGAATTGGGAGCATAGTGAAATGACCCCAAAAGAGTGCGCTCTTTATTGGTTCCTTTGAATGCTGTTGTATATCCAAGAGGGTCTTTTTTGTCAAATGATGTCAGTGCATATGAGGCATCGATGTAATTATCGGCATTAAAACTATGACGATAGCCGAGTGAGCCGAGGCTGTTGATTTGATGGACTTCATTGGTACTGCTATTGGGCAATGGCGCATAGGTAAAAGGGTCGTTGCCATCGTATTGGACTTTTGCGTCGATAAAGGTAAATTGTCCCCGAAGTGTATCGGATGCGGTAATGTCATACCCAAGTTTTGCATTGAATGTTTGATTTTTATAACCGTCAGCTTCATAATCTTCAGGATTTTCTCCGCGTGGTGTTTGGGCAGAAAAACCATTGGACTTGAGTTGATTTAGCCCAACATAATAAGAAAGATTTCCTAGTTTTTGAGAAATGTTTGCTCCAATTTTACTTGTAGCGTAACTGCCATATTCCAGTGTTCCGCCCAGCTGTAGTTTTTCGGTCGCTTTTTTGGTGATAATATTAATAACACCGGCAACTGCATTCGCTCCCCAAATACCGCTTTGAGCGCCGTTTAAAATCTCAATACGTTCAATGTCATTGACCATCAAGTGTTCGAGTTGTGCTTGTCCTTTGGTCGTGGTCGGATCATTGTAGCGGAGTCCGTCGATCAATACTACTGTATTGTCAGAACTAAATCCTCGTTGAAAGAAGGAGCTCGTTTGCCCTATCCCGCCACTTTGTGCGATGGGAATATTTCCGAGGATACGGAGCGCTTCCATTACGGAGGTGATGTGGTTCTCTTCGAGTTCTTCGTGCGTAATAACATCAATGTTAGCGGTGGTTTCTTTGAGAGATTGTTCCGTTTTTGAGGCACTGACCACGATAGGGTCAAGGGTAAGGGTATCAGCCCCTAATGAGGCAACGAGTGTCGCGCAGGCGACAAGGGAAAGAGTTGTTTTTGTAAACATGGGTATCCTTATGATAATGATTATTTTAATTTTGATATTCGTCATCCCCGCGAAGGCGGGGATCCAGCTAGATTCCCGTCTTCACGGGAATGACGGAAGAGTAAAATTAATCGTTATCGGGAGGGGAAACAGTAGAATATGTGTGAATAGGATGGGTGGGGCAAATCCATTCGATTTGCGTAATTATTTGAAGAAGTCGAACCTCAGAGGCGTAGGCTTGGATGGCAGCTAACGAAAAATAGTTTCTACCAAACCCACGAGGTGCGTGCATGCTCTGCCTTTAAAAAATGTGGCGAATTATAGCTACTTAACTTTTAAACTGCCCCAGTTTAGCATTCAGATCACTTGCGGCACTGTACAGTTCACCTGCAATATTAGAGATTTGTTTAATCTCTTCTTGGTTGCTTTGAGAGAGATTCGACATTTCAGAAACATGAGAAATGATCGTATTGATTTTGCTGGCCATTACTTCTGAGCTTTCGACGCTTTGTATGCTGGTTGCAACATTGGCGTGCAATACTTTGGTTGTTGAGTCAATCTTAACATCGATTTCTGAGCTTTTTTCGGCAAGGCGTTCGATGTTTTCTCCGTTGGCACTCATCATATCAGAAGAATCGGAGATTGACTGAATCACTACGGAGATGATGGAGTTGATCTCGGTGAGGCTTTTTTGGGTACGTTCTGCGAGTTTGCGCACCTCATCGGCGACAACAGCAAAGCCGCGTCCGTGCTCACCGGCTCGTGCTGCTTCGATAGCGGCATTGAGTGCGAGGAGATTGGTTTGACCTGCAATATCGGAGATGATATTTAAAACACCGTTAACGCTCGCCGCCTCTTGAGAGAGCTGCGCAAAACGTTCGTTCAAATCGTCGCTCATGCGTGTTGCATTGTAAACTTCTTGGGTTATGGCGTGAGCGATAAGGCGCACTTCTTCGAGTTCCTTGGCGCTGTTTTGGTTGTTTTCCAGGGTGTTTCGAGCCATGGCCACATTGTTTTCGATAGAGTGATGAATCTCTGAAGCAGTAGCACTGGTGTTTTGGGCGATAGTATTACTGGTTTGGGATTGAAGGGTTAGGTTGGCGGCGGCGGTATTGAGCGTCGTGGTAGAGTGGACGGCAGAGGAAGTGATCTGCTTGGTATCGTTGACCGTCACTTGGATTTTAGCAATAAACGTATTGAGGTAGGAACTCGCGATTCCGATTTCATCGTTTTTATTGAGGATCGGAAGTCGTTTGGTCAAATCCCCGTTTCCATGCGCTAAATCGGATGAGACCTTATCGAGCTCTTCGATCGGATGGATGATACTGGTGCCGGAAATATAGTTAATCGCAATCAAGAGGAGAGCTAAAAAACTCCCTAAAAATGCGAACCATTGAAAGAAGCTCGATTGAAGAGCATCAAAATAATCGGCCGTGTTAATCCCGGGGATCACCCACATATCCCAGGTAGGAATATAGCGGTATGCAGCGATTTTATCTTGACCGGTCGTTGCCGATACATATTCATAAATTCCTCCCGCTTTGTCGGCACGGATGTGGTCGATGTAATCGTGACCTGATTTATTTTTCCCTTCATCTTTGGGATGAATGGTCATGGTCCCCTCTGTATTGATGAAGT
>JAUYSQ010000174.1 GCA_030696285.1 Sulfuricurvum sp. | reverse complement strand
GTTTGAATCGGGCAAAGCTTATAGACAAACTCTTTTCGTAAACGGTTGAAATCGCTATGCGCCTCGTAAAAACTCGGATACATCTGCTCGAGTTCATTTTCGCGATGCCGTTGGAGTTCATCCAAAAAAGCGGGATCATTGATCGTGTCACACTTGCCGTTCAACAGCTCATAATATTTCTCTTCATCCGCATACAGTTTCTGACAATAAAGATGAAGCTCTTCAAAATAGTGTTCATCCTCTTCAGACAGCAACGCATCGGCTAAACCGATCGAATACGCACGCTTGGCACTGATCGGCAAACACGCACGTATCAGTTCCTTGGCTTTAGCTGTTCCGACACGGTGTGGCAATGTGTACGTCCAGTATTCACTTCCGTGCAATCCGAGTGTCTGATAATGGGGATTGAGGACAACCCCTTGGCGGACAACGACATGATCGGCCGCAAGAGCTAAAAACACCCCGCCTGCTCCCGCATTTCGGTGCAGAGAACTCACGGTTAAGACGTCCTCACACAGGTAAATCGATTTGACCACCTCATTCATGGAGTGGATATTCGACCATCCGTCCTCATCCGATTTTTTGGAATCTTCCATGATATTGAGATGGATACCGTTGGAAAAAAAATCGGTTCCCCCCAGCAATACCAACACTTTGATACCCGATTGTTTGAGATGATCAAACGCGTATTTTAATCGGACACACTGATGCGCACCCATCGCCCCGTTATGAAAATCAAATCCGAGATACCCTACTTCATCCCGCTGATAAAAAGTGATCTCCTTAAACGTTTCCAATGTCGGATCGACAAATAGCGGCAACCGATCTTCTCTCACCCCTTTGAGCCGATCTTTGAGCACATACGTAGCGGGGAGTTTGATACTGGGGCTCTTCCGCTCTTTAAGATGCGAAATCCAAATCGCTCCGTCTCTCGTCCCGATACAAATTGCTCCATCGCGCTTCGCCAAAATCTCTTTGATCCCGCCTCTCAATGTTGCCTCTTTGTGCGCCCCATACAAAAAACACTCCAAATCCAAAATGGTATCGACGACCCCCGGATGGCTGTCTGCTGTATGAATTTTTTTGAGTATCCCATCGGTAGTGTCACTCTCCCAATGGATGCGACGATCCTGCTGTGTCATTACCAAATGAGCTGATCCAAGCAAACTCTGCTCATGTTGTGACAGGGGAACAAAAGAAGAATCATCAAGCGACGCAAACAGCTCCTCCACCAGTTTTGATGCAAGGGTGCTCACTGCATTACGGTAGATAGAAGCTTTGCTGGCTTTTGGCATCATAAACGTACCATGCCCATAAATATCCCCCGCATCGTATTCACCGTTTGCCCGCAGTATTGTCACTCCCCAACGCTTCTCTTCTTTCATAATAGCCCAATCGAGCGCATGCGCTCCACGATCTCCCGCGATTCCGGGATGGATGATAAAGGTGGGGATAGTGCTCCAGATTTCTTCGGGAATCCGCTTTTTTAAAAACGGCGATAGGATAAAATCGGGTTCAAATGCGATAACCTCTTCCATGAGCTGAGAGTCATTAATGGCAAAGGCGACACCGACCGTTTCCCCGCGATCGCGAAGATCACAAAAAATACGCTGAGTTAGCGAATTAAACACACTGACCACCAATAAAACCCGCATCTTTTTTTACTCTTTTAACATATTCGAGGTAATAGCTCACCCGTAGGTAAATCCATAAACCGCTTTGATCCCCATGCGCTTAATAAGACGACACGTCCGTCATACTGATGGGTTACCTGAGCGATAATCGCCGCATGATGTGCTTCTTCAAAGCCCTGCAAAATCTCTACCGCTCTCAGGGCATCTTCGCTCTTCACCGCAAGGACAAATGTCCCCTCGTTCGCGAGATTGTACGCTTCAAATCCAAGGATTTCACAGATTCCCCGTACCTCATCACTCACCGGAAGCGTCTCTTCATTTACTTCGATACACACCTTCGATTGCTTCGCCCATTCATTCAGTACCGCCGCAACACCGCCGCGCGTAGCATCGCGCATTGCCGTAATTTGGATACCTTCAGCGAGGAGTTTTTCGACCAATGGCCACAGTGAGGTGCAATCGCTTTGCAACGCAGAGCTAAACTCCATCCCCTCACGATTGGCGAAAATCGTCGCACCGTGCTTGCCTATTTGATTGGAAATAATAATCGTATCGGCTTCAGTGACACAATTCGATGATATTCCGCTTTTTTGAACGACACCGACCCCTGTCGTATTGATAAAAATCTTATCGACAGCCCCTCTCTGGACGACTTTCGTATCCCCACACACGATTACCGCACCGTTAATATCGAGCTCTTTTTTCATTGACCGGACAATTTTTTCCAAATCACTAACGGGAAATCCCTCTTCAACAATCACGGCACACGTCATATACGTCGGTTTCGCCCCCATCATCGCCAAATCATTGCACGTTCCGCAAATGCTTAACTTCCCGATATCCCCACCGTCAAAAAAGATGGGACTGACGGTAAAACTGTCGGTGGTAAATGCTAATCTTCCCCCGTCGATGATCGCAGCATCTTCACTTTTTTCCAAAATCTCATTTTTGAAATGTTTGTAAAAGATTTTAGAGATGAGTTCGGCATTTTCTTCTCCGCCGTTGCCTTGGGCCAGTACAATATTTTTTGTCATAATAGATTCCCGTATTTATAGTAGGCGGCACACGCCCCTTCACTGCTGACCATACAGCTTCCCAACGGAGAACTCGGTTTGCACGCCGTTCCAAACACCGTACATTCCTGAGGCTTGGCAAACCCGCGTAAAATGTCGCCGCAAATACAAAGCTTATGATCATCGATCTCTTCATACGGGAGTATCTCTTTGAACAATACCTCCGCATCGTACGGCGCAAATTCATCCCGAAGCTTTAACCCGCTGTTGGGGACATTGCCCATCCCTCGCCATTTGAACAAATCGACTTTCTCGAAATAATGCTCGATCAGCGCTTGCGCTTTGAGATTCCCCTCTGAGGTGACGAGCCGTTTGTACTGGATTTCCAAATCACTGCGCCCCTCATTAAACTGTTTGACCATCATATAGATCGCTTCCATCACATCGACAGGTTCAAACCCCGCAACGACGACAGGGATAGCGTACTCTTTGGGAAACTTTTCATATATTTTCGATCCGCTGATGACGCTAACATGCGAAGGACCGATAAATGCATCAATGCGATGATCATAGCTGTTGACGTGTTCATCGCGGCTATCGATTAGCTCTGTCATCACTTCAGGTACGGTGACATGATTGATATGAAAAAAGATATTCTTAATCCCGCGCTTAATCACTACATCAAGCAGTGCCGCCGTCATCGGGGTGGTCGTCTCAAACCCGATCGCAAAGAAAATGATTTTTTTATCCGGGTTTTCTTCGGCTACTTTGAGCGCATCCATCGGAGAATAGACATAGCGTACATCTGCCCCCTTGGCTCTTGCATCTTGGAGAGAGCCGTGACTTCCGGGAACTTTTATCATATCCCCAAGCGTGAGCAAAATAACATCGCTTTGCTGTGCCAGCACATACGCATGATCGATTCGCTCTTTGGGCATAATGCACACAGGACAGCCTGGACCATGGATAAAATTAATATTTTTGGGAAGCAATTGGGTGAGACCATATTTCATAATCGTATGGGTATGCCCCCCGCATACTTCCATGATATTGATGGTACGAGGCAGCTTATTCGCCTCTTTTGCAATCAGTTTTTGGAAGCTTTTAATGACATCGGGATTGCGAAACCCGTCATATAAATCTTTTAACTCCAGCGAGTTCATGGAGCTTCCCTATTGGGACAATTGTCATCTTCCAGTACCAAGGCTCGACGCTCTTCTTCATCCAACGCTTCGAGAATCTCTTGATAGACCCGCAACGACTCCATCGCATCCTCTTCATCGATTTTGTTCATAATAAAACCGATATGAAGCAGCACATAATCTCCAATAACAACCGATCCCTCTTCCATCAGTTCCAGACTCGCCGTTCGCTGTACCCCCATCGTATCGACGGTCGCGATATTAAGCTCCGTGTCAATTTTGACCACTTTTGACGGTATTGATAAACACATGTTTAGGCTCTCATCTTTCGTTTAAATTCAATCCAGTCAATCACTCTTAAAATAGACGCTTCATCGTTAATATTGACCTCTAAAATATCGACACCCGGTTTGATTTTTCGTGCTTCAGCACGTTCACGTTCCATATCGTATTTAAAATAAGGGAGCAAATCGGTTTTCGTAAAAAGGATCAGATCGGCTTGACGGAACATCACCGGATATTTGGCAATTTTATCTTCCCCCTCGGGGATAGAGACCAACACAATATTGAGGTGCGATCCGACATCATAGCTCGCCGGACAGACGAGATTGCCGACATTTTCGATAAAGCAGATGTCCAAATCCGCGATTGGCAGGTCATGTAACCCTTTATGAACCATAAACGCATCCAGATGGCACGCGCTTCCCGTTTGAATTTGAACCGCACTTATCCCTTTGGCTTTGAGACGATCGGCATCACGCGACGTCTCCAAATCCCCTTCAATGACCGCATATTTGAATGGCGCTAATCCAACCATTGCTTCCAAAAGTGCCGTTTTACCGCTTCCCGGAGAACTCATAAGATTAATCGCCAAGACATGATGATCGTCAAAATGTTCCCGATTATGCTGTGCTTCTTGATCGTTTTTATCCAAAATTTTCTTGATAACATCAATCGTTTTTTTATCATTTAGCTGCGGGTTATGGTGCAATGTTTCATGTGCCGCATGATGGCTATGGGAGTGGTGGTCGTGATCTCCGTGATCGTGATGATGACCGTCGTGGTCGTGGTGATGATCGTGATCCGTAATGGAACATCCGCAATCTTTGCACATTTTTAAAATCCTTAATATTGTTTTGAACGCCAAAGGAATACATCCCTTTGGCTACGCTAGCCGCTATGGCACTAAAGCTTGCCCCATACGGGGCAGAGATTACTTCACGCTAATAACATATTCCCGCCGACTAAGACGGAAACGGCACCCACCGTAGCAAATGCACGGCGTACATTTTTGATATTGGTGAGTATATCTTTATTGATCCACAATATGACCCACCCAAACGCCATAAACACGACCATAACCCCCAAAATAAATGCCAAAATCATCGTAAAATCAATACTTTGCCCCTGCATCATTCCAAGCGTCACCAACATTCCGCGCACCCCGCCGATTCCCATCAAAACACCGATACTAAAGGCTGAACTGCTCCCTCCGTTTAATTGATGTTCATGTTCATTTCCGAACCAAATATGAACGTGTTTTTTAGTATCATGGACATGGGAATGCAAATGAATTTTGTTACTGTAAACAATATAAAGAAGATACACCCCTATGGATAAAATAACACTCGAGGCGATGACATCACCGTACGCTGTCACCGTTTC
>JAUYSQ010000172.1 GCA_030696285.1 Sulfuricurvum sp. | reverse complement strand
TAAATTTTGACTGTCTTCATGCTCGCAATAAAAGGCTTCGTAATTTTCTTGCGTAAGACGATAATCCGCGGAGAGATCGACTATTTTTACCCCTCGTTCCAATAACCCCTTGGCCGTATTCATCGCCGTTTTATGGGGAAGTGCCAAAAATATCAGCTCACACAACGAGGCAGCACGCTCCAAAGCTACCTTTTCAACATCCATATCACATACACCTAAAAGTGCCGGATGAAGTTCGCAAAGAGTTGTTTCACCCTCTGTGTTGGCACAGTACGCAAGGGTAAAAATCGGATGGTTAATGAGCATTTTAACAAGCTCTAAGCCCGTATAGCCACTCACTCCGATAATCCCAACGTTAATGAGATTCAAAGACGATCTCCTGATATTTGACCTCTAGCACCTCAAAATTTTTGGTACCGCCGGGAAGTTTTGCATTGAGTTCATCCCCCTCTTCGCGTCCTATAAGCTGCTTGGCAAGGGGAGAGTTAAAGGAGATAAGCCCGCGTTCAGGATTACTTTCGCACCCGCCGACGATGGTATACGTCACCTCTTCGTTGGTATCAAGGTTACACAATACGACCGTAGAACCAAAACTTATACGAGCATGTTCAAGCTCGCTTGGATCGACGATTTGCGCACGTGAAATCACCTCTCCAAGCTCTGCGATACGGGTTCCGATAAAGGCTTGTTTTTCACGCGCCGCATGGTATTCGGAGTTTTCTTTTAAATCGCCATACTCTTTCGCACGATCAATCTCTGCATTAACCTCCGGAAGGTCGATGTTTTTGAGGGTATTCAGCTCATTTGCCAGACGCTGAAACCCGAATTTTGTCATGGGTTCTTTTTGCTCCACGGTATGCTCCAATAAAATCTAATGACTCATTATACCAAACCTTATATAGGCTAAAAATCAAAATTTACTCAGCAACCTAGATATTGATGATCGCAATATGATTGAAGGCTTTTTTCGCGTGTTTTTTTTCAAGGGCAAAGAGTTGATTGAGCTGTTCTGCGGAGCGGATCGTCGTTGAAGTACCCACATGCGCCACAACGGCACTGACACTCAGCAGTTTGAATTCTCTTTTTTCTCCAAAACGGTCTTCAGTAACGATACACTCCCTCTCTCTGTCTTTAGCGTCGTAAAATTCACGCACATCGTCTCCAAATTTACGAACCAATGTCTCAATGTCACCGCATACCTTGTCAAACGTATTGGTCTCATCCAAAACAATCCCACCAAAAAAATCATCCCCGCCGATATGCCCTTTGAAATACTCTTGTGAGATCACCTTGCGCATCAAATCGGCAAACAGTAAAATCACCCGATCGCCGTTACGAAATCCATAATAGTCATTATAGGGTTTAAAATGGTCAAAATCAAAATAGCACAATACCGCGTCATATTTCATCTCAAACGTATGGGCAATGTATTCATTAATCATAAAATTGCCCGGCAATCGTGTGAGTGGATTTTCATCACGGGCTCGGATAAGGTTACGCTCATGAATCACCTCAATCATCTCTCGCGCACTTAAATATCCGATATATTTGGACGATTCAATGACCAAAACTCCCGGGGCATTTTGAGAGAGGGAAAAGAGCTCAACGATGGTTTCAAGCGGTAACGTTAAATCCACAATGGGGATATGTTCGATGTAGGTTTCCAGTGTCGAAAAGTTGGAGGAACGATTCTGAATCAACGACTGACCGTACGGAGAATAAATCAATGACTTAAGACGATGTTCATGAATAATCCCCATCGGATGGTGCTGCGTATCGACCACAGGGACGAAAAACTGCTTCTCGTCTTGCTTTAACAAATCCAGCAACGATTCCATACTCTCCCCGATCACAATCGGTTTAAGAGGTTCAATCCGTTTTAAAATAATATTTTGATCGCTTTTAGAGCGCTTATCGATCAAAAAATCACCTGAAACAGCGGTGTATTTTTGGAGTATCTCGATACTTACAAGCGTAGGGCGCTGCACGAAATACCCCTGCACCAAATGGCACCCTACCTCTTTGCAGACACGCAATTCCTCTCCCGTCTCCACCCCCTCAGCAATCACACGGCTTCCCATCAGGGTGGCAAGCTGAACAATATGACGTACTAACAGCTTTTTCTTGGCGTCTTTATCAATGGAACTTAAAAAGAAACGGTCGATTTTGATGATATTAGGGGTGCAATGGTACAAAAGTTTATAACCCGATTGGCCCACTCCGAAATCATCGATCGCGACACAAAATCCTTCATGCTCATAGTGACGCATCAGCTGCGTAAAATTGTCAATATTCACAATCTCGTTACGTTCAGAGAGCTCAAATACCATTATCTTATGATCGAGGCCGTAACGCCCCAGAATTCGAGACGTATTCCCTTTTGAGAAATCAGCCATCTCTAACAGACGATTATCAAGGTTGTAAAAAAGCTTCAGATTTTGATAGTCCGGAATTGTGCAAAACTTCTCAACGACTTTTTCTCGCAAACGAAGATCAAATGTGTAGAGAATATTATCCTCATACAGACGATCAAAAAAAGAATGTATCGTCTCAAAGCCCAGAGTATCGGTTTCGCGCAACAATGCTTCAACTCCGAAAATTGCCCCCGAGTGAATATCAACGATCGGCTGAAAGGCAATGTCTAACACATTAAGGTAGTGAGTATAAAGTGCGTGTAAAGGTTCCATAGTGTGAGTATAAATACTCTTGGTAACATGAGGGTTACGAGATGTTTGCTATCCGTCGCAATGCCAGCGAGCACATCGCCAGTCCAAACGTCCCCGTGACCCCTACAAAACTCCCTTTTTCTTTGATACAAGGGAGTTCACTGCTGCAAATACACGGGAAATCGCCCTTGAAATTACGTTTGCGCAGTTCGTACCGAAGCTTGGAGGCGAAGGGGTCGCCTTCGGTTTTTTTAAAAGGACGTATTTCAACTTTTGTGGGATCGAGACGTTTAGCAGAACCGACCGCACTGATGAGTTTCGGATAACATTTTTCGATGACGGCCATCTTGGCGCGCAGATCGTCGATCGCATCCAGCACCAAATCATACGGTTCGAAATCAAATGCTTCGACCCATTCGGGGGTGATTTTCTCCGCGATAGAGATCACTTCAGGATAATGGGTTTTTAACGCTTCTACTTTGAGTTCTCCCTCATGAGCTTCCGAGTGTATCTGGCGGTTTTGGTTGGAGAGGTCGTAGCGGTCGAAATCGACGATCGTAATATCGCGTATACCGGAACGGTAGAGACAGTCAAGACAAAAACTTCCGACCCCTCCGACACCCAAAAGGAGGATTTTGGCGTTTTGCAATTGGTTAAACGTCTCTTCACCAAAAACGAGCTTGGTTCGGGCATTTCTCACAGCCACGCTCGCAATTTTTCCATTGATTTGTACGCACTCATATCGAGTTTGACAGGGGTAAGCGACACTTTTCCCTGCTCAATCGCCTCGAAATCACATAACCCTTTACGATTACTTCTCGGTTTGAATTCAAGCGGGTGCAACCCCAGCCAATAATATTCCATCCCTCGCGGGTTACGGTGAAGATGGGCATCGTTTCCATACTGTCGATACCCTGCATAAGTCACTTCAAATTCCAGTTCTTCCGCATCATAGGGGATATTGACGTTTAAAAATTCTCTCTCCTTCAACGGAAATTCACCCGCAAATATTTTTTCAACAAGGGCTCGGATCGCTTTTGCCGCCAAGGCAAAATCCCCCATCGGCTGGGTAAAATCCATCACTTGTGATATCGCGATGGAGGGAACACCTTGCAATATTCCCTCCATGGCCGCTGCTGCCGTCCCTGAATAGGTGATATCCTCACCCATATTGGAACCTTTGTTAATCCCGCTGATGATGAGATCGGGTTTACGATCTTCGAACATCGAATGAAGAGCAAGATAGATGCAATCACTGGGGGTTCCGTCATCAAGTTTGTAAAAATCATCTTCAACACTGATAAAACTAAGGGGTCGATTGAGGGTGAGAGAGTGGCCGCACGCCGATTTTTCGGTTGAGGGGGCAACCACGGTAATATGTCCCAAATCTTTTACTGCTTCTATCAGTGCGAGCAATCCCGCCGATTCGTATCCGTCATCATTGGTAATCAATATTTCTTTCATAGTTTATTTCCTTTTAGGTGGTTTTATGGGGACAAAAATAAAACAATTTACATCACGCCGTCGTTCGTAGGCCAATACATAATCATGCTCTCGTAAAATCGCATCGACAATGTAAAGTCCCAATCCGAAACTGTCTTTTGTCGGCTGGTCTTTGGTAAAAGGCTCAATATAATAGTGGAGCGGTTTTTTGAGAGGCTGACCTACGTTGCTAAAAATAATTTCATCCCGCTCCATACTAATAGACATCTTCTTTTCAGGAGAATATTTAATAGCATTATCAATCATATTTTTGACTGCTGTCATAAAAAGTCTGTAATCGACGGTAATTTTTACCGACGCATCGATATGGATCTCTACGAAGGAATACTCCACCATCGCACTGTCAATCGCCCCATCGATAATATCAATCAGGCGATACTCTTTTTTCTCCAAATACTGATTCCCGGAGCTTATCTCTTCAATCAGGGCAAATTCCCCGATCAAGGCTTCCAATCGCTCAAAAATACTGACAAATCGACCCCGCTGCTTCTCATCGTCAATCATCGTCGTGACAATTCGCCCCTTGGCAATGGGGGTTTTAAGTTCATGCATAATGTTGCGTAAAAAAAGGGTTCGCGACTCGATGAGAGAGCGAATTTTATTTTGTGTGTTTTCAAGTTCATTGGCGATAAGGGCAATCTCATCGGTTCCATTGGTATGAAATCTCACCCCCATATCTCCCTCTCCAAAACGGGCAATTTGACGGCGAAGACGACGTAATGGAGCCAGCTTGTAGACAATCAAACCAAACGAGAAAACTAAAATAATCAAAATCGTTGCGTAGGCATAGATCAAGGTAGAAGGGGTATAAGGCTGTACTTTCCGATCTTCCAAAAGTATCGAGTTGTGATCCGATTGAATCCAAAAATAGATTTTCCCGTTTACCTCAAGCATACGTACATGGATTTGGTTTACAATAAGGTTTTGATAGGGCGCTTCAATGGAGATGTGCTGAGCCACTTGTACCGTTTGTGCCCCCTCTTCTTTTAGCAGCGTTGCGTATTTGGTAATTTGCCTAAAATCCGATGATTTATCAATAATATACAAATCATAGATTGCCAAATTGGCTTCCAAAAGGGGAAATGAAATTTGTTTAAGTAAAAAGGTATGATAAATTTGAGAAATAAGAGAGTATTTGGTAAAAAGGTTATCGATATGCTTGGCACGATTGTTCTGGTAGAGTTGAAAAAATGTGTAACTCACGCTCCCCAGCGTTACGGTAAACGCAAACAATACCGTAAAAAAAACACCATTTCTTTTTATCATTTTATTTTACACGCCAAAGGAATAGAATCCCTTTGACTTCGCTAGCCGCTATGGCACTAAAGCTTGCCCTTTTAGGGCAGAAAATTTTAGAAATCTCACCTATCATTTTAAAAGCTTATAGCCTATTCCACGGATTGATTCAATCAATGCTTTATCACCCAGCTTGTTACGAATTCGTCCCATCATCACGTCGATACTCTTGTTGGAAGAATCTTCATTGATAGCAGAGACATTATGAATCAAGTCTTCACGCGAAACGACCAAGCCTTGCTTTTTAATCATGTGTGCCAAAATACCGTATTCCGCGTTCGTGAACTCCAACGCTCTTCCCTTATAGCTGATTTGCATGGCGGACTCATCGAGCTTGAAATCACTCATCGATTCAGCTGCCGCCTGTGACGCGGCATCGTAACGGCGCAAAACAGAGTGGATACGTGCTTCAAGCTCTCGAGGATCGTAAGGTTTGGGGAGGTAATCATCGGCTCCCAATTCCAGGGCATTAATCTTATCGGTCACATCGGAGCGTGCCGAGGAGATAATGATGGGGATATTTTGATGGGCACGAATCGCTTGGCACACCTCTAATCCATCCATTCCCGGAAGTGTTAAATCCAAAATTACCGCATCAAATTTTTCAAGCTTGAGGATGCTCAGCGCTTTAAACGGATCGTCTTCGGTTGTTACCGCAAAATCGTACTGCTCTAAAAATTCGGTCAGTATCTCGGCGAGCTCGAGATCATCTTCTATCATTAATATTTTATTCATAATGCTATTGTAGCCAAGCTAGAGTAAATGATTCCTAACTCAACCACAAAGCAAGGTGATACGCCACAAACGCCAACGAATAGGCAACGATCGTTGTGAAGGCGAATAGATAGCCGAAATATTTAATCCCCCCTGCCTCGCGGGTAAAGACAACCGAAGCTGCCAAACACGGCAGATAGGTCATAATCACCACGATAAACGCTACTGCTGATGGGAATGGGATATGGGTATTAATTGCATTTATGAGCGAATTATCTGCCTCGGTCGTATCGCTTCCAAGTGAGTACAAAACCCCTATCGTTGAGACGACAACCTCTTTGGCAGCAAGTCCTGTTTGCAAGGCAACCGCCATTTTCCAATCAAATCCAAGCGGCTCAAATACCGGCTGAATTGTATGACCGATAACGCCTAGAAAACTCTGAGAAAGCTGTGCTTCTGCACGCTGATTTTCCAGTATTCTCACCTCTGACGCAGAAGCAGCCGCTTCGATTTTTTGTGTAAATACACTCTCCAACTCTCCATTTTTCGGATAGGTACTCAAAAACCAAACGAGAAGCGACGCAGCGGCGATAAAAGTTCCCGCTTTTTTCAGATACATCATCGTTTTGATTTGAACGGTATGCCAAATCAGTTTTAACGAGGGAAGACGATATTTTGGCATCTCCATGACGAAGGGTTCATCCGCACCTTTGAAGGCGGTCATTTTTAGCAATTTTGCCGCCATAAGACCGATCATCGCTCCGAGAATATAGATACCAAACAGTGCATTTCCTGCCATATCCGCACCAAAAAATGCCCCTGTAAAAAGGACATATACCGGAAGTCTTGCACCGCAGCTCATAAATCCGATAACGAAGAGTGTTAGCAAACGGTCACGGTCATTTTTCAAAATCCGTGCTGACATATAAGCGGGAATCGAACACCCGAATCCAGTGACGAGGGGGATAAAAGACTGCCCGTGAAGCCCGAATTTATGAAAAAATCCGTCCAGCAAAAAAGCAACCCGCGACATATATCCCGTCGATTCCAGCAGCGCTATCCCCACAAATAAAATAACAATATTGGGGACAAAAAGAACGACTGCACCGACCCCGGCGATGACTCCGTCCACGATCAGTGAGCGTACTTCATCGTTACTGATCGTAGAGCCAACCGCCTCTCCGAACCAGCCGAAAAAGGCATCGATCCACTCCATCGGGATGGAGCCGATCTCAAAAGTGAGCTGAAACAGCGACCACATAAAAAATAAAAAGAGAGGAATCCCCAATATCGGATGAATCAATACGCTGTCGATCTTCTCCGTCATCGTTTTTTGCTCGACCGCTTTTGGTTTCACCTTGACCGCTTCCGCGATAACCCCTCGATTGAATGCGAAATACTCTTCGGCAAAAATCTCTTTGATATCATCGCTGTCATGATGGAGCGAAATATGATGATCTGCTTCGATCAGCATCGGCTGCAACTCTGTCCAGATCGGATTATCATGGAGTGTTCGATACGTTTTTTTCTCTTGCTGCAAAAGATTGATGGCAATATTGCGGTTTGAAATTTTCGCTTTGAAACGGTGGCGGTTGAGATAGCCGGTGATGAGACCGATCTCCTCTTCGACCGCTTCGCTAAAGATCAATTTTTGTTCCTGAAACGGTACTTCATGGACGCTGATCACCGCCTCCATCAATGCATCCAATCCCGTTTTAGCCGCCGCCGAAACACGAACACACGGGAGACCCAACAGCTGGGAGAGATAAGGAGCATTAATCTCGATCCCCTCACGGTCCGCTTCATCACTCATATTGAGAGCAACCACCAGTTTTTTGCTCATCGTCATCAGCTCGGCGGTAAGCTGGAGGTTTTTTTCCATATTGGTGGAATCGAGGACGTTAATGATCAAATCGTACGTTTCATTGGTCAAAAAATCGTGTGTTACCCGCTCTTCGATCGAATAATCGGTAAACACGTAGGTTCCGGGTAAATCAACAACGGTAAAATGGTATCCATTGTATTCGAATAAAACTTCCGTTTTTTCGACCGTCACCCCCGTAAAGTTTCCAACATGGAGCCGCGCATTACCGATCGAGTTGATAAGCATACTTTTGCCGACATTGGGTTGACCGACAAGGGCGATTTTCAGACGTTTACCGTCGATTTCACAGTGTTCTTTATTGTCGGACATCGGTTACCTCAATCAGTTCGGCTTCTTCTTTACGCAACGCAATACTCACATTGCCGATTTTCACTTCGTACGTACTTTTGGTCAAAGCACACTCCAGCATTTTCACCTCAGCACCTTTCATAAGACCAAAGGAGATAAGACGCTGCTTTAATGGACCTGTGGCATTGTTCTTGACCACCGTACATGTTCCGCCTCTGACACACGCACTGAGCAAGTTCATCGTTATAGTATTCATTCGTAAAACCTTTAAAATGTATAGTTAAGTCGTGCAAGAAAACGGCTATAACCAGCATCGTTTCCAGCGTTAAAATTATTATTTCGATCTTCTATTTTAGCATAACTCACATCGGTACTCACTGTATCATTCATCTTATAGACCGCAACAAAGTCCATTTCGGTGATTTTTACATCCGAAGGAGAACTTTTAAACACTCCGTACGCTACCGCGAAATTCAACCCTTGAATTCCGATACCACTCATCTCCACTTCTCCACGGAGTTGATACGCTTTTACATCTTCCAACCCATCGATGGTCATCTCTTCCATTGACGTATAGTATGGCCCACCGCCCAAACCATCTACCGCTACTTTTCCCGCACCGTTCAATGCGCGATTGTAAGCAATTCCTGCATGGTATAGTCCAAAATTTAGAGTTATTGCCAATCCATCAACCTTTCCATCCATCCCTGTCTTATCTCCAAGAGAGTTTGCATTTTCATCCAAGAGTGCATATTGCGCCAAAAACTCCACACTCGTCGCTTCATCAAAATTGAGACTATAATGGGCAGCAGTGTAGGCAATATTGGTTACCTTATCGGTGCGATAGAGCCATCCCTGAATGACCAAATTTTCAATGCTCTCATTCACTACCCCCAGCATTATCACCCCATTGCTGTCATGATTACTACCAAACTGATTAAATTCGTTAATATGTTCATGGTGCCCTTGCGGAGAATCAAACCCTGCCCATCGGTACAAATATCCAGCAGTAATAGTCGTTTTTTCGATTGCGCTATACGTACCAACAGCAGCCTCAAACGTATTGGGCAACATACGGACATCGTCACCATTAACAAAGGGGGTTTCGATAAGCTGACGACCAATACGTACTGTCAAATCACTCACACTGTAATCCACATACGCTTCTCCAATATAGATGAATGACTTTCCATTGGCATCAAAAAAATCAGTCGTCACCCTCTCCCCTTCTCCCGATAGAAAAGAAATTTTTTGACTCACATAAGCAGCCATACCAAAGGTTACATCATTCCAAGCTGCACGCTCGTATTTAAGCCAACCTCCAAGCGATGCTCCATACGTATCGGCACCTACCGCATTATTTTGTTTTATACTTCCTATACGAATTTCACCGCTGCTCTTTCCACCCGTAAAATCTGAAGCGCTCAAATAACCGACAACTACAAAACCTAACAATAGACTCTTATTCATCCTAGCTCTTTTCTCTTTTTTGATTTCTATTATCAAAATATACAGAAATGATAGTGTTTATCAACTTACACAATACTTAATATTGATAATAGATTTCAATTAGATAAATGCTTCTCAAGATTTTCTCATCTAGTTCCCCTATAATTCTCTAATATTCTAAGAAAAGGGATTGAATGAAATTATTTTTTCTTCTGCCTACGGTTTTAAGTATCCCTCTATTGTCGTATGCCATGAGCTTTAACGAGCTTTGCGATCATGCCTATAAGGCGTCAGGTGAGATTATTGGGACTAATGGTCGTATCGTCTCTAATACTCACAGTAAAGCATCCGCCCTCGCAAGTGAACCGTTATTGCTTGAAGGAGATGCAAGTGGCGTCAAAGGAAAAGATTCCAGCGATAGCGGGATGCGTTATGGAGCCATGCTTAATTTTCAACTTAAAAAGCCTGCCTTTCAGGACGCACAATCACATCAATATGACCAAAATTCCAAAACCCTTCATCAAGAAATCCAACTTCAACAAGGGCTAATTCAAGTAGCACTCAAGCGTGATTGGCTCATTGCGATGATCGAGCAGGAACGGATTGAAATTTTAAGTGAAAAAGAAGCTTCTGCTAAAGAGGGACACGGTATAGGGCAAAAAAAAGTGAATGCCGGTCGAATGTCGCAAATGGAACTCTCCCGATTGATGAGCGAAGTGTACAGCGCAACTTCAGAACTTGCCATGGGTAAAATGGAACTGGAGCACGCCCATCACGGACTTCAAGAAGCAGCCATGCTGGAGGAAGAGATTGTCGTCGATGATCTGCACTTTGCCTTTATTTCGGATGACAACAGCACGGATGATCGGATTAACAATGCCGGCATACTTAAAGCCTTGAGTTCTCATATTGACTCTTTAGATACTCAAATAAAAAGTGCCCACTATCAAGGCCGCGAATCCATAACAATGGGTGCAGGTGCAACACACGAGCCAACCCAAAACAGTATCGATTTTCGCATCAGTATTCCGTTAGCATGGAGTGAAAAAAATGACCAAAAGATCGCAGCATTAATGAGTGAAAAGAGTGCACTTCTCCATCGTCGTGAAGTAACGGCTCAAAAATTACGGATGAATATCCACACCCTTCTGGAGCATTTAGAGACGAGAGAAAAACGGTTTAACGAGGCCATCTTGGCACAAAAACACCAAAAAGCTCTGATGGAGATGGCGCAAAAAGGATACGACGGGGGAGTG
>JAUYSQ010000157.1 GCA_030696285.1 Sulfuricurvum sp. | reverse complement strand
TTTTGATATCAAATCGCTCAACTGCAAAATGAACTCCGTCGTCCGTTTCGATGAGCGACGTTTCGGGCATTATAATTCCACACTTCTTAGCTAATACTGCATAAATATGCTCGGTAATGGTCTTGGAAATCTTTTCTTCTTCATACGGGGTAGCAATTCCACGATTATTCCCATACATGAGGTTATCAAATTTGATGATGGAGTGGGTAAACCCATCAGGAATATTTTCCCCTTTTTTACCGACAAATATCTCTTTATTTTGATGGTTGAGTCCAACAATCGCTTTAGGTCTGGCACCGGATGCTGCAGAGTTTGATATAGCGATGATTTTTGCTAATGAAAGGTCTGCTTTGCCACTTAGAGCCAATTTAGTTTGCTCATAGAGCTCTTTGGCTTGTAGCACAATACCATCACCCTTTACATCATTCAACATCGATGGCTCAAAGCTCAAAGCTCCCATAGTATTGTCACCGATAAATTGCAAAGTTTCCATCACCGAAGGCTGATATTTAAAATGCTGCACAAAAAAATCGTTTAGATATTCTTGGCCGTATTGTCCAGGAAGGCTGTCATTGATTAATCCTGGTAAGCCATGCTGAAATGCAAGATGGGAAAAATCGTATAGTTTGTTTTTCTCTTTGATCTGGATAGGAGAAAAGCTAAGATCGGTGTTTGGAGAAAGGGCAAAAAGATTTTTACCGTTATGCTCAACAAGCTTTCCGATCATCTCTCCCCACGCTTTTACTGATAATTCCATTATGTACTACCCTACCCTTACCATTGGATTTTCAGATTTTCATTCTCAACGATCAAAAGAGCTTCGAGATCAGTAATGGAATTTAAGCCTCTCATCGTATCGACAAAGTTGCTCAAAGAGATCAGTCCTGTTTTTTCAAACCGTGCGTAGGTGCTGAATTTCATTCCGATATGCTCGGAAAATTCTTTCTGAGACATCCTAATCTTTTTACGCTTTGCTTTTGCCCGTGATGAAAGTTCTTTAATGATCTCTTTTGTCGTTGCGAGTTCAAATGGTGTCATATTCATCCTATAAATAATATATTAACGATATTATAGTCTTATTTATTAAAATCGTCAATATATTATTGATTTAATGAATTTAGTATATAAAAATAATTATTCTAAGGCATATTCCATTTTGGAAGCATGGTCATATTTTATTTCTAGCAATATATTGAAGATACTTATTTTCTTCAACATTTTAACAAACCTCTTAAAACATCGTCATACAGGTGGCTGTAGCTGTTGAAAGAGCTTTTCAACACACTTCAACAAACAACAGATTGATGTAGATTTAAAAAAAGAACCAAAAAAAAGCTCTCTATGGAATGACCCCCAAATACTAGACACTTTTTTATTCGTTATTTTACCCAGAAGGTGTAGTTGATTGGTTTATAATGTCAGAAGTAATAATTCATCTTTCAGGCAAGGCTATCAATGATACAAACCCCATTCTTAGCCGTTGATGGCATTGTTGAGATTTACAGCGATGCAGGTGTATTTGATGGTATTGTTCTCATCGAGCGATTGAACACACCCAAAGGACTTGCATTACCCGGCGGATTTGTCGATATCGGTGAAACAGTCGAAACGGCGGTTGTTCGCGAAATGAAAGAAGAACTCACTTTGGATGTGACTATCGAATCGTTACTGGGGATTTATTCTGATCCTGCTCGGGATTCAAGATTTCACTGCGTCTCGATTGTCTATGTTTGCAAAGCTTTTGGAGTACCGGTAGGGGCTGATGATGCCAAAGAGGCATTCGTCTATGCTCTTGATGATATTCCTTATGACAAACTCGTATTTGACCATGCACAGATTATACGAGACTATTACGCTTCAAAACAGGATTGACATTCATGCTCAATAAAAACACTCTCAAATATCTCTATGAAGATTTGGATGAACTGATACGTCAATATAACCAAAATGAAATCGATCGTTTCTCCTTTGTATCCGAAGTTGAACGTTTGAAACAGGCCAATGAAGTCATCCTCGATGGCAATGAAGACTTCGCTGAGTTGGTCGAAAATGCCCTACTGGAAAAAGAGTATGAGATTTTAGAACAAATGGCGAAAACAGCCCTAGAAAATGCCAAAGTTCCCTCTTCTACTATCAGAGTACTAATGCTCACCGGTGCAGGTATCAGTGCCGAGAGCGGTGTCCGCACCTTTCGAGACAGTGATGGTTTATGGGAAGAGTACGATGTGATGGAAGTGTGTTCGGTTGAGGGGTTTGAACGTAATCCTAAACTAGTAGCCGATTTTTATGATGCCAGACGTCGAGATTTAGAGTCCAGATACCCTAATCGTGCCCATGAGATGATGGCTCGTCTCAAATGCAAATACCCACAACAAATAGATGTCCTCACCCAAAACGTCGATGATCTCTTTGAACGTGCCGGATGTCCTGAT
>JAUYSQ010000146.1 GCA_030696285.1 Sulfuricurvum sp. | reverse complement strand
TGCGATTACTATTTATTTTAACCCTCTTAGTGAGTACCATATACGCTAAATCTCTCTTTAGCAATAACAATCAGGCAGATAACAGTCACTATGTTAACGCATTGAAAGAGCTCATCATAGCAACCCAAAAAACAAGGGGATCAACCAATATTTATCTGAACGGTGATGTTGCTACACTCCTGCTTATGTATACCTATAGAGATGATATGAAAACAGCGATCGGGACGATGGAGTCGTTACCGCTGGCAACAGATCCCATTATCAATAAAAGGTCAACCGACATTAGTCACGCTCTTATAGATCTAAATCGCAAAGCCCTAAAGCTTAAACCGGCCGAAGCATTTGAAAGCTATACCGGATTAATCGAAAAGCTTCTAATGCTTGCCCAAACCGTAAGTAAACATGGTTCTAAAGATTTAAATCCTCTCGGGCAGGATGCCTCGAATATAATGATGGAAGACATTTTGCCGCTAACCGAATACATCGCACAATTAAGAGGTATGGGATCGGGAGTTATCGCCAAAGGCTCTATTGATGATATAAAGAAAATGAAAATATTAGCTATCATAGCTGCCACAGACAAGCTCTCATCCAAATTTCAAGCAAATATGACAAAGGTTACGTCTCAACACAAAGAAAACTATCCTTCAGATACAAACAGTAATGTCGGAAAAATCAAGCTGTCAATGCAGAAATATACCGAGTTGGCAAAAACAAATGTTTTAAACCCCAGCAAGAGTGCAATCAGTTCTGATGTATATTTTAACAAAGGCACCGATGTTATTACTTTGCTTATTAAAAGTTTTGACGTTAATAACAACGTTATTTTAAACGACTCAAAAGGATGGCTCTAAAAAATAGAGTATTTTCTAAGTCATGAAGCGATTAGGTTATAATGACAAAAATAACTTAAGGTCGTATTCACATGGCAAAATCCCCAACACTCTTAGAACAATTTCGCTCTTTTTGTTTTCAAAACAATGCCAACGACGTTGAAGAAGCAGTTCAATATTTTGCTGTTTTTGGCGGAATGGGCTGGAGCGTTGATATGACAAAGTCCTTAGATGCGTTAATCGAAGAAAAAATCTTGAAAAACTATCCCTACATTCATGGCGATATTGCGAAGATTACACAAAGTAATCAAATTCACCATAAACTTCTTAGCGCCCTTGCCACTGGGGATCGACGGGAGCACTCTGCATTCAGAAAAGCCGATGTTGCACGAGCCGAAGGGGAAGCTTCGATCAAGTTTCTGATTGATAATGGAGTGTTGATTCGGGACAAATCTCAGGAGCAGCCGGCAGATGAGAATGAAATCGTCTCTGATAAACTTCTTTTTACCCTCCCTTTTATGCGCTTTTGGTTCTCTTCTATTTCCCCTTACTACAAAGGGATCAAAGAGGGTGACTATACCGAGGTCAAAGAGCGTTGGAGTAATCTACAGCGTGAATTTACCGACTTTATCTATGAGCGGCTGGTGATGGAGCTGGTCAAAAAAAGTTTCAAAGAAGACCCCATAGAGAAGATCGGCTCATACTGGGACAAAAACAGTGAAATCGAAATACTAGCACGTACGAAGTCCGGCAAGACCGTTGCAGGATCGTGCAAGTATTCCAAATCAAAGGCTAATAAAAGCGAACTGACAAAGCTCAAAGAGAACTGTTCTTTGGCTCAGATTCATGCCGATATCTTTGTCATCTTCTCAAAAAACGGCTTCTCAAGTGAGTTTAAAAAAGAGAAAAGTGATGGCATTAAACTCTTTTCCCTTAAAAATATCAGAAGTCTGATGGATGATCTTAGTCCCAAAGACCTCCTTGTCAACACAAACAAGAAGTACTAGAAGGACCCTTATGCAATTATCCCTAAGCGACCTCATCGGAATCGTCGGTGTTCTTATTATCATCATAGCCTATATGCTTTTACAGCTCGAAAAAATCGAGGCTAAGGCGTTAAGTTTCTCTGTTTTAAATACCCTCGGAGCATTGCTGATCATCGTATCTCTCTTATACGACTGGAATCTCGCCTCATTTATAATGGAATCTACCTGGATGATGCTGAGTCTCTATGGAATACTAAAATATTATAAAACGGTGAAAAAAGGGGAAGATACCGTCTGAAAAGACGGCAGGGAGAAAGATGCTTTTTTACTGATTTGCTTGTCTGTTTTCCCAAATTGAGTGTAAAAATGCAATCGTAATGAGTCCGATACCGATCGTCCCTGTCACCATTTCACTGATATGTGTTGTAATTTTCATCAACATAATAATTGCCAAAATTCCGATCGCGTAGTGGGCACCGTGTTCAAGATAACGAAACTCAGAAAGTGTTTTATGCTCCACGAAATACAGCGTAATACTCCGTACAAACATCGCTCCCACGCCAAGACCGATCATAATGATGAAGATATTGCTGGTCAGGGCAAACGCTCCGATTACACCGTCAAAACTGAAGCTTGCATCGAGTACTTCAAGATAGATAAATCCGGCTATTCCGCTTTTGACGGTATCGGAGGAGAGAAAATGATCCAGCATTCCCAGCAATGAATGCAACAATACCCCGTACATAAATGCCAGTACTACACCAAAATCCTGTGTGACATGTCCCAAACCGATTCCCACCATAATCGCGGTGATAAGCTCAATATTGGCGACTCCTGAAAACTTTTCCATGGCTTTGGAGCCTTCTACAAAGCTAACCCATTTAACATCATGTTCTCCAAAGAAAAAGTCCAAAAAGACCATCAATAAAAAAGCTCCACCGAATGCAAAAATGGTTGATTCGGTCGCTTTGAGAACTTTTTCGTACTCTGCAGGCTGATTTATTGCCACTTGCAACGTCTCAAGCATCCCCATTCCCGTAACAATGGCAACAATGGCCAGAGGAAATACCAATCGCATTCCAAATACAGCAATCGGCAAACCAAAGACAATAAAACGTCTTTGCCATACCGGGTCCATCGTTTCCAATACTTTGGCATTCACGACCGCATTGTCGAATGAAAGGGAAATTTCAAGGACAATCAGTAAGAAAGTAATATAGATAGCAGCGAGCCCGCCCAAATAAAAAGCAGCCATCAAACCGATGGCCATAATGGCGAATGAAGAGTAAAAATAGCGCATTTCACACCCTAAAATAAAGATGCGGCATTATAAACGATTTAGCCTATAAAACACTCATTGATGACGTGAGAAGCCGAGATGCTTCCGTAGATTTTCCCGTTTTAGTCGGAATGAAACTCTTGCATTGACGTAAGAGGATAAAGTTTTACGTGACCTTATCAGACTTGTAACCCTTTTCACTTTTTCTCTCACTGCAGGAAGACAAAGAGCGTATACACTTTTACATCGCATAAACGCTGATTGGTTGCCCGAAATAGATAAAAAAATATCTTCCAACGCCGCTCTTTCTCGCTCAGTCAAACAACTCATACTTCACCCTTCCCTCTAATTAGATAATTTTTTTATCTAATATTTTTCATTTGGATAGTTTACGTTATTTTGTATTAAATACCTATTAAAACTGTTCTTATATACTTAATAATAATTATTAGATGAACTATATATGTTTTAACATACGTTTTAGTTCTTTTTATATCCGTTTTATTTATTATTTGACTGTTTATATTCTCTTTTTATACGGTTTTACGTATATTAATACACTGTCGTCATTACCGCGAAGGCGGGAATCCAGCTTAATAAAAATAAATACAATTTTGAAATTACAAAGAAGAAAATTTAATGAAAGACTTTATTGTATATATGTAATGTTATGTTTGCAGCTGGATTCCCGCCTTCGCGGGAATGACATTTTAAAGAAGTGCGTTATGCCATTGAACGAGAGAGAGTCGGAATCCTTCTTTAACCGGGAGAACTTCGTGAGAAAAATAAGGGTTGCTCAAAAATACCACCATATCGCCTGCTTCCGGGCGGAGGGTAACCGTATTTCCATTCTGATCACACAGATAGTTGAACAGAAGCTCCCCGCCGCTAAAATGATCCTTATCGGTCGGATTAGGAGTATACGATGTCGTAAAGAGGACGGTCGTAAGACGACGCTCAGGTGCCACAACTTTAAAGCCAATCGTATGGCCATCAGCATCTCGAAGCTCGCTTGAATCGTCACTGTGCTTGAGGTAAAACCCTCCAGCCTCATATCCCAACACCTGCACATCCGTAGAACGGCTCAGTGAAAGGGCAAAAAACTGCTCTATTGCAGAACGAACCGCTGCAAAGCGATTTTCATAAAGGGTACGGTGTTCAGGACTTAGGGTATGAATATCGGTTTTGCGGATAGCCGTATCGAGAGCACGCCCTCGAAGTTCCGCCTTTACCGACTCATGATCGCTCAGGGCAGCGTTTGTAAATGCACGGCACTCAAGCGGGCTGAGTACCCCCTCGATCACCATATAGGGAAAATCGTGATAAGGATTCGGGAGACGCTTGGAGGGAATGTCCATTTTCAATAATTCATCATGAGCATAGATAACATTACTGATTTGATGCATCGGTTACTTTTTATCGGTCACGATGTAGAGTTGTTCATGCCCTAGACGCTTTAAAACATCCATAACTCCGACAAAATTTTGAAACGCTGCTTCTTTATCGCTGTACAGTACGACACTCATCTCACGACCCCCTTTCGTTACCTGCTGCTCGAACTGGTCTAAGGTTACTTGCGTTTTTTCATCAATCCACAATGTGCCGTCTTTTTTGATCGTCAGTTTCAATTCTTGCGGTTTATGTTCACTTGCAGCTGCTGCCGCATCGGGTAAATCAACGGGAATAAGCCCCGTTTTAATAAACGTCGCAGTTGTCAATACCATCACCAGCAATACAAGCATAATATCAATGAAAGGGATAACGTTAATCGTATCCATTCTCTTCATTTTCATGGTATTACCCTCGTTTTTTCTGAGAATTTATTTCCCACATTGTCAAAATGCGCTCCATTTTACGAAGCAGAATATTGTAAAAAATGATAGAAGGGATAGCGACTACAAGTCCCATTGCCGTAGCTTTCAGTGCCAATGCAAGTCCTGTCATAATTTTTTTCGGATCAACCGCACCAACATCTCCAAGAGAATAAAACGTAATCATAATCCCCAAAACGGTCCCAAGCAGTCCGACGTAAGGAGCATTGGAACCGATGGTAGCAATCGTAGAAACATTGTCACCCAAATCAAGTTCCAACTCCTCTTTGTTCTCATACTCTTCAATCCGAATGGCGCCATAGCTCATCATTCGCTCAATAAACAGCCACAACGATACGATACTCATCACGACTAAAATACCGATAACTCCATAATCAACACCCAAGTGTGCTAATTCCAACAAATTACTATTTTCCATTTTTTCCCCTGCTAAATTCTAATGTAATGGACGTTCCCTCGCCAACACGTGACAAAACGCTCAGACCTATGCGGTAGCGGTCACAATACCGCTTGACGAGACTAAGACCGATACCGTATCCTGCCATCGTCTTGTCGCTTTGATAATAGCGATCAAATATTTTCATGAGGGTAACCTCATCCATACCGCATCCCTGATCCGCGATACGCAACGTGTGCCCGATGAGCGTCACGTCAATCTTAGCGGAAGAAGATGAATATTTGACCCCGTTATCGATAATATTATCGATTACTTTTGCCATTCCAATGGCATCGAGTTCCACCTCAAGCGAGTGCGCCTCGAGCGACCACTGAACGCTCGGATAGAGCCCGCTTAAAAAGTTGATTCTCTCTTGTACCAAATGTGCCAAATCAAATGAGGCAACAATTTCCCGTTCCATCTGTTTTTTAATCAAATAATCGAGCTCATTATACCGTTCTTTTAACATCTTCGTAGCCAGCTCGATCCGTTCAAGCCGTTTTTGAGACTTTTCATCGGTATGGGTTTTACGCAGCATACTGACATTGGCGGTAATGGTATTCACAGGCAAATTCAGCTCGTGCAGTGTCTCTTTGGAAAAACGATCCAAATGGTAAAAGTGTTCTTTAAGCGGTTCAATAGCGATGCGGGAGAGAATTTTTCCCAATCCTATAGAAGCTATCAGAATTCCAAAAGCAATAAGTCCCCATTGGTCAATCTGCAACACTTCTCGTAACACATAGATGGTGACAACAATCATTGCCGAGCCCATCACAAACAGTGAAATGAGCGCAATTTCAACGCTACGAAACAAGCCGATACCCTAAACCGCGTACATTAACAATCCGTTCGTTCCCAATTTCTTGTTTAAGACGGTTGATATAGACCCGTATTGCCCCCTCACTAGTCGTCTCAGATGCGCTCCACAGTTCATCCATCATCATCTCTTTGGTGACAATTTCCCCCGCATTGTGAATTAACAACGCCATCAACTGATACTCTTTGGGAGAAAGGACAATCTCACGATTCCCCAAAACAACACACTTGTGCTGCGTATCCAAACACAACTCTCCCAAACAATGACGATGATTTTTCCCTCCGCTTCGACGCATTAGAGCATGGATGCGGACAAGCAATTCATTGGTATCGAACGGCTTTTTCAGATAATCATCTGCCCCATATTTAAAAGCCTTCGTGAGCGTAGAAATATCATGATGGGAGGTGAGATAGATGGCAGGGGTTTGATCGTTCGCCCGTCGCAATTCACTCAAAAGCGATAACCCATCGATCAGAGGAACATTAATGTCGAGAAGATAGAGATCAAACTGAGCCTCAAAAGTCGCATCCATTGCCTCTTGGCCGTTTGGGCACAGTGTCACTTCAAACCCCTCCTCTTCGAGGAAGTCTTGGATCGATTCCCCAAAAAGACGATCATCTTCGAGAAGCAAAAGCTTAGTCAACACGCTCAATCGACCATTTCAATGTTTCACCTGCTCGCATCGGCACAACCGCACCATACATCTCAGGGACGACAAAATCGCGTTTGCTCAGAACAACTTCTTTGTATTCCGCACAGATTCCGTAAATACGCTGGGCATTATCGCTGACAAAAGCTTGGAGATTGTCCAGCTTATCGTGTTGCTCAAAAATTTCGCACAAAAGTTGTAATGCTATCGGGGCGGTAAATACCCCTGCCCCGCATCCGCACGACTCTTTGGCTGACTTAGGGTGCGGTGCGGAATCAGAACCGAACATCACTTTGGGATGTGCTTCCAAGGCAATTTTCAAGAGTGCTTCACGATCATGAGGTCGTTTGGCAATCGGCTTGCAAAACAGATGAGGACGCAACATTCCACCTGCCACATCATCGAGAGTAATCATCAGATGGTGTACCGTAATCGTCGCATAGAGGTTCTCATATTTATCGAGCATTTTAACTGCTTCACGTGTCGTGATATGTTCCATAATGATTTTGAGTTTCGGGAAATTAAGGGCCAGCTTCTCATAGACACTCATAAATTCCGCTTCGCGATCCATCACAAAACCGTTCGTTTCACCATGGACACAGAGGACGATTTCCAAATCGCTCATCGCCTCCAGCGTCTCACGCATCGGCTCAATGTCAAAGCTTACCACTCCCCCCTCAGAGTTCGTCGTAGCGCCGCTTGGGTAAATTTTGACAGCGGTAATTTCATCACGGACACTCTCCAAAAACTCGCGGCTGTAGTTTTGGTAAAAGAGGGTCATATACGGTTCAAAATCATCCGATTCCATCGCCATTTTGATACGATGGCGATACCCTTTGACCGCTTCCAGTGTTGTCACGGGAGGGACGAGATTGGGCATCACCAATGCACCGCTAAAACTGTAGGAGGTTAAAGGAGCCACAGTCTCAAGCATCTCACCATCGCGAAGATGAAGATGCATATCAAGCGGCATAGTGAGAGTTAACGTTTGCATGTTAGACCTTGAGTTGATTTTGCGCTTCTTGAATCAAAGCATTCAGCGCATTTTCATAGCGTACCGCTTGGGCCTCTTCCGTCGATTCAAAACGGGTAACGAGGACGGGCGTCGTATTGCTCGCACGTACCAAGCCCCACCCTTTATCAAAAATCACCCGAACCCCGTCAACTTCGATAATCTCACGGATTGCTGGGAAATCAGCGGGAGGATTTTTGAGAAGTTCTTTGAGTTTATCAATAAGGGGGAATTTTTCATGTTCCGTTGTTTTGACTTTAATCTCTTCGGTAGAAAATACTTTTGGGAGCTTGGCAATTTCACTGTCCAAATCAATCCCGTCATGAATCAGTTCAAGCATCCGGAAGGTCGCATAAATTGCATCGTCGTATCCGAAATAACGATCCGCAAAGAAAACATGACCACTCACTTCACACGCCAAATCCGCATGGAGCTCTTTCATTTTGACTTTGAGATTGGAGTGCCCTGTTTTATACATCACAGCTGTTGCACCGCGTTCACGCAACGTATCGTACATCACTTGCGAACATTTCACTTCACCGATGACGATTGGATTTTTCATCTTTAGCGCAAACAACAGCGCCATCATGTCACCTTTGATATTGTTTTTATGCGTCAATACAGCGATACGGTCACTGTCACCATCGTATGCAAAAGCAATATCGCCGCGCTGGGCTAACACTTTTTTAATATCATGAAGGTTGTGTTCTTCGCTAGGATCAGGATGATGATTGGGGAATGTTCCGTCCGGATCGACGTAAATACCAAATGTATCGAGTTCCAATGCACTAAAAATATCCACTAGCCCAAGTCCAGCCACACCGTTACCACAGTCATAAACAATCTTTTCTTTCATCCCTCGCAAATGCGAAAATTCTTTAATCATATAGGCTTTATAACGACTCAATGCATCAATCTCGATCACATCACGAGGCGTTTTTAGAGGAAAAGGGAGAATGTCAATCGTACGCCCAAGGGCATAAATCGATTCACCGAAAAAAGGTAGTTTGTTAATCGTGATTTTAAACCCGTTGTATTCACTCGGATTGTGCGAACCGGTAATCATCACCGATCCACACGCGGTTACACCGTCAAATTCTTGATAATTACAGAAATAATTGACCGGAGTAGGAACCATCCCCATCCCCAATACTTTCATTCCGCCTGCATTGAGCCCTGCCGTGAGATATTCAAATAAAATCGGAGAGTGTGAACGGGCATCATAACCCACCGCAACATATTCACCGTAAGGACGCATCTCATCGGCAAGCGCATATCCCAAACGGGTAATCGTCTCTTCGTTGAGCTCTTCTTCAAAAATTCCACGGATATCGTATTCACGATAAATGCTCATAGTTTCCCTTTTAAATCAATATTAACAAATTATACAACGCGGTGGTTAAAAGAGTCTTTTGTGGAGCAAAAAACCCCATGAAAGAATAGTAAAAAAGTGTTACAGAAGTGTTAAGTATCTCGTCATACCCAAAGGGCACAAGAACCTCTTCGAGGTCCTCGGACTTCACGTGCCCTTTAGGGTAGATCCGGGGATCCATCCCCAAAAGAAGAGCTGGATTCCCGCCTTCGCGGGAATGACGATGAAAAAGGTTAAATCAAATAGCGCGTTTAAACTCAGGATAGGCTTCAAGTCCGCATTCGCTGACATCAAGCCCCTGCTGCTGTTCCTCATCGGTTGCACGGAACGGAAAGATCTTATTGATAAGGTAGATAATGACAAAAGAGACAGTAAATACAAAAACAGCAATCTCAACAACGCCTTTAAGCTGATTCAACAAGGTAATATTTTTTGACGCATCGCTCGCGAAAATTCCTACGGCAAGCGTCCCCCAAATACCATTGACGAGGTGAACCGACAATGCCCCGACCGGATCATCAATACGTACTTTATCGAACAACGGGATCGCAACAACGACCAAAATACCGCCAATAAATCCTACTGCCAAGGCATCATAAAGGGTAAACAAATGTGCCCCAGCTGTCACGGCAACCAAGCCGCCAAGCGCACCGTTGAGAATCATCGTGATATCAAACAGTTTGTAGCGGACATAAATCAAAATTCCAGCTGAAATTGCCCCTGCAAGACCTGCGATATTAGTGTTAAAAATCGTCAATGCGACGCTGTCTGCCAGTTCTTTGGTCGAAATACCGCCGACGGAACCGCCGTTAAACCCGAACCATCCGATCCATAATAACATTGCACCCAAAACGACGAGAGGAATATTCGACGCAGGGATAACACGCATCTGACCATGGACATATCGACCTTTACGGGAGCCGATGACTAAAATTGCCGCAAGCAATGCCCATCCACCCGTAGAGTGAATAACGGTAGAACCTGCCAAATCGACCATATTCAAATCAAATATTGTCTCTTTGAGCCAATCACTTCCCCAGCTGATATTAACGGCTGTCGGATAGATAAATGCCCCCATAACGATAGTAAAAATTGTAAGAGGAAAAAGTTTCGCTCTCTCACCGACACCGCCGCTCATAATATTGATCGCTTTTCCGACAAATGCCATTTGGAACATAAAAAATGCCCACTTGCTCATCGTCGCGCTTTGCAATTCACCAAAAGCCAACGCGTATCCGACCAAAATAAACGCCATAGATGCTACGGCATAAATCATCACGTTGACCGTCAAAACGCTGGAAACGTTTTTTGTCCGAACCAAACCTGCTTCGAGCATCGCGAATCCGGGAACCATTAAAATAATAAGAGTAATAGAGAAAAGGGTAAAGAGGGTATCGATAACGTACGCAGTATCCATGCAACACCTTTGATTTTAAACTAAAGGTGTGCATTATATATCCAATCATCAAGATTGGAGTAGGAAGAGTGATTAAAATTTAATCAGTCTCGTCATTGAGGACTTGATCCGCGATCTAAGATCCTGAATCAGGTTCAGGATGACGGGCTACCAAGTTCAGGATAATGGGCTCACTGCCGAAGTGAACCCAGTGTTAACGTAGCAATCGGGACGTGTTCCGATTGCGTATTATTAAATGGCTTCGATATCCGTTTCACCCGTACGGATACGGATGATTTGATTGATGTCGCTCACGAAGATTTTACCATCTCCGATTTTACCTGTGCGAGCTGCTTCAACGACAGTATTGACCACTTGATCAACCATCGCGTCATCAACAACCATCTCCATTTTGATCTTCGGAAGAAAATCAACCACATATTCCGCACCGCGATACAATTCGCTGTGTCCTTTTTGACGACCGTATCCTTTTACTTCACTGACCGTCATACCCGTAATGCCGATTTCAGCAAGAGCGTCTTTTACATCTTCAAGTTTAAATGGTTTGATAACCGCTTCAATTTTTTTCATTCTAAACTCCTTAGTCCTATTTTATTTATCAAATACTTTGAAAAATCTGCCTCGAAGAGGCAAGCTTTAGTGCCTTAGCGGCTAGCGTAGCCATCGGGACAAGTTCCGATGGCGTTCAAATCAAAGGTTGAACCCGCGTTCGCCGTGTAGTGATTCATCAAGACCCATGCTCTCTTCTTCATCATTGACACGTGATCCGCCCGTAATTGCCATAGCGATATAATACACTACAACCGTTCCAATCAAGGTAAATGCCCCAACAATCGCAACCGATTCGAGCTGAACCATGATTTGTCCCATGCGGTCACCTGATGCTTTAAGAGGACCATCCCACAACAACGCTTTGTCATTGACAGCGAAGATACCCGTAGCGATAGCACCCCAAAGACCTGCAAGGAAGTGAACCCCAAAGGCATCCAAACTGTCATCGTAGCCCAATTTTTTCTTGAGAACCATCACACCGAAGAACGCAAATACTGCTCCGACGATACCGATGATAAATGCTCCCGGAACCAAAACAAATCCTGCCGCCGGAGTAATCGCAACAAGCCCTGCAATAGCACCCGTAGCCGCACCCAATAATGTTGCTTTCTTGAATACCATGTACTCCAATGCAATCCATGTAATAGTAGCGATAGAAGCAGCAATGGTTGTAGTCAAATACGCAACCCCAGCGATAGCGTTCGCACCGAATGCTGATCCGCCGTTAAAGCCGTACCAACCGAACCATAGCAATCCTGCACCAAGAGCCGTTAAAATAACACTTGCAGGTTTCATTGCTGTTTTTGGATAACCGGCACGTTTGCCAACCAAAAGAGCCAATACTAAACCAGCCAAACCACCGTTCATGTGAACAACCGTACCGCCGGCGAAATCAAGAGCACCCTCGTTGAAAAGGTAACCGCCGCCCCATACCATGTGCGTAATCGGAGCATAAACGACAAGTACCCAAATTGCTACAAATACCATCCATGTTGAAAACTTCAAACGCTCGATGACGGAACCGCTTGCAATTGCAACCGTGATCGCTGCAAACGTCCCTTGGAAGACAACAAATACATATTTAGGATAGAGCTGACCCAAATCAACGTTCGTAAAATCGGTCCATGCGATGCCATTGAGCATTACATTGCCAAATCCGCCGATGACTTGATTCAATGGACCTTCCATTGTACCAAACGCCAATGAATACCCTGCGATAATCCAAACGATCATGCCAACCGTGAATGCACCAAAAACCATGGCATACGTATTAAGTACGTTTTTCGCTCGTGTCATACCGCCGTAAAACAGCGCCAATCCTACCGGTGTCATAAGCATTACTAATGCTGTTGACATCATCATCCACGCAGTGTCACCTGAATTAAGTACAGGTGCCGCTACAGCCGCCGCATCTTCCGCAAATGCGTTAACACCTAATAGCGTTAAAGCTAAAAGCCATTTTTTCATCTTCTCTCCTTTGTAATCCAAAATCTTAACCACCATTCTACACACGAAAGGAAACAGTTATAGCCAAACAACTGATTAAAATTTAATCACTTTGTTCTCTAACGAAAGTTAAGCCTCACTGAGTTATAATAAACAAAATTATCTTCACTTTTTCGAGGGCTCAATGAACGATCTGCTAGACAACAGCGAAATCAACGACATCAATATAGAAGATACCCTCAAGAGCAGTTATCTCGACTACTCTATGAGCGTTATTATCGGACGGGCACTTCCCGATGTCCGAGACGGTCTCAAGCCGGTTCACCGCCGTATTTTGTACGCGATGGACAAACTCAGCCTCTCCGCAGGTGCCAAATATAAAAAATCAGCCCGTATCGTCGGGGACGTGATTGGACAGTATCATCCACATGGTGATACGTCTGTTTATGATGCACTCGTTCGTATGGCACAGCCGTTTGCGATGCGTATGCCTCTCGTCGATGGTCAGGGGAACTTCGGATCGGTCGATGGCGATAGCGCGGCAGCAATGCGTTATACGGAAGCACGTATGACTCGTTATGCCGGAGAACTGCTCAAAGATCTTGAAAAAGATACCGTCGATATGATCGAAAACTACGATGGGACAACCTATGAGCCTGTCGTTCTTCCGACGCGTGTTCCGAATCTTATTATTAATGGTTCAAGCGGTATCGCCGTCGGTATGGCGACCAATATCCCTCCTCATAATCCCAAAGAAGTTCTAAGAGCTCTTGTTCACTTGATGGACAATCCAAATGCGTCACTCATCGAAATTATGCAGTTTATCAAAGCACCCGACTTCCCTACGGGAGGAACCATTTATGGTAAAAAAGGGATTTTAGACGCATACGAGACAGGACGCGGACGTATCCGTATCCGTGCCAAAACCCACATCGAGAAAAAAGCCAACAAAGATGTTATCGTTATTGACGAGTTACCCTATCAAGTCAACAAAGCGCGTCTGATCGAAACCATCGCCGATTTGGTCAAAGACAAATTCATCGAAGGAATTTCTGAAATTCGTGATGAATCCGACCGTGAAGGGATCCGTGTCGTTATCGAGCTCAAACGCGATGCGATGAGTGAAATCGTCTTGAACAATCTTTACAAATCAACCAACATGGAAACAACCTTTGGGATTATTATGCTCTCTGTCTTCAACCAAGAGCCAAGAGTCTTTAGCCTCCTTGAGATGCTGGGTCACTTCATTAATCACCGTAAAACCGTTATCATCCGCCGTACTATTTTCGATCTTGAAAAAGCGAAGGCGCGTGCTCATATCTTAGAAGGTTTGAAAAAAGCGCTCGATCATATCGAAGCGATTATCAAACTTATTCGTGCCAGTAAAGATGGTGAAAATGCAAAAAATGGTTTGATCGAAGAGTTTGGTTTTTCAGCTATCCAAGCCCAAGCTATTTTGGATATGCGTCTTCAGCGTCTCACCGGGTTAGAACGTGACAAAATTGAGAATGAGCTCAAAGAAATTTTGGCGCACGTCGACTATTTGGAATCTATCCTTAGAAGTGAAGAGGTTCTCAAAGAAATTATCAAAGGGGAATTTATCGAGCTTGTAGAGCAGTTTGATATTGACCGTGTTACTGAAATCGAAGACAACTATGACGATATTAACATCGAAGATTTGATCCCGAATGAGCCGATGGTTGTCACGATCAGTCACCGTGGGTATATCAAACGCGTACCTCTTGTCGCCTACGAAAAACAGCGTCGCGGCGGTAAGGGCAAGATTGCCGTCACTACCTACGATGATGACTTTATCGAAAAATTCTTTACCTGTAATACCCACGATACCTTGATGTTCGTCACCGATCGCGGACAGCTCCACTGGCTTAAAGTGTACAAAATCCCAGAGGGTTCACGTACCGCAAAAGGTAAAGCAGTAGTCAACCTCATCAACCTCGAAGCCGATGAAAAAATTCGTTCTATCATCCCAACGAGTGATTTTGATGAGAATAAATCGCTTGTATTCTTTACCCAAAACGGGATTGTCAAACGTACCGCGCTCAATGAATTCTCCAATGTTCGCAGCAACGGTGTCCGAGCGATCGTTCTTGATGATGATGATGCCCTTATTACCGCCTACATCGCAACCGAAGAGACTAAATACCTCTTTATTGTCACCAAATTTGCCCAATGTATCAAATTCGAAATTGAAAAAACACGTGATCAGGGACGAAGTACCCGCGGGGTTCGCGGTATCAAGTTTAAAATCGAAGGGGATGTCGTTGTTGATGCCAATATCATCAAGAATGACGAACAAGAGATCCTGATGGTGAGTGAAAAAGGGATCGGTAAACGCACCACAGCAGAAGAGTATCGCCTTACCAACCGTGCAGGTTCCGGTGTTATTGCGATGAAACTCAATAGCAAAACAGGAACCACTGTTGTCGGTTGTCTGATGGTCGATGAAACTATGGATATGATGGCACTTACCAAAGCGGGTAAAATGATCCGTGTCGATATGCAAACCATCGCCAAATCAGGACGCAACACCAGCGGCGTATACATCATCAAAGGGGATGATGTGAAAAGCATCTCCCGCTGTCCGAAAAAAGAAGAAGATGAGGACGATGAAGGCGAAGAGGCTACAGAGAACAGTGGTACCCTAAATCTGGAATAGTATTTGCTTAAAATTGAGTACTATTTAGCCTATCAAGGATATTAAGAATGAAATACTCTACAGCTTTGGCCCTTCTCCTTGCCCTATCTACGTTTCAATCAGGGCTTTTTGCCGCTGATGATGATTCAAAAGTCCGTTGTGTTTACAGCGGAACCGATGGAAATTGTGTAGAACCCTCACTTAGCTCCTCTCAACAACTGGTCGTCACCGTCTTCGGACAAGGTGTTGCCCCAAGTGTAACCGCTTCACCGGCACAAGCGTATGCACTCGCAAAACGCGCTGCACTCGCCGATGGCTACCGTCAGATTGCGGAACGGATCAAAGGGGTGCGTGTTGAGGGACAAGACTCAGTCAAAAATATGATGCTTCAACGCTCAACGGTTAGCACCTCAGTGGATGCCATGGTCCGCGGCGCCAACGTTATGGACACTACTTTCAAAGACGGTTTGTGCGAAGTCGAACTCGAAATCGTCCTCTCTTACTCACAGTTTTAAGCCTGATCAGTGCCCTTGCACTGCACGGGGAAGATTATCTTATCGGATATCGTCTTACCATCCAGAACTCTCAGCTTTTTCATGAACAACTCTCTGTTTCCAAATCAATGAGTCCCTGTATGGGAGAAAAACTCTCTTCTATCACCGTGACACATAACCTCCATGACTCTCTAAAAACAACCTTGCTTCAGCACGAAGAAGAGTTTCTCACTCTCGCAACACAACAATCTTTACATCTCAAAAGTCACCAAAATATCAGTTCACAAGCACATTCATCCAGTGAAACGCTCACCCTTCCAACGAGATGTTACGCAGTCGAGTTTAATGAGGAGACTGCTACAATAACCTTATTACAATAAAGGTTAGGATCATGAAAATCGCGATAGTCGAAGACGATATTAATATGCGCAAATCGCTTGAAATTGCGATGAGCGATTATCCCGTCTACGAGATTCATACCTTTAAAAGCCCCAAAGATGCTCTCAAAAAACTCGACGACACCTTCAGTCTTATCATTAGCGACATCAATATGCCGGGGATGGACGGAATTGAGTTTGCCAAAGCGCTTGATGGAAAATTTGAAATTATTTTTATCACCGGCAATGCAACCCTCACCCGTGCCATCGAATCCATCCAGCTGGGGGTCAAAGACTTCTTGCTCAAACCTTTCGAAATCGAAACCCTTATTGCCGCTATCGAGCGCAGTGCAACGGTACAAAAAAAGGTGCAAAAAAGAACGGCAAAATGTGCTCTGAAATCAGGGGCTCTTCTGGGAACATCCCCCGCACTCGAAAAACTTCTCTCCTACATCGACAAAGCGGCACGAACCGATGCCAGCATCATGCTGTTAGGGGAAAGCGGCGTAGGTAAAGAGGTCTTTGCGTGTCATATTCACGACAAATCTTCCCGATTTGACAAACCTTTTATCGCAATCAATATGGCGGCTATCCCTGAGAACCTAATTGAGAGTGAACTGTTCGGATTTGAGAAGGGATCGTTTACCGATGCCGTAGAAACTAAGATGGGACAGTTCGAGCTTGCCCAGGGGGGGACGCTTTTTCTTGATGAAATCGCCGAAATGCCCTATCCTCTCCAAGCCAAATTATTACGTGTCTTACAAGAACGCGAAATTAGACGGCTGGGCTCATCCAAGAGTATTAAAATCGATGTTCGAATCATCACCGCCACCAATGCCAATCTCCAGCAAAATATCCACGAGGGACGATTTCGTGAAGATCTCTATTACCGTCTCAACACCATCCCTCTTGCCATCCCCCCCTTGCGTGAACGACGTGAAGAGATTTTACCCATCGCCACTTCCGTACTAGAGCAAAATTGTATTCAGTATAACTTCGGATCAAAAACCTTTGACGACGAAGCCAGAGCAGCATTACAACTCTACCGATGGCCGGGAAATATTCGCGAGCTTATCTCCGTTGTAGAGCGTGCCGCTATTCTCAGTGATGGAGACTCTATCGGGGTAGAAGATCTCTTTTTGGAGGCCCGAGGGTTTGGGAGGGTATAAGCCCGTCATTCCCGCGAAGGCGGGAATCCAGCTCTTTTTAAAATTAAACTATCAAACCAAAAATTAATAACAAATACACTTAGCTGGATTCCCGCCTTCGCGGGAATGACAATACAGTTTTTTCCAAGCCCCTATTCGCTATAATCGCAAAATTATTATCCACTTTTAGGAATCTGTCCATGAAACGTTACAACGTCGCAATTGTTGGTGCTAGCGGTGCCGTCGGAGAAGAAATTTTACGTGTTTTAGAGGAAATTGATTTTCCCCTTGCCAAACTTGTCCCCTTGGCAAGCGCACGAAGCGTCGGGAAAACGGTATCTTTTAATGATGAAGAGCTGCCAATCCAAGAACTTACTTCTACGATATTTGACGAAGAGAACATCGAGATTGCCCTCTTCAGCGCGGGCGGAAGTATCTCCGCTGAATTTGCCCCTTACGCAGCAGCAGCGGGTGCCGTTGTCATCGACAATACCAGCCATTTTCGGATGTTTGACGATGTTCCCCTCGTTGTCCCTGAAGTAAATCCTGAAGATATCGCCCAATGGCGTAACCGTGGGATCATCGCAAACCCTAACTGCTCTACGATCCAAATGGTTCAAGCGATCAAACCCCTCGATGATGCCTATGACTTGCAACGAATTGATGTCAGCACCTACCAAGCAACTTCAGGTGCCGGAAAATCGGCCATGGAAGAGCTTGTTGAGCAAATGCAAGCCTTTTTTGCCTTTAGACTCGACGATATTGAGCCAAAGAAATTTCCTCACCGCATCGCCCTCAACGCCATTCCCCAAATCGATTCGTTTACCGACACGGGCTACACCAAAGAAGAGCTCAAAATGGTGAATGAAACCCAAAAAATCATGCACAAAGATATCGAAGTCAGTGCAACGTGTGTCCGTATCCCGACGTTACGCGGTCACGCTGAAACCCTCACCCTCACATTCGATGGAGCTGTCAATGCCGACGAAGCACGTGAGCTTTTACGCAATGCACCCAATATTATCATTCTGGATGAACCCAATGAGAGTATCTATCCGATGCCATCACTGTGCATGGATCAAAATGAAACCTTCGTGGGACGTATCCGTAGCGACCTCTTCCGCGAAAATGTTCTTCATTTGTGGGTTGTTGCCGATAACCTCCGTGTCGGTGCTGCAACCAATGCCGTACGTATCGCCCAAAAATGGGTAGAGATGCAAGGAGAATAAGATGAATTTCATTGAAAAATTGTTCGAGCAAGGACTTTGGAGTTCACGATTCATCATTATTTTAGCGGTAGTTTTTGGCTTGCTTGGGGCTATTGTGCTCTTTGCTATTGCCAGTTTTGATATTTATTACACTACTTCGTATGTCATCAATACGTATCTCACCCATGCACACCCAGAGGGTTTCCATGAAAAAGTGGTTGGCGGTATTATCGGTGCGGTTGACCTGTACTTGATCGGTGTCGTTATGATTATCTTCTCGTTTGGTCTGTATGAACTGTTTATCTCTGACATCGACCCCGCAAAAGATGAACACGGAAAAGAGAATCAACTCCTAGCCGTACATTCTCTAGACCAGCTAAAAGACAAAATTTCCAAAGTCATCGTCATGGTTTTGGTGGTCGGTTTTTTCCAAAAAGTGGGACATACCGTATTTACCGGAGCATTGGAATTGCTCTATCTCGCCCTCTCGATCACGGCGGTTGCCGTTGGTCTTTATTTCTTAAGTAAAGTTGGTCATCATGAGTAAAATTTTTGTTGATGCATGTTTTGGAAAAGAAACGCCGCATACCCCCGTTTGGATGATGCGCCAA
Organism: Sulfuricurvum sp.; assembly: GCA_030696285.1. Taxonomy (GTDB): domain Bacteria; phylum Campylobacterota; class Campylobacteria; order Campylobacterales; family Sulfurimonadaceae; genus Sulfuricurvum. The sequence continues at coordinate 735 of JAUYSQ010000146.1, read as the reverse complement.
GCAGGACGTTATCTTCCTGAGTACATGGAAGTTCGTCGTCGTGCCGGAAACTTTTTAAACCTTTGCCACGCCCCTGATATGGCCGCAGAAGTAACCATCCAGCCACTTGATATTGTCGGCGTCGATGCCGCGATTCTCTTTAGCGATATTTTGGTTGTTCCCAATGAGATGGGGATGAAACTCGATTTTGTCCAAGGCGAGGGTCCTGTTTTTGAAAAACCTATTGAAACCGAAGACGATTTAGACGCTCTTATCGGTGGAGATGAAGCCGCCTCAAAACTCACTTATGTCTATGAAACAATCAAAATTTTAAGAGCACAGCTCGATGCACGCGATGACAACAAGGCGCTTATCGGATTTACCGGAGCACCGTGGACACTCGCTACCTACATGATCGAGGGGCAAGGGACAAAAACGTACAACATTTGTAAAAAAATGATGTACTCCAATCCAGATCTCTTGCATAAAATCCTTCGAAAAGTGACCGAAGTGGTCAAGCTCTATATGGAAAAACAGATCCAATCAGGGATTGATGTCGTACAAATCTTTGACAGCTGGGCTGCTGCGATTGAACCTAGCAAATACGATGAGTTTTCATGGAGCTATATGGTCGAGATCGCGGAGTATTTAAAAGAAAAATATCCGCATATCCCTGTCATTATGTTCCCTAAAGGTGTCCCTGCATTTTTAGATCACGTCTATGGAAACTTCGATGTTTTTGGCGTTGACTGGAGT
>JAUYSQ010000145.1 GCA_030696285.1 Sulfuricurvum sp. | reverse complement strand
ACTTGTGACATCTACCTTGTAAGGGTAGCGCTCTACCAACTGAGCTAAACTCCCATGTCTCTTTCTGAACAAATGGCGACCCCTAAAGGATTTGAACCTCTGTTCTTACCATGAAGTGATAATGTCCTTGGCCACTAGACGAAAGGGTCACTTAAAACTGTTTCTCATGGTGTCCCGTGATGGATTCGAACCATCGACCCCTTCATTAAAAGTGAAATGCTCTACCAGCTGAGCTAACGGGACCTCAATCAATCTCCAAAAAGCGGTGAGTGTGAGGGCGAAATTATAGGGGAAACATCACCGTTTGTCAAGCTAAAATGATTTAATGGGCAAAAAACAGTTCTCTGTCAATATTAACAAGCATTTTAACTGCCATTAAGACACTTTGTTCTTGAATGTAATTACGGTCTCCCTCGAAGTGAAACCGCTCGGTATGGACCGATGTTTTAGAGCGGGCACTGATATACACCGTTCCGACAGGTTTGAGTTCGCTTCCTCCGGTAGGACCCGCTATGCCACTGATAGCGAGGGAAAAATCGGCATAACTGACATTGAGCGCCCCCTCGGACATTTGGTTGACTACCTCTGCACTCACCGCTCCATGGTGCTCAAGTGAGGTATCATCGACGGCAAGCCAATTGGCCTTTAAAATATTGTCGTAAGTAATAAGAGATCCTTCGTAGACGTTGGATGCTCCATTTTGCGAGGTAAAATAAAAGGCAAGGGATCCGCCGCTGCAACTCTCTGCAAAAGAGATTTTTTGGTGATGTTTGGAGAGTTTTTCGATGATGTAAGCAGAAATATTGGATGCGGCGATTACCTTATGATGGAGTAATCCTTTGGAAGAAGCGATAAATTGTGCCATATTACCGTGACGACGAGCTGTGATTTTGACTCGTACCCACCCCTCCACAAGTTCACTGGCTTCGAGTTTGACATCAAAATTTTGTGCCAATGGCTCCAGCAGAGCAGAAACGCTGGAAAGTTCTTCGTTAAAAACGTGAATCCAACCGCTTCGATGTTCATCTTCTATAAGAATAGGGGGAAGGATTTTTCCCTCATGGGCTAACAGTACGTTGATTTCAGAACTATTATAGGGGAGTAAATAACTGCCATTTTCTAAAATAGTTGCACGAGAGGGGATGAGCATATTTTCTTTGAGCACTTGATTGTCCGCAGTTACTGTACTGAGGAGTTTTCCAACGATCGTAAAGGTGCTTTTGGTAGTGATGACGACGAGTTTGGAGTCTGTTTTTAAGAGTCCTTCGAGGTGGAGAAACAATCCTTTATCCGATTCTTCAAAATAGCTGATAGAGTCGATTGAGGAGAATTTTTCTTTGATACTTCGCAGGATGTAACGCTCATACGATTCATTTAAAATCAATCTGTTTCCGACAAAAAGTACGTCTCGTCTCATTCACACACCCTTACTAAAAATTGGGATAGTATAGCACAGTGACAGCAAATTTTAATCCCTCAAAAGCTATAATGCAAAACTTTTACACTAGCAAAATTTAAGGGATCCCATGGATTATAAAGATACCCTCCTACTACCACAAACACAGTTTCCGATGCGTGGAAATTTGATTAACAATGAGCCCCTTCGCTATGCGTCATGGATTGCAGCGGATGTGTATGGCCGTATGAAAACCAATCGAAAAGGTGCTCAAAGCTTTACCCTTCATGATGGTCCGCCGTATGCAAACGGTAATACGCATATCGGGCATGCGCTCAATAAAATTCTTAAAGATATTATTGTCAAATACCACTATTTCAACGGTAAATCGGTTCGCTTTACCCCCGGTTGGGATTGTCATGGGTTGCCGATCGAGCAGCAAGTAGAGAAAAAACTGGGTGGAAAACAGAAAAAAGAGCTTTTAAGCAAAGCTGAAGTGCGTGCTCTTTGCCGTGTTCATGCCTCTGAATTTGTCAATATCCAACGTGAAGAGTTCAAAAAGCTTGGGGTCATCGCGGATTGGGATAATCCGTATTTGACGATGGATTATAAATTTGAAGCAAATATTTATCGTACTCTTTGTGCTGTGGCGAAAAAAGGGCTGTTGATCGAGCGTTCCAAGCCGGTTTTTTGGAGCTGGGCAGAGCGTACGGCACTTGCCGAAGCGGAAGTGGAGTATGAGGATAAAGAAGATTACTCAATGTATGTCGCGTTTGAGCTTTCCGATGAGGCGAAAATTCGTGCCGGCATCGAAGGGAAAGCTGCCATTGTTATTTGGACGACAACGCCGTGGACATTGCCTGCCAATACGGGGATTTCGCTCAATCCTGATGAGGTGTATGTAAGAACAAGCGATGGCTACATTGTTGCTGAAAAACGGTATGCAGCGATGATAGAAGAGGGTGTTTTCAGCGGTTCGGTTGTACAGCGTATCGACGCACCCAAGTTCGAAAATCTTTATGCGATCAATCCTCTCAATGGACGCGGGTCTCATTTGGTATTGGGTGAACATGTTTTGATGGAGAACGGTTCTGGGTGTGTTCACACCGCACCCGGTCACGGGGAAGATGACTACCGTATCGGATTGCGTTATAACCTCGAAGTGGTTATGCCGGTCGATGAAACGGGATGCTATGACAATACAGTTGTAAAAGAAAAACTTCTTCCTGATGCGGAAAGTTTTGTTGGGATGCATATCTTTAAAGCGAATGAGCCGATTCTTGAATTATTAGGAGAATCTCTCCTTAAAGTTTCTAAATTCCGTCACTCCTACCCGCATTGCTGGCGTTCCCATACGCCGTTGATTTTCCGTGCAACGAAGCAATGGTTTATCTCGGTAGACGGAATACCTGAAGGTGAGACTAAAACGCTTCGTCAGATTGCTCAGGATGAAGTGGCTAAAACAGCGTTTTATCCGGAAACTGGGCGTAATCGCTTGAACTCTATGGTTGAAAATCGTCCGGATTGGTGTATCTCCAGGCAGCGTGATTGGGGTGTTCCGATCGCATTTTTCCGCATTAAAGCGACGGGTGAAGTGATCTTGGATGAGAAAACACTGAACTTTACGGCGATGATTTTTGAGATGCACGGGTCGGATGCGTGGTACTCGATGGAAACTTCCGAGCTGCTGTATCCCGGTTGTCCGTACAAAGCCGATGATTTGGAAAAAGTGACCGATATTCTTGATGTCTGGTTTGACAGCGGTTCGACATGGAATGCCGTCCTTAAATCACGGAATTACGATGCGGGAACGTATCCTGCT
>JAUYSQ010000138.1 GCA_030696285.1 Sulfuricurvum sp. | reverse complement strand
AAAAGAGCCATGAGGAGCATAAGTCCGCCCCATATAATCGCATAAGAACGGCGAAACAGCTGTGGAAGGAGATGATGCGCAATCGCCAACGCCATAAACGCCACCCCAAGCCCCATCGCAATATGGGCATGTCCGACCACCAAGTCATTACGGTGAATCAATGCTCGAATTTCGGGAATAAAGAGAATATTTCCCTCCACATCGACGAATACAAACGCCACTATCGAGAGAATCAAATACGGATTGGTACGAAAACCTACCCCTGCATCACGGAGCCATACCCACAGCAATGGCAAATACAACAACGTAAGATATTGGAAAAACCACTCTTCGTTATAGTTGAGACTGTGGAAAAAATTGCGAATAACGAGAGAAACGCCGTATCCCAAAAGCGGAACGATCCACAGCCAATGAGCGCGCGGATCGAATTTCCCCTCGGCAGAGAGTTTGATTAGCAGATAATAGATGGGAATAAGCGCAAAACTCATCCCCAGCGTATTGTCCCCGTGCGGCCCCACCAGTGTCTGCTCGACCTGACCGTATTGCGGATTCATCAGAACAACCAGCGCGATGGGAGCAGCGATCACGACCAGAAGAGAGACGTTGACCCATAGAGGGCGTTTATCATACGTACGCAATGCATCCAAAAGAGCGAAAAGATAAAAAACTCCGCTAAACGCGAGGAGAAAGTTCAGCTGATAGGGAAAATCGTAAAACGGCAATCCCCGAATATTCCCGAACACAATCGAAACGCTCATAAAGAGTAAAAAAACGTTCCAAAGGACGAAGTAACGGCGTAAATTAGCCATCGCTTTTTGGGTCAGAACTCCCTCTTTTTCAAACAATGCAAACGGCAGCAATGAGAGGATCAGCGGAAAAAAACCGTACAGCATTTGGGAAATATGGAGCGATCGCGCACGCTCAGGGGAGAGGAGTGTCATCGAGCCGTCCAGCCCTACCATCTCAACCGCATAGACCAATCCGGCAAACAACCCGAGAATGAGCCAAAAAAATACGAGAGGGAGGTTATCGTTTAAAAATGTCTTTAACAATGCCATCCTCCATTTCAATAATTGTATCTGCATACTCAATAATTTTTTTATCGTGTGAGGCAACGACAATGCCGGTCCCATTCTGCGAAAAGCGTTTAAACAACTCATAGACCCCGAGGGCATTTTTGCTGTCCAAATTCCCCGTCGGCTCATCCGCAAACACGATTTTAGGACGGTTGATCAATGCACGGGCAATGGCAGCACGCTGACGCTCTCCGCCGGAGACCTCATCACTGTAACGCCCCGCCAAACGCTCGATCCCAAGATCACAAAGGAGTGGCTCAATCAATCTCTCATCCAATGCCGCCAGAGCAACATTTTCACGGAGGGTAAGGTAGGAAATCAGATAATGGAATTGAAACACAAATCCGATATTGTGCCGTCGGAACAAATCGATATTTCCGAGTTCTGAGAGGGATTTTCCGTCAAAACGAACCTCCCCTGCCGTAGGCTGTAACAACGTAGAGAGGAGTGATAAGAGGGTTGTTTTTCCGCTCCCGCTCTCTCCGATAATGGCGGTAAAGCTCTCTGGTTCGATCACCACATCGACACCGCGCAAAACATGTTCATGTCCGTAATAGTGTTCCAACCCTTTGGCTTCGATTTTCATGCACCACCCCGCTGAATCAAGCTCATCGGATCGATACGTGCAGCGTAAATCGCCGGTAACAGCGTCCCCACCAAGGCCATAACGACCGAAATAACAAACACGTTGCACAACAACGCAAGGGTGATCTCACCGTTGATGTATCCCTGAAATTTATCGGCATGTTTGATAAGCTCCAACACCCCTTCCGAAACGCCCCACGCGACTGCAAACGCCAACACAGCAATGATCAGCGTTTCACTCAAGAGTTTGAAAATGATGACCATCGAGGAGAGGCCGATGGAACGCATAATCCCAAACTCTGCTTTGCGATCGTTCACCACCATGCTCATCATGCTCACAATTCCCAAAATCCCCATCAAAAACGCCATCGCCCCGATCACATCCGAGCTCGTTTTGATGATTTTAAACTGATTGTAGGAGTCGATAAAACTGTCCGTCGTTTTGGCTTCCACATCAGGGTTCATCCCATTGATGCGTTGAATAAGGGAATCGCTTTGTCCTAAATCACTCAAACTTATGAGAAAAATCGAGGCACTTTTGTGGAACAAGTTCCCTGCATCCTCCAGCCCCATAACGACACCGCCGTCTTCAAACCCGATTTTGCTTTTAAAAACGCCGCTTACCGCAAACTCTTTTTTCGAGAGGGTGATCGTTTTGGAATGCTTCAGCGTCTCATAAATTTTCGATCCCAACATCACTTCCCCCACGCTAGGATATGCCCCTTCGGTCAAGGTATAGCTCTTAAAACGATTCTCGCTCACCCCATATATCCCCACAATTGGGAGAGGATCGACCGGTGCTGCACCCAAAATCAGAGCACCCGCCTCTTTGACTCCATCCATTTCCGAAATACTCTGCGCCAAGGAACGGTTAATATCACTAAAAAAGGTATCGGCAATCCCCTTTTGAGTGACAATGATGTCTCCGTCGGTTTTGAGCATCGAACTGTACATACTCACCACCCCGCCCGAAATCGCA
>JAUYSQ010000132.1 GCA_030696285.1 Sulfuricurvum sp. | reverse complement strand
CATCAAGTAGAAGCTGTTATTTTACTCCATGACAGTGACGTAGCCAACATTTATACGGGATTAACGATACGGGAGTTAAGCAAAGCGACCCCTTTGTATTCCATTTTGCACGAACCGAGTAATCGTAAGAAATTCTCTCTTGCCGGGATTGATTATATTATTAACGCGCATGAGATCGTCGGAAAAATGAGTCGATTGATCGCGTATCAGCCTGTTGCTTTTGAAGTGATTCATGCCTTGCGTTCGGAACAAACGTCAACGGTCGTGGATGAAATTATTTTGGATGCGGCGGTGAGTGAGCGTTTTTATAAACTTTTGGAAGATCCGCTGTTTTATCAACGTTTCAGTGTTTTGGGAATTTTTAGTACCTCTACTCAATCGTTTTATTTTAATCCCAATCCTGAGGTTAAAATTCAACCTGGTGATGTGGCAATTGTGATTGCGAATCGAAACCTGATCGATGAGTTTAGAACCAAACTTCACCGGAGAGTCAAACTATGAAACAGTGTTGCGCCGCCATCTTCGGATACAATGAATATTCGAAGCAAATTCACAAACAAATAGAGGGATCGTATCAAAATATTGGTCTGTTTGTGATTAGTGACAGTGAATATTTAGAAGCTCAAAGCGATGGTATGAGGGTTGAAAAATTTGATTTAAGTGATAATTGGGATTTGATCGAGGAACATTTCGATGTGCATTCTTTGATTGTCTTTTGTGCCCTTAATGATGATGCGGAAAATGTTTTCTTAACAATCTCGCTTCGAGCAACGTTTGAGAAGCTCTTTATTATTGCCTTAGCGCAAGACAATGAGAGTATGATGAAAATGAAAAGTGCGGGGGCGGACAAAGTGATGCCGATTGTCCAGATTGCGGCGAATGTGATTTCGGATATTTTAGGCAAACCCATCATGACGCAAGTGTTGCATGACATTTTGTATGAAGATGGCCCATTGACCATTATGGAAATGGAGATTAGCGAACAGTCTCCTATTAACGGTCAATATTTGCATGATATTCATTTTAAACGTGATTTTGATCTTGTCTTGTTGGCGATTGTCGATCAGGAATTGGGAACGACGTTTAGTTTTGCCTCAAAAGGGCATAATCATCATATTGATGCCGGAGATATTTTGGTTCTGATGGGATATCAAGAGAAACTTAATCGATTAAAACAATGGAATGATGGAGCAAAGTTATGAGAGTAGGGGTTATCGGAGCAGGTAAATGGGGTGAAGCTCTCGCATTTGCCCTGAGTGAGAAAAACGACGTCATCATCACCTCCCGTACGGTGCGTGACTGGGCTAATTTTAGAAGTCTCACCGAAGTACTCTCGTGCGAGTATCTCATCATCACCGTCCCTGCTCAGCAAGTATCACAATGGCTGGACGAGAATTTTATTTTTTCGGGGCAAAAAGTTCTCGTAGCAGCCAAAGGGATTGAGGCATCCTCGGGACGATTTTTAAATGAAATTTATGCGCAGTATATTCCAGAAGAAAACCTTGCTTTTTTATCAGGTCCCTCGTTTGCGTCAGAGGTAATTCGCTCGTTGCCTACTGCATTGGTCATTAACTCGCGCTCATCCAAAACGGCTAATGAGTTTGCGGCACTGTTCCCAAAATTTATTCGTACCTATATTAGTGATGATGTGATTGGGGCGGAGATTGCAGGCTCTTATAAAAACGTTATTGCGATTGCTGCGGGAATTTGTGAAGGGTTGAGCCTCGGACATAATGCGGCGGCTTCACTCATATCCAGAGGGCTTGTGGAGATGCAGCGTTTTGGTAAAGTATACGGGGCGAACGATGAAACCTTTCTCGGACTTAGCGGAGCAGGAGATTTGTTTTTGACGGCAAGCTCTTCGATGTCGCGTAATTACCGTGTCGGATTAGGGCTGGCACAGGGTAAAGAGAAAGAAGCCGTGTGCGAAGAGATCGGTGAAGTGAGTGAGGGGATCGGAACCGCGTATGCGCTCCATGAGATTGCCGTGCAAAAAGGGATTTATCTTCCAATTGCTGAGGAAGTGTATGCCATTTTAGAGGGAAAATCCCCATTGCAGAGTTTAAAAGATTTGATAGAGAGATAATGATTTGTCATTCCCGCGAAGGCGGGAATCCAGCTGGATCCCCGGGTCAAGCCCGAGGACCTCGAAGAGGTTCTTGTGCCCTTTGAGTATGACGAAATACAATCGATAAGAAGGAAATTTAATGCTAGTACACATCGTAATGTTTCAGTTTAAAGAAGAGAATAAAGAGGCTAATTTGATTCGGGTTAAAGAAATGCTCGAAGCACTTCCAAGCACAATAGAGAGTCTAAAAAGTATGGAAGTTGGGATTGATATTAGTCGAAGCGATAGGTCGTTTGATTTAGTGCTTATCTCGACATTTGAAGATCAAGCGGGTTTAAATGAATACGCCATTCATCCTGCTCATCAAGAAGTGGTGAGTGTGATTAAAGAGGTGACGAGTCTCTCAAAAGTAGTGGATTACCTTTAATTTAGACAGTATCGCTAATACTTTACTAATAAAGTTGGTGTATAATGTTTTAAATCAATCAAAGGGGTTATCATGAAAATGTTATTTACTCTATTGTCGGCTTCGGCTCTTATTACAACGATGGCATTGGCAGAAACGCCGGTCAAAAATCAGGATCAGGTTCAAAATAAAGTACAAAATGAAGTCCAAAACCGCTTCAAAGAGATGAAAACAGACGATCTTTTGGAAAAACGGGGAACGATGACAAATCAGCAGGAGCGTGAGCAGCTTCATAATGAGCTTATGAATCGTCAGCAAACAATGACAAAAGAGCAAAAAGAAAAATTCAATAAGCGTCCTCCTGAAAATCGTGTTCCCAAAAAGATGATGCAAAATTCAGGCGGCGGTATGGGCGGCGGCACGGGTGGAGGAGGGCGTTAACCTCTCCCCTCTTTCCAGCTAAAAAAGCACTTTTAACTGTTTTTAAGTGCTTCGATTTCTTCGGCTTTCTCTTCGATAGTTAATAATTCATCTACTTTTTCTTCATAAAGCGCTTTGGTTTTTTCGAGTTCATCGGCTAACGTGCCTATCCCTTTTTCTTCGTAACATTTTGGATTGGCCAGACAGCTGTTGAGTGCGTCGATTTTGGCTTCCAATGTCTCAATCTCTTTGGGTAAACTCTCAAGCGCACGTGTTTCATTGTAGCTGAGTTTGAGAACTTTTGGTTTGGCAGTTATGCTTTGCGTTACGACCGCTTTGGAAAACTCTGCTTCGATGGCATCCATCTCTTGGGATTCTTTTTCATCGTCCAGATATTCGCTGTAGAGACTGAGACTTTCTTCGATCGTGCCGTCCCCTTTGAAAATAAAAAGCTTTTTAGCGATTTTATCGACGAAATAACGGTCATGGCTCACGAGGATAACGGCACCCGGAAAGTTTTGGAGTTTCTCTTCGAGGATATTAATGGTGGGGATATCGAGATCATTGGTCGGTTCGTCCAAGATCAGACAGTCCACTTTTTTGGTAAAGAGGAGGGCCAAGGCAACACGATTTTTCTCCCCACCGCTTAGAGAACCTATTTTTTTATCCAAAAACTCTCTGGGGAAGAGGAAATTTTTGAGATAGCCATAGACATGATAATCGGTCCCTTGCGCATCGACGCGATCGCCTCCGTGAGGGCAGAATGTTTCGATGAGGTTGAGATTGTCATCGAGCATTTCGCGGTGCTGATCGAAATAGCCAATACTGAGTTCTCCTTGTTTGATAACTCCGCTTGTGGGCTTAAGCCGTCCGAGAAGTGCTTTGAGGAGGGTTGATTTACCACTCCCGTTGGGTCCTACAACGGCAATAACATCTTTTTGCAAGATACGGGTTGAAAAATCTTTGATGAGTAATTTGTCACCCAGTGTCAGACCCAAATGCTCCAGTTCAAAGAGCATCTTTTGACGATTTACCCCTTCGCTACGGTTAAAATGTTTTGCTTCACGTTCCAGTTCGAGACGCATTTTATGAATTTTACTGGGGTTGTTTTTGGCATCTTCACGCAGAGTCAATACCCGTTGTTTCCGTCCTTCATTACGCTTTAGCCGTGCTTTTACACCGCGTGAGAGCCACTCATTTTCAGTTTTAAGGAGTTTTAGGAGGTTATCGTGCTGTTGAGCCATTGTTCGCAATAACTCTTGCTTTTGGGTCAGATAATTGCTGTATCCGCCGGTGAATTCACGCAAGGCACAATCTTCTACTTCGATCGTTTTCGTCGCAATTTGATCAATAAAATAACGGTCATGGGAGATAAAAAGGAGGGTGAAACGCTCTTTGAGGATCAGCTCTTCGAGAAATTCGACCATGTAGACATCGAGGTGATTGGTGGGTTCATCGAGGAGGAGAATATCGGGCTTGAGAAGCAGGAGCGAGGCTAACGCGACGCGACGCTGCTCTCCACCGCTTAGGAGATCAACATTTTTGTCTTCGTACTCTTTGAGCATAAAATGGTACATAATACGCTCGATTTTATCGTCCAGATTCCAAGCGTTATGATGATCCAAAAAATTGCTTAGACGTGCTTGTTCATCCAATAGTGCTGTATTTTCAAACTCGGTTGCGAGAAGGATAGAAATCTCATCAAAACGGACTTTGGAAGTTCTAAGCTCCCCCAATCCTGCTTCAACGGCTTCACGAACCGTATGTGACGGGTCAAACTTGGGGACTTGGGAAAGCATCTTGATCTCAACATTTTGACGAGTGATCCGCTCTCCCGCATCGGCATCGAGGGAACCGTGGACGATTTTCATCAATGTCGATTTGCCGCTGCCGTTTTTACCGACAATAACGACACGTTCCCCCTCATCAATGTGAAAGTTGATGTTCTCTAAAATTTTTTGTGCTTCGTAGTGTTTGCTAACACCAAGTAGGTCGACTAATGCCATTTAATTATTCCTTGGGGAGTGTAAAACATGTATTGCGTGAGAGATACCATGTCGCGATGGCGTAGTCATCATAGGCGTATTCGCGCTGAGAAGGGGGGATCGAATCGTTACGAAGCTTGGAACGCAGTATCCCAAAGACGATTATTCCTAACAAGAGAGTTCCAATTGCGATAAACCAATCGCTTTGCCACCATACTAAGAGGGCTAAAGCGTAATTTCCATAACTCAAAGCCCATCCAAGAAGACGCGCCATAAAACGGCAACTGCGTGTCGGAAGGGTTGGCGTCGGGTCAATGTGGAAGGTAAAAGATTCGTTATTCATAGGGCGAATTATAGCCTACGAGAGCTTACACCTGTACTTCTTTGACTTTTTGGAGGGCACTAATTAGGTCTGTTTTTTCTTTTTCATACCCAATTTCCCCACTGATTTCCGGGGATTTCATCACGATTCCTTCTGGTACTTTCGCAGAATGCAATTGCACGGCGGTTTGTTTGTAGTTGGGTTCTCCTGATTTTGGGCAGAAGCTGCTTGCGGTGAGTTGATTGACAAGCTGGGTATTGAAGTGGAAGGGGACAAATACATTTCCCTCTCGTACGGTTTGGGTGACCCGCACGACGATATTTTCTACCCGTCCGCGAGGGGAGGAGAGGGAAAGGCGGTCACCGCTTTTGACTTGCAAGGCGTTTGCATCGGCGGGATTGATGTCTACCCATGCTTCGGGGGCTAAGTCGTTGAGAATACCGATGTCACGTGTTTTGGTACGGGTGTGCCATTGTTCTACCGTTCGTCCTGTGTTGAGGATAATGGGAAATGACTCACCTGTTGGTTCTTGGAGCGGTATCCACTCTAAGGGTAACAATTTGGCTTTGCCATCGTAAGTTCGAAAAGCCATTTCGGGGGTGTAAAGGCGTGGTGAGCCGAGGGGAAACTGTTCATTGCATGGCCATTGGAGTCCGCCGTTGAGTTCCATCATTTCGTAGCTCATTCCTGAATAATCGCATAGCTGACCGCGACTGACTTGTTTCCACTCTTCAAATGCATCGGAGGGAGATTTCCAGTTGGGATAAATCAACTCTCTAACTCCTTCAAAATAACTGCTAAATTCGAGAAAAATATCAAAATCGCTTTTTGCCAATCCCGGAGGGTTCACCGCTTTGTTCGCACGGTTGCATCGGCGCTCGCTGTTGGTGTAGGTTCCCTCTTTTTCTCCCCATGTCCCTGCGCTAAATACCACATCGGCAATTTCGGCGGTATCGGACATAAAGGCATCTTGGACGACAAGAAGTTCAAGTTTGGCGAGTGCTGCGCGAAGTCTCTCTTGGTTGACGAAACTCACCAGCGGATTGGTGGCGACGACCCACAGCGCTTTGATTTCGCCGCGCTCGATGGCTTCGATGATTTCACCGTATTTGTAACCGCGCGACGTTGGGATGAGTTCGAGGGGGACATTGACGATGTTGGCGTATTCTTGAGCGGCTGACACATCGCCGTAATTTCGATACCCCGGAAGAGAGGAGGTAAAACCTGTCTCACGTGTACCCATCGCATTGCACTGACCCGTAATCGAAAACGGTGACGCACCTGCTCGACCGATTTGCCCCGTGAGGAGATGAAGATTGGTGATTGCGCTGACGGTATCGGTACCCATATAGGACTGATTAACCCCCATCGTCCATGCGGTAAGAGCGGCAGGTGAGAGAGCAATCAGGCGGGCGAGTTCGTAGAGGGTTTTGACGTCGATTCCCGTAATGTTTGCAACCTCTTGGGGTGGATAGTTTTGGAGGTGTTTGCGTAAATCTCCTAGCCCTGTGACATTGGCTTTGAGGTATTCGCTGTTTTCCCACCCTTGTTCCAAAACGATGTAGGCAAGACCGTTGAAGAGAGCCAAATCGGTACGGGGTTTGATGGGGACAAAAATATCCGCCATTTGGGAAGTTTTGGAAGCTCGCGGGTCGATGACGATAATTTTGGGTGAATTGGGATTTTTGGCGATATGAAGTTTTAAAATCGGGTGATTATCGGCAATGTTTGCCCCGACCAAGACGATAACATTTGCATGCTCAAAATCCTCGTATGATCCGGTAGGACCGTCGGAACCAAGGGATTGTTTGTATCCTGCAACGGCGGAAGCCATACACAGAGTGGTGTTTCCATCGTAGTTGTTGGTGCGCAGACCCAATTGGACGAGTTTACCCAGTGTGTAGAACTCTTCGGTGAGAAGCTGTCCCGTGGAGAGGACGCCGATCGCTTTTGAGCCGTATTTTTCACTAATTCCTTTGAATGCTGAGGAGACTTTGGTAAAGGCTTCGTCCCATGAGCTGTTTTGAAGTTTTCCATTTTTTCTAATCATCGGAGAGAGTAGGCGGTTAGAGGAGGTGATCATCTCGTGTTCGCTCAAGCCTTTGGGGCATAGTGTCCCCATGTTGACGCTGTGGGCGGAATTTCCTTTGGTATAAACGGCTTTCCCGTCTTTGACCCCAATGTACAAACCGCATCCGACACCGCAGTAGCCGCAGGTAGAGAAGACCCACTTATCCGGTTTTTTGGCATCTGCTATGCGTCCGAACATCGGATCATCGCTGAGGGCATATTTGGCGGTTTTGATGTCTAGGCCTAGAAAGTTTTTAAGTGAATTTAGCATTCCAAATCCTTTAGTTTGTGTTGAATTGTCATTCCCGCGAAGGCGGGAATCCAGCTGGATTCCCGGATCAAGTCCGAGGATGACGAGAAATTAATGTCGCTGTGCCCCGACAAAAAATCCCCCCGCCATGGAAAGGGGGACAACCGTCGTATAAAATAAAAATCGATCCATAAGTTCGCTGGCGATTACCAAGATAAATCCAAAAACAAGGGTAACTATCGCCGCAAGTGTAAGACCTGAAGCAATAAAAAGGGTGGCGAGTAAGGGTAATGCCAATGCTCCAACTCCAAGGGTAATCCAGCGTGCTGTATGGATGTTATCGAAATGCTCACGGTAGAGTCGAAGGGTTTTTTGCAATTGCGGTGTTGAGGCATTTTTAAGCTCATTGTGTGCGTCAAGGGTGAAAAATCCGTGGATAACTGCCAGTATCATTGCACTGCTTAAAAGCGGGGTGGCAGAATCGCTTGAGCCTAAAATCATCAAGGCAAGTGAGATTAAAAATAATCCGCTGTAGGCGGTGGAGAAAAACTTTTGATTGGTAGAAAATCGATCCCACGAAGGGCGGGCTGGGATACGATAAATCATTGCTTGCGCG
>JAUYSQ010000130.1 GCA_030696285.1 Sulfuricurvum sp. | reverse complement strand
AGTTCTTTGGCCCGATCGAGAAGTTTTTCCATCCCATATTGGTAAAACGGATTGAAATATCCCATCCATAATGTATCAATTTTAGGGGCAATAACCTCAGAAATAGTGAGAATATCAGCAAAACGAAAACCATTGGCTAACGCTCTTTCATTGGCCTTCTCGATCACGGGACCATCTGCTACGGGATCGGAAAAAGGGACACCAAGTTCCAGTGTATCGACACCATTCTCACCTAATGCCAAGGCTAAATCAATCGTAAAATTAGTATCAGGGTATCCTGCCGTAATGTATGCTACAAGTTGCTTCACGCATCCTCCATGTCGGGTAAAATTAAAAGGGAAAAATGGATTTTTGAGAGTTCATTGTCCATTTTTAAATCTTCGTGCCACTGCATAAACATATCCGAAACGCTTATGAGCCACGTAATCGTCTCTTCATTTGCCGGCACATCACGCGTTCTAAGCTGTTCAAACGCATCTTCAACAAAGGTTGCCAAACGAACCATGGACTCAATTTTTAAATAGCTGCTCGCTGATTTGATATTATGAAAAATACGAAACAACTCTTCTATACTGCGATGAAAGCGATCACGATTGCTTAAATCAATAATAAGCGGTTCCATAATCTCTACCATCATGGCATAATGATCTAAAAATTCATCGATAATTTCAAAATCAAAACGGTTCTCTAAATCTGTCCGCACGCCCATGATGGTCTCTCCTGTTTGAAGCGATTATAGCGCGTTTAATCTGACAAAATGACATATTTAAGATGCTAACCTTTTTTTTGGGTAAGATACTATTCATGAAAAAGCTAACCATAACTACAATTTTAAAACGCAAAAATGAGTCCCCTATCGTTATGATTACGGCATATGATGCTCTTTTTGCACGCCTGTTTCAAGAGAGTGCCGATATTTTGCTTGTCGGCGACAGTCTCAATATGAGTTTCGGCGGCAATCCCGATACGTTAAGCGCTTCAATGGACCAAATGATCTATCACACCAATGCGGTATGCAAAGGAGCTCCCAATACGTTCGTCCTCTG
Organism: Sulfuricurvum sp.; assembly: GCA_030696285.1. Taxonomy (GTDB): domain Bacteria; phylum Campylobacterota; class Campylobacteria; order Campylobacterales; family Sulfurimonadaceae; genus Sulfuricurvum. The sequence goes on along the minus strand of JAUYSQ010000130.1, from coordinate 11,305 downwards.
CGATATGCCTTTTGGAACGTACTGCGATGAAAAAACAGCGCTTCTTAATGCCCTTCGCGTGTATCAAGAGACTCCCGCCGATGCAATCAAAATCGAAGGGGGAGCCGAAAAGGCATATCTCATCAAACACTTAGTGAGCAACGGTATCGCTGTATGCGGTCATATCGGATTACTTCCTCAAAGCGTACGAGCCGAGGGGGGATATAAAGTCAAAGGAAAAAGCGAAGAAGAGGCTTTATCTCTTATCGCTGATGCACAGGCGATAGAGAATGCTGGGGCATTTATAATCGTAATCGAAGGGGTAAAAGCCGAGGTAGCCTCACGCGTTGCACAAAGCGTCTCCATCCCCCTCATAGGAATCGGTGCGGGAAATGGTGTCGATGGACAGGTACTTGTATTTTCCGATATGTTGGGGCTCTATGAACCTTTTGTCCCGAAATTCGTCAAGCAATACATGGACGGGGCGACAGCCGTTAAAAACGCGGTAGCAGAGTATGCTAACGAAGTGAAAACAAAAGTTTTTCCTGATGAAAACTTTATTTACTAAGTGAGCACTATAGTGGAACGCATCGTAGAGATCGAAAAATTTAATGCCGAAGAGGTCGTTGAGACCTCATTACGCCCAAGCAATTGGGATGGGTATATCGGACAAGAACAGATCAAAAAAAATCTGGGTGTATTTATCGAAGCCAGTTCCAAACGACGTGAAGCTCTCGATCATGTCCTCTTTTACGGTCCTCCCGGATTGGGGAAAACGACCCTTGCTCTCATCATTGCCAATGAGATGGGAAGCAATATCAAAGTAACTGCCGCCCCAATGATCGAAAAAAGCGGTGACCTCGCTGCTATTTTGACCAATCTCGAAGAGGGGGACATCCTCTTTATCGACGAAATTCACCGCCTCTCTCCTGCCGTCGAAGAGATTCTTTACCCCTCTATGGAAGATTTTCGTCTCGATATCATCATAGGCTCAGGTCCTGCGGCACAAACCGTTAAAATCGATCTCCCCCGCTTTACCCTCATCGGAGCGACAACCCGGGCTGGAATGCTCTCTAACCCGCTGCGCGATCGGTTTGGGATGAATTTTCGGATGCAGTTTTATACCCCTGATGAGCTGTGTACTATTGTTACCCAAGCTTCGCTAAAACTGGGAAAAACGATCGATCAAAAAGCGGCGCATGAGATTGCAAAACGTTCTCGCGGAACACCGCGTATCGCCTTGCGGCTCCTGAAGCGAGTACGCGATTTTGCCGACGTAGCCAACGAGAGCACTATCTTGCACGAACGCTCCCAATATGCCCTCGACCAGCTAGGGATCAATGCACATGGATTTGATGAAATGGATATACGGCTGCTTAAATTACTCATGCACGCCAAAGGTAGAGCCATGGGTCTCAGCACTATCGCAGCAGCCCTGAGCGAAGATGAAGGGACGATCGAAGACGTATTGGAACCCTATCTTCTCGCAAACGGCTATCTCGAGCGAACAGCACGCGGTCGTGTCGCCACGGCTAAAACGTATGAACTGCTCAAATTCGGTAATCCGCCGGAGCATCTCATTTAATTAACATTGTTAACATTGGATTGATCCTTGATTGACCTGTTTGCTCTATTATGTGACTATCAAAACCAAAGGATTCTCAAATGAAAAAGATTTTAGCTCTCGCACTCGCTCTTGGAGCAACGGTACTATTGGCATGTCCTATGCAAGGTGGAATGGGTGGAGGCATGATGCAAAAATGTCAATGTGACACCTCTAAACTCCCTCTCCCTTTCGAAAGTTTAGGACTTGATGATAAACAAAAAGGACAAGTTCAAACAATTCGTGAAGAAGGAAAAGCATTTCATAACAAACAGCATGAGAAGATGATGGCGGTTCTTACCCCGGATCAACGCAAAAAATTCGAAGCGAATGTTCCTGCTATGTGTCCTAAAGGTGGACTAAACATGCCCGCAGGTGGCATGGGATGCAAAAACTGCGATCCAAAATAATCCATGATTAAAATCCTCCTTATCGAAGACGATTTAGAAATTGCTGATCTTTTGACACAATATTTAGGTCGTTATCAAATGGAGGTTATTTCGTATGGACATCCAAAACCTGCACTTGCTTCATTAGGGATAGAATCCTACGATTTAGTATTGCTCGATCTCACCCTCCCCGATATGGATGGGCTGGATGTGTGCAAAGCGCTTCGGGAACGGAGCGATATTCCCATCATCATCTCGTCGGCTCGGAGTGATTTGGGAGATAAGGTTATTGCCCTTGAACTGGGTGCTGATGACTATCTCCCCAAGCCCTATGAGCCGCGTGAACTGGTCGCCCGTATCCAAAGTCTCCTTCGTCGCATTAACGGTAAAACAATCCAAGCCACAAGTGAAACATTCCGTGTCGATGAAACCGGTATTTATAAAGAGGGAGAGCTTCTCACTCTAACCCGTGCTGAATTTGAACTGTTGGCGCTGCTCATCAAACATCATCGTCAAATTATTTCCCGCGATTTTATCGCCAATAACGTCGAGTCGATCGGCTGGGAGAGCAGTGAACGGAGTATCGATGTTCTCATCAGCCGTATCCGCCAAAAAATCGAATCCAATCCAAAACACCCTACTCTCATCCGCTCCGTTCGCGGAATGGGGTATCAGTTCACTCTATGATTTCACGGCACCATTCGGTTTTTTTTAAACTTCACGCTTTTTTTGCTCTGGCATTGATTATCTTGTCACTCCTGTTTTTTTCTGCCCTAGGGGAACAAGAGCGCCAAAAATATCGTCTTTTAGTACACCGTTCTATGGAACTCTCCCAAACACTCGAAACCCTTAAGAATCATACCTGTGAAAGTCAAAACCGCTCCCTTACTATTGCAGGATTTCAAGAAATAAAGGCTCTGAACTCGAATGCCAGAAGAGTAACCCTTCCTCCTCAAATGGCGCAAAAACTACAACTCAATCAACTTAATGTCGAAATTTATCAAGACAGCCAAGGGATTTGTTATACGTTAATTCGTGACCATTGTACGATGTTTTACCGTGATATGAGCGAGGCTAATACGTACTATTTTGTATGGTTTTTATTTTTTGCCCTTTTTGGCGGCTTAGTAAGCATGTACCTCCTACTATGGCGAAACCTCCTTCCTCTGAAACAGCTGTATGAACAAATACAGCTCTATGGTGAAGGAAAAGAGATGAGTACTACCCTTTCGCTCACCAAAGGGAAAGATGAAATCGCGCTCATCTCTAACGCCCTCTTCGATGCCCTTGAAAAACAGCGTCGTCTCAAATCTTCACGTGAACTTTTTTTACGCAACATGATGCATGAGCTTAAAACCCCGATTACCAAAGGGAAGCTCATCGTCGAACTCGAAGAAGAACGTCCCAACATCCTTTTACTGGGAAAACTTTTTTCACGCCTCGATCATCTCGTGCATCAAATGGCACAGGTTGAAAAGATGCACGCCTTCGCATTGAAACCTCAAAAAGTAAAACTCAATACGCTACTCTCAACCGCAATGGATCATTTATTACTAGAAGATACTCATGTGAGCTTCAGCGGATGCGAGCAGAATATCGATGTTGATCCCGTCCTCTTTACCAGCGCCCTCCAAAACCTGCTCGATAACGCTGTCCGTCATGCGACGACATTGCCGGTAGTGATTGAATGCACGAATGAAAAAATTTGTATCAAAAACAGTGGTGAACCGCTCAAGCGTCCTGTCGAAGAGGCACTCCAAGCCTTTGTTACCGAGCGCGGAGATGGAGGATTAGGATTGGGACTTTACATTGCCCAATCGGTGTGTGAACTGCATAATTTTCATTTAAAATACCGTTACGAAGAGAATGTTCACACTTTTTGTATCGAGTTTTGAGACCGTAATACAATCCAGATCATCGCCGATACGGCTGCCATTGCGAAGCTCAGTGCCATCCCCAACGTCATCCAGTTACCAATAAGATAACCAATCTGCGGATCGGGAGCACGGTAAAACTCCACTGCACCACGCCCTAATCCATAGGCTACGCCATAGAGTAAGATCAGCTCACCCTCGAACGCTTTTCGATAGCGATATGCGTAAATAATCACAAAGACAACAATCCCCTCGACAAACGCTTCATACAGCTGCGAAGGGTGACGAAGGGTATCGTAAACGTAAATTCCCCACGGCACATCGGTTGCACGCCCTACCAACTCTTGGTTTAGGAAATTTCCAATACGCCCAAACACATACGCCAAGGGAACCGATACTGCCACTAAATCCATCAATCGTCCAAAAGAGACACCGTGACGGCGATGATACAGATACGATCCGATCAAAAAGCCCCCTATAGCCCCATGAAAACTCATCCCCCGAATCCCGACAAACTGCCCGTCAATAAACGGATTAAAAATCTGCCACGGCTGGGTTAGATAGTACATTGTATGGGTGTCGTAAAAGAGAACATATCCCAATCTCGCCCCTAAAATAACCCCAATTTCGGCATAAATAAAATAATCATCCAATTGCTCTTTTGTGATAGAAATATTGTCTTTTTTTACAATCCATTTCGCGATAACGAGCGCGGATAGGAGTGCAAGGACATACATCAACCCGTACCAATGGACGGGAATAGAGAAAAGGTTAAAGGCTATGGGATTGAAATGTTCATAAACATGCTGCCAAGATTCCACTATTTACCTTTCAACGCTTCCGCAATCAGTTCGATCGGATTTTTAAAGACAACATTCACATTGGCTTCATGCATCGAATTGTTAATCTGCATACGGCACGCACTGCACTCCGCGCTGACTATCTGCGCACCGCTTTGAGCAATCATGGCCGCTTTAGGCTTGCCGGCAGCTTGAGCAAAATAGAACTTCTCCGTTTGCATCGTTATCCCGCCAAACCCGCAACAAACATTGGGATCACTCATCTCTTTAATCGCATAATTTTGGGCAATCAAGCGACGAGGCTCCTGGTGGATCCCTTGCATTTTACGGGCATGGCACGGGTCATGATACGTAACACTCAAGTCGCTGCGTGTTTTAGTCGCCAAAACCGTTTGAAGTTCCGTATGCTGTTCCAGCCACTCCGTTGCCATAAAAATCTTATTTTTGAGCTTTTTGGAACGCTCCAACCACTCGGGCTGATCGTGAAAAAAGTGCTCATAATCGATTTTTATCATCGCGCTGCACGTCGCTTCAGGGATAATAATCGCCTCGACATCATCAATAAAACTCTCAAAATAGGCGATATTCTTTTTGGCATTGTGATCGACCGTCGCAAAATCTCCCGTAAAATAAGCAGGAGCTCCGCAACAGAGCTGTTTTTTAGGGATAAAAACATCGATGTTCAGCTCTTCTAAAATCTCGACCAAGCCATCCCCGATTGCCGTGTAGTTGTAGTTCCCCAAGCACCCGATAAAAATAGCAACCCGTCGTTTTCCGCCATGGGAAATATTTTCAGGATATGAATTTAAAAACGATGTTTTCCCCATCGAAGGTAAAAGGCGATCTTTTTTGATAATAGGGAGATTAAAACGGGGCGCCATCGAGTTGAGTTCTGCTTTTATCTTAAATCCGCAGGTTTGAAATACGTAACCGAGTTTAAATAAAACATCCATCGTAAACCGGTGACGAAGAAGATAGAAAAACACCCGCTTAAACCACACGATACCAAATTTATCCGCAATGTCGGCACGTACTTGCTCGATGACCATATCGGTCGCTAACGCCTTAGGACACACATCGGTACAGTTCGTACACAAAAAACAGCTCTCGAAAATCTCTTTTGCGTTGAAATCAAGTTCCAGTTCACCTCGCTGATAGGCTCCTAGCAGATCAATAAATCCACGCGGGCTGGTGACTTCATCGGGATTGATGTTGTGAATCGTACAAACGGGAATACATTTTCCACATTTGATACACGCATCAGAGGTTTCGGTAAAATTAAACAAATCGTGAGGGTGAGCCGACATAACTACACCGTCTTGCTGAACGTTTTTGAATTGGATGCGTGGCGTTTCATATAGGCATCAAAAGGGATGGCAATATTACGGATCAACAACGTCCCAGTAGGCGAGCATTCAATCAGAGATGGGGTAATGGTAAGTAACCCGTCCGCCTCAAAAGGCTTCAGCTCTTCAAGGGCATCGGCAAAATATTCTGCAAATTTGACGTTATAGAGCTTTTCAAATCGTCCAATATCGAGTTTGAAATTGCTCATCAGCTCCATAATAACGTACTGGCGGATACGATCATCTTCATTAAGGGCTACACCGCGCTCGTAGGGTAATTTCCCTGCATCGATGGCCGCTTCATACGCGTCCATCTCTTTGAAATTTTGAGCGTAATAATCGCTCCCCTCACCGATACTGGTCAAGCCGATACCGATCAGATCAGCACCCCCTTTGGTCGTATATCCTTGGAAATTACGGTGAAGTTCCCCTTTTTCAATCGCTTTAAAAAGCTCATCTTCGGGTTTAGCGAAGTGGTCCATCCCGATCATTCTGTATCCGAGTTCGGACATATGGTCGATCGTGTAGCGCATAATCGCCAGTTTCTCCGCCGGATGAGGCAAGGTTGTTTCATCAATCTTTCGCATCGTTTTTTTGAGCCACGGCACGTGGGCGTAATTAAAGACGGCAAAGCGATCAGGATCAAGTGAAATCGCCAAATCAAGGGTTTTTTTGAATGTCTCCAAACTCTGATACGGCAATCCATAGATAAGATCGACATTGACGCTCACCATATTATATTTACGTGCCAACTCCATTGCCGCTTTGGTAATGTCATACGGCTGAACACGGTGAACGGCAACCTGTACTTTTTCATCAAAATCTTGAATTCCGAAGCTGACGCGGTTAAATCCTGCGTCACTCATCATTTTCATTTGGTCATCATTGATATGACGCGGATCGATCTCACAACTGATCTCCGCACCCTCTACGAAATTTTTAAAATGGCTCTTGATGGCAGAAATGATTTGCCCTAACTGCTCCGCATTAAAAAATGTCGGCGTTCCGCCCCCAAAATGGAGCTGAATGACTGAGCGATTGACATCGACGTGTTGACTCAAAATCTCCATTTCACGCAACAAATAATCAATATAACGCTCTTTTTTATCCTCTTTAGAGGTGAAAACGACGTTACAGCCACAAAAATAACAGGCATTTTTACAAAAAGGGAGATGAAAATACAATGATAACGGTCGCTTAGGGTCTTGTGAGTGGAGCTTTTCAAGATACGACGAGTAATCAAACGCATCACTAAATTCAAGTGCGGTAGGGTAACTCGTGTAACGAGGACCAGGTTTGGAATATTGGGTAAATTTATCAAAATCAAGTATCATAAGCATCCATTACAAGGTTTTAGTCGCGATTATACCCGCTTGGGTTAAAACTCCCCTAAATTAGTAACATTACTCATGAAATGCTATAATAATCTCTTATTTATCAAAAATTTGTGATAGAATAATCAAAAATTTATCAAGAAGTGACTTATGCACTCTACTAAAGTACTTATAATTGAAGACGATGACGTAACGGCTCTTAACTTGAAAATGTCGTTGGAAAAATTTGGCTATGAAATCCTCTCGCTTGCCAATGACGAGCTCAGCGCTCAAAATAAAATAAAAATTTACAATCCCGATATCGTTCTCATCGATATAGGATTGAAGCGTCAGAATGAAGGGATAGAGATTGCCCATTTCATTCGCGATAAAATGCCACGCCCTTTTATTTTTCTCACCGCCCACTCGGATACCGATATGCTCATAAGCGCGAAACAAACGGAACCGTACGGCTATATCGTCAAACCGTTCGAGCCTCTCAATCTTCATACAACCATTCAAATGGCTCTTTATCGTTTTGAAGAGGAACAAAAAAGGCTCAACAGTATCGATGCCCTAAAGCACGATAAAGAGCATCTCGAAAAGCTTCTCTATGTTAAAAAGCTTTCCGATCAGCCTATTGTCGAATTCGGAGAAGATTATCGTCACGATATCTCTTTGGGAGAGACGTTTTACAAAAATCAAAAGATTAAATTGACCAAAAAAGAGAATGCGTTTATCCGCTTACTGGTCGTTCATTTGGGCAGTGTTGTCGATTTTGCACAAGCTACCGATTATGTTTGGGAACGCGAAGGGGCGAGCGATAACAGTGTGCGAACTCTCGTATGGCGCTTGCGCAATAAACTTCCCACCGATGTAATCAAAAACTCCTCGGGGGTCGGCTACTATCTCGAGGAATAAAGAGTATCCCCTTGCGGAAGAAGTTTGTATTCTTTCTCAAGTACCCGGTATGCTTCCTCAAAATCAAAGTTCTTTACATCCTGAAACGCTGATTCCTCTATCAAAGCGGCTAATCTTGAAAACTCTTCAAATCGAAAATTAGCACTTGAACCTTTTATCGTATGGGAAATACGTCCGATACGTTCAAAATCTCGGATCTCAATTCCTCTTTTTAACTCCGCAAGAGCTTCCGTCGTTTTAGAATAAAAAAGCTCCAGCAATTGGAGAATTTGTTCATCCTCAAGCATTAACGCTTTTTTCAGTCTTTTCATCTCAGAGAATTCTTGCTTGTTTTGTACTGCCTCCCTATTGAATGACACTCTTTTTTTTAGATATTTTTCCAAAAGAGGTTCCAAATCTTTAATCTCGAAGGGCTTACCGATAAAAGCATCATATCCCCACTCCAAGGCTCTCTCCCGTGCCCCTTTAATCACATTGGCACTCAAAGCGATTATAGGTACGGCTGAAATACGATTTTTTTTCTCAAAATCACGAATTTTACTCACCGCTTCATGACCATTCATGATGGGCATTTGCTCATCCATTAAAATCAGATCGTAGCACTCTCCTACAGCATTACGATGCGCTTCACTTCCATTCGATACGATGTCCACACTCACACCATATCGCTCAAGAACGATCCGAATCAACTCTTGGTTCGCTTCATTATCTTCAGCAACCAGAACCTTTCCTAAAAATGACGCTACCGCACCGGCAACTTCCTTTACTTTACAAAACTCCTCTGGCGGTAATTCCACGGCAAGAGTAACCACAAATAAACTGCCCCAGCCGATTTTTGATTCCAGCGTAATCTCTCCGCCCATTTGGATCGCCAACTGTTTGCATATCGACAGTCCCAAGCCACTGCCACTGCCACCAAATTTTCTCCCCTCGGCTGCTTGATAAAAAGGGTTAAAAATACTTTTTTGATCTTCAGCACCAATACCGGCTCCATAATCACGCACGCTGATGACAAGGGTAGAATGGGGAACATTCACTTCAACATTAACATCGATTGAACGATGAGGGGGACTGAATTTGATTGCATTGCTCAAGAGATTCCCTACAATTTGTTGAATTCTAAAGGAATCGGCAACAACGCAATGTGAAATATTAGGGTTAATCGAATACAAAATAGAGATAGATTTTACGTTTGCACTGGGGACGAAAAGTTCCAATGTGTTGGTGATCTCCGTATGGATATTAAAAGGGTGCGGATCGATTACAAACTCCCCGCTGCGAAGTTTGCTAAAATCAAGGATATCATTAATGACATGAAGCAGGTTTTCACCGCTTTGAGCAATAATATCAAGATACTTGTCTATCCGCTCACCAAGGCTTTCTGATTTTATCAAATTAACAAATCCTAAAATAGCATTCAGCGGTGTCCTGATCTCGTGAGACATATTGGAAAGAAAATATTCTTTCGCCTTGTTTGCTTCGAGTGCCTCTTGCTCTTTTTGATAAATCGTATCGGTGTAGAGGGTCAGAACACCTGCAAAATTTTTATCAAACAAATAGCTGATTGCCTCAAACAACCCTTGCGAATGGATATCAAGTGTGTACGTCGCATTGATCACGGAACGTTTAAAATGGGTACAAAGGGTAAACAATTCGTCCGAGCGTATCTCTTGATTTTTTAAATACTCGATAAATTCTTGCATAATCGGGCATTGTCCAAGCTCCATTTCGCCGGAAACAACCCCCATGAAATAATCAAAAACACTGTTTGCATATTGTTCTTTAAACCATTTCGGTTCTATCAAATGATGTTCGAGAATTTCAGAACATTGCTTTTGAGAAATCCACTCATTAAGGATTCTACCCTTCGCTCCTACAAGAACATCTTTGGCGTGATACAGGTGCTCGAAGCTCGGAAAGTTCATCCTACTTGACCTCTTTTTTTTAAAGACAGTGTACTCTAAAACGGTTAATACGCATCGTTTCCATTGAAAATATTTATACGCGCCACTTTGTCTATCAAGGCGCCATCCAGAAGAAAACACCGGCGCTCACAAGCAGCCATTGCCCCGTCAAAATAACCAGGGTTCCGATAATATTTCCTGTTTGACAACTCGTACATTGCTTATATTGACGAGACTCATGCAGTGCGTAAAAGAAATACCCAATCATCAATGCAACGACAAGTAAAAGCACTGCGCTATCGATTTTATAAATCCACTCACCTACATGAGGGGAGACGAAAAAAGGGGTTATAAAGCTCAGAATGATGACCCCCATCAGATATTTAGCACCGCGTTTAAAATAATCGCGATAAAAAATCGTAGGGCACGATGCTCCACCCTTCACCAACCCCTCTTTAAGATAATCGTTAATTTGCTGTTTTCGCTCACGATCCACGCGGTCAACAAACGTACTTCCGAAACAATAATCAAGCTGCTGCTGAAACATCCGAGCCTCTTCCCCTTCCAAATCACGATGATGGGGCTCTGCGTTTTCATCTTCGTAAATGACGGTTACTTTTTCATACCGATCCACATCGACACTGATCCCCTCATAGTAGGTACTTCGTTCCGTTTGAGTCACCACCCCTACATGCTTAATTAAACGACTGTTGATATAGGGGATATACGAATCGGCTTCTTTCATGACGATGATGTTGTACTGGATACCGATCATAATGGCACTCAGCGCACTCAAGTCGTGTGCCCTCATGGTATCAATCATGTCGGTGATCCATTGCTTCAGCTCATCATTAAAGAAACGGACATTGGCTGAGATAAGACGGATGGTGGGGTCAGGATATCGAATCAAATTTTGAATCATTAAGAAAAATACTTTACAAAAAATTCTGCCTCGAACGAGGCAAGCTTCAGTGCCTTAACGGCAAGCGTAGCCAAAAGGGGCTTAGCTCCTCTTGGCGTTCAAAATAATGGGGCTAGTGACTTTTACTGACAACCACAAGCATTTTGAGGTTGATGATGACGAAACGGATAAATTGCCAAATTTTGCAGGTGCGCATCGCTCGAGCAAATTTTCCAGGGATCATTGCATTATTGAATTTAGAGTTTTTCGCAAAA
>JAUYSQ010000128.1 GCA_030696285.1 Sulfuricurvum sp. | reverse complement strand
ATCTTTTTTTGTGGAATGGAAGTATAGCGAAAAATTTATGGCGTGTAAAGAGGTTTTAGAGAATTTTGGCGTATAATAATAAAAAGATTAAAATATTGCGTGCTTGTGGGTTCCGTGTCGTGGCACGGAATGACGAATACTGTAAAATATTTTGATGATAGAAATAAGGATAATTATGCGCAGTGACACGATTAAAAAAGGGTTTGATAAAACTCCCCACCGCAGTTTGCTACGGGCTACGGGGTTAAAAGATGAGGATTTCAACAAACCGTTTATTGGGGTAGCCAATTCTCATATCGATATTATTCCGGGGCACTTTTTTCTCCAAGAGTACGGCCGTATCGTAAAAGAGGCGATACGTGAGGCGGGCGGTGTGCCGTTTGAGTTTAATACGATCGGTGTGGATGACGGGATTGCGATGGGGCATGACGGGATGTTGTACTCATTGCCTAGCCGTGAGTTGATCGCGGACAGTATCGAGACGGTGATGAATGCGCATAAGCTTGATGGGCTTATCTGTATTCCTAACTGTGACAAGATCGTTCCGGGGATGTTGATGGGGGCGTTGCGCGTTAATGTACCGACCATTTTTGTTTCGGGTGGACCGATGAAGGCGGGACATAAAAAAGACGGTACCCCGATTGATTTGGCGACGGCGTTTGAGGCGGTTGGTCAACACGCCAATGGAAACATGAGCGATGAAGAATTGTATGAGATCGAGTGTGAAGCGTGTCCGAGCGGGGGATCGTGTTCGGGGATGTTTACCGCCAACTCGATGAATACCCTCTGCGAAGCGATGGGGGTTGCATTACCGGGGAACGGAACTGTCCTTGCGATGACTCCTGAGCGGATTGCTATGGTCAAAGTGGCCGCGAAGCGTATCGTTGAGATGGTGCTCGACGAAAACAGTGAAAAATGGAATATGCGCAATATCCTCAATGACAAAGCGATCCACAATGCATTTGTCATCGATATGGCGATGGGGGGCTCTTCGAATACGGTATTGCATTTGTTGAGCATTGCCAAAGAGGCAGAGGTCGATTTCGACATTACTCAAATCAATAAAATCAGCCAAGAAGTTGCCCATATCGCCAAAATTTCTCCCTCACTTTCGACCGTGCATATGGACGATATCAACCGTGCGGGTGGTGTCAATGCGGTGAT
>JAUYSQ010000124.1 GCA_030696285.1 Sulfuricurvum sp. | reverse complement strand
CCTTCGCGGGAATGACGAAAGGTAAAATCCATCGCCCTACTGTGCGTGAAAAAACTTCCGAATGCGATACCACCAGTCTGATGAGAAATGACCTTCAAAACTGATCCGTAAAAATGTACCTGTAAGGCGTCGTATAATCGTATTGACTTTATAATCATGATCATTTGTGGTTGGAAAATCTTCACGGTAATGACTCCCGCGACTCTCTTCTCGAGCCAATGCACTCATTACCATCGCTTCGGCTACAGTAAGAGAATTACGAAATTCGAGTATCGACATCAACTCAACATTGTTGTTCCGCTCTTTATTCACGCAACACAATCCTGAGGATAATTTCATGAGATAATGGACATATTCGAGTGCATCTGCCAATGAATCATGACTTCGAAATACCCCAGCGTTTTTAAAGAGGATATTGCCTAAATTACGGCGCATCGTATTAATATTAAAGCGGTTTTCCCCCTCTAAAATAGTATCAATATAGCGTAACTCTTTCGCTACCTGTCCATAATCGATCGGCTGGAACTTCCCTTTTTTCGCCGCTTTAGCCGCATTGATCCCAGCAAGTTTTCCGAAATAGGCTGCTTCAAGCAAACTGTTTCCCCCCAGACGGTTCGCACCGTGTGCACCGCTATACGCACACTCACCACACACAAAAAGGTTGTCCATATCGCTGCTGGTATCATCACGGCTCCAAATTCCCCCCATCGTGTAGTGTGCCGAGGGGGTAATGGGAAGCAGTTCGGTAACAATATCAATCCCAGCACCGTTAAGGGCATGCTTTCGGGCTGAAGGGAGCTTTTTATCGATTAGCTCCTCGCCCAAATGACGAAAATCAAGATATACCTTATGCCCCTCGAACTGATGACGAACAATATCGCGAGAGAGTTTGTCTCTGGTTTGGAGTTCATCGGTAAATCGCCATCCGTTTTCATCCACGATATTTGCCCCTTCACCCCGTGCCGCCTCACTAATGAGAGTTCCGCTGTTTAGAAGAGTCGTTGGATGAAACTGGACAAACTCCATATTGACCAACCGCATTTTGGCTCTCAAAGCAATCGCGAGCAAATCGCCGCTTGATTCTTGGGAATTTGTAGAGTGACCGCGATAAATCCCTGCATATCCGCCACCGGCAAGAACAAGTGATTTACAGGCGAAAGCAATTACTGCGCAATCTCGTCGGCGCAGCATTGTAATACCGGAAAGTTTCTCATTGTAAGTGGCGATACTCAGCATCAAATGGTTGCTAAAGATTTTAACCCCCTCTTTTCGACATTGACTAAAAAGAGTTTGCGTTATCGAAGCACCAGTTTTATCAGCAATGTAACACGTACGCTTTGCTTTGGTTCCGCCAAAAGGTCTTTGAGCAATACCACCATTTTTTTGGGTATCAAATTCAACCCCCATTTTTTGGAGATCTTCAATGATCTCTTCCGCACCGACCACCATCGAACTTACGGCAGAAAGACGGGCTAGCTTATCGGAACCATTTAACGTATCGGCGATATGGTCTCGACAGCTGTCGTGACGGGTGGTTTTAAGAACCGCATTGATCCCCCCCGATGCGACGGCGGAGTTGGAACGAAGCGGTGTACTTTTCGAAATCAGGGCAACCTTTAGACCTTCTCTACGCGCATAAAGTGCCGCGTACAATCCCGATATGCC
>JAUYSQ010000100.1 GCA_030696285.1 Sulfuricurvum sp. | reverse complement strand
CCAAAATCAAGCGATTATGCATGACTGGTGGATTTCACTCACTGCATCAGCATTCGGACATATAGCCACCGTCAATCAACCGACGATCCTTTATCGTCAGCATGGTGCTAACGATACGGGTGCTAAAAACTATGGATGGAGGCATATCATAAATCGCTTTGCTTCACGGCCAAGGCTGGATAAATACATGATTCAAGCAAATGCTTTTTATGCTCATTTTGGTGATCAGATGAATACACAACATCGGGAAATTTTCGAAGATTTATCACATTGGGATGATCTCGGATTTTGGGCGAAGCGCCGGCTTATTATCAAGCATCAATTATGGAAAAATGGCTTTATTCGAAATATTGGGTTGATGGTATTTGCGTGAAAGTAATTTTTAATTTTTAATTCTCAATTGTGAATTCTAAATACCCCAGGGTAGCCTCTCTCACTTCGTGATTCACCTTCTGTTGAATTGTCGATTATGATATTTGTTGAAATGCATTTTTACTTTTCGGGTGTTCAAGCCTGCAATGTAAATATGGATACACGAAAACGCAATTTAAGTTCACATTCTAATGGTGTTGGTGTGAAAATTAAAATAGAGCCAAACCAAAGCATCACAAGCCTTGGCTTGCGTATCGCTAAACCGTTGCGTAAAATCAAGTAGGTTTTGCACAAATAAGCTATAATTAAACATTAAAAATGAGCAATCCAATATTACAGGGGATAACAATGAGACTCTCGTCTGGATATCAAGAGATAATAAAAAAATATTTTTATGAATTCTTTAAAAATGGTGAAATCTATCTTTTTGGTAGTCGTGTGGATGATTCCAAAAAGGGGGGTGATATAGATTTGTATCTTGTCGTGAGGGAGCATACCGATCTTTTTGAAAAGAAGCTCAAATTTCTCTCTCGAGTAAAAAGAGAACTGGGTGAACAAAAAATAGATATTGTATTCAATACAGACAGCAGAAGATTAATAGAGCAGGAGGCGATACAATGGGGAATAAAACTTTAGTCTATGCACAAAAAGTACACGACAATCTCCATGAAAGCTATAAACATCTTCTGAGGCTTGAAAATGCCTTCAATGCTCTTGGGAAGAAACATCCTTTTCCGCTCGACAAAGAAAGTTTTTTAAAAATTTTGGAGAGTGTAGAATATCTAGCCTACAGCGATCAGATCATATATAGATTTTCAAAACTTCAAGACTGTATGGGTGCAAAACTTTTTAAAGCAGTATTACTGTACGAGGGCGAGAATATCAACAAACCTTTTTTGGATATACTCAATCAACTCGAAGCCATAAATATCATCAGCGTTGATGAATGGTTTGAGATAAGAGACCTTAGGAATGAAATAGCTCACGACTATGAAGATAATGAAGAATTAGCCATCAACATCTTAAATACTATTTTTAAATTAAAAAAGGAACTGGAAGATATTTTGAATTCCATCAAACAATTGGTGGGATAAAACATTAGCACTTTAAAAATGAATTTAGACCACAAAAACACAAATAAGATGCTGGGCATTTAGATGAACATCAAAATTATCATCCCTATTTTAAATCCTCCTGAAAACTTTTTTGGACAGATTATTCCTCTGTTGCTTTCTCAAAGCATTCAGCCTGACATATTGCTCATCAACTCAGGTTCTGCAATTCCAAGTGGTAATTATGAAATATTAAATATCGAAAAAAAAGATTTCAACCATGCGAATACCCGTAATATCGCTTTACGATATGATGCTGATTTTTACCTCTTTATGACACAAGATGCACTATCGGCTGATATCTATCTGATTGAAAATTTGCTCAGAGCATTTGACGATAAGAATGTCGTCGTCACCTACGCTCGACAGATCCCCTATGATACTGCTGATGCGATCGAGGTGTTTGCCCGCACGACTAATTATCCCGAGCACTCAACGATTAAGTCAAAAAATGATTTAGCAACACTGGGGATCAAAACTTTTTTTTCTTCGGATAGCTGTGCCCTATATCGTCGAGACTATTTCCATACAGTCGGCGGTTTTACACCGGGACTCAATACAAATGAAGATATGGAATTCGCTGCCCGTGCTATCATGGATGGCAAAAAAGTAGCGTATGCTCATGAAGCCAAAGTCTACCACTCTCATAATTTTACGCTATTGCAAGTGTGGCAGCGCTATCGGCAAATCGGCAATTTTTTTGCTGACAATCGCTGGATTTTGAATACTGTGGCGCACTACAGTAACGCAGAATCAACCGGCATCCGACAAGCTGTCAAGGAGTTGAAGTATTTGTTTCAGAAAGCACCTCTAAAAATACCCAAGTCGATTGTATTATCTCTAACAAAATACATCGCTTT
>JAUYSQ010000046.1 GCA_030696285.1 Sulfuricurvum sp. | reverse complement strand
GATCAGTTCCATAAGAGTTTCAACATCGCATTGAGAGAGCGCTTCAAAAGTTAAAAGATGATTTTGAGAGAGGTTGAAAAGAGAAATTTGAACACGTGTCCATTGGGTATTTTGAGTAAGTATCGCTCCGACAACAACCTCCAAAGTTCCATACTCCGGCCACCAAAGCGGTGGGGATTTTTCGAGAAGATTTAATCTTTCAATGGCAGTATAAAGTTCGAAAGAGTCAGAGAGATGCAAATAAACTCCTTTTACGTTTTGTCATACCGAACTTGATTCGGTATCCACAAATATAATAGATACCGTGTCGAGCACGGTATGACAAGAAAACAATGAAATTATTATTATTATTCTTTCCACGCTTCGGTTTTTATCCGCCTGCCATCATCAAAGACTTTAAGCTTGAACGCTTCGGTGCATTTTCCCTCTTCGAGAGTCAAAATAGCAATCTGCAAAATCTTCTTACACTTTTCAGGGACTTCAAAGCGTCCCGAAACGCCTGTAATAAACCGTTCCAAGGGGACCTTTTGCTCCATTCCGATCACATTATCCCGACATCCGCTCAAACCCATATCAGTAAGATAGGCCGTACCCTGCACAATCTGAAAATCATCCGTTCCTACATGAGTATGAGTTCCGATAATTCCGCTCACTTCTCCTTGGAGCAACATCATCATGGCACGTTTTTCACTCGTTGCTTCCGCATGAAAATCGATAAAGATATGCTCAATCCCCTGCTCCTTCAAATGCGCCACACTGTCTCGCGCGCATCGAAACGCATTATCCGTATAAGGCATCCCATAGTGTCCCATGATGTTAAGAACAGCAAGTCTTTCCCCCGCCACATCGAATACGCGGCATCCCGTTCCGACAACTCCGACGGGATAATTATGAGGGCGTAAAAATTGCTGTGTTTCCAGCAATGGGAGAATCTCTTTTTTATCCCACGTGTGGTTACCACCACTCATCACATCAATCCCCATGCTAAAGAGCTCATTGGCATTTTTTGAGGTTATTCCAAACCCGTGAGACGCATTTTCGTAGTTGGCAATGACAAAATCAATCCCTTCATCACGACGCAGTTTCATTAAATGCTCTTTGATCATCACCCGTCCCGGACGACCGACAATATCTCCTATAAACGCTATCTTCAATCGTTCTCCTCTTTCAGTTGTTTTCTCAACTCCGTAAGCCCCTTACGAAAATTTTTGCTATCACCGTAATCGTAAAAATTTTTATATTTTCCATGGATCGATTTGAGCATCGTAGCATGGCGTATCGGACACCAATACTGCTCTGTTCGAGCAGAAATCTCAGTAACGTATCCCATCAATCCGTTAAAATAGCTGCAATAAAGGCAATTAAGCTTTTCGATTGCATTCAAATACTTCAATCGGTGACGATCGATAATAATATAATCACTCCGATTTACTTTAGAAATCTTATAAATGGGAAAACAAATCCACTGATACACGGAAACAAATCCATCCAATATTATGGCGGGGAGCAAAATAGCCCAAATAATAGGAACGCTCATAATATGTAAAATGGGGGATTTTACAATATAACTAAAAAGATTTTCACGGTCCAGCCGATACGATAATAGAAGTTCTTCTCGTTTTTTCGCAATTTCACAGCTAAAAATCTCGTATTCTTTATGAAGTTCCGCTTCCAATTCCAATTCTAATTCTTTAATTTTCGCGACCAAATCGCCAATCTTTGGGTTTTCCATCATAAGCCTTGGGCGTTCAAATTAATTAAAACTATATTATAATTGCATATGCAACCGCTTAAATATTTAACCCATTATAGCCAAGAGATACGCAATCAAGTAGAAAACCTTATTGCAGATAATACGCTAGGAGATCATTTACGGAAAAAATATTCCGATATTCACCCCTATTCCACCGATAAAAGTCTTTATGATTACGTAATGGAACTCAAAAATGCCCATTTGCGCAGCTGCTCACCAATCTCTAAAGTACTTTACGATACCAAAATCCGTGATCTGCACTCCGCACTGGGGACACACACCTTCGTCTCACGCGTACAGGGAGGAAAACTAAAAGCAAAAAATGAGATTCGGATTTCACACTTCTTTAAAAAAGTCCCAGAACCGTTTCTGCGAATGATTGTCACCCATGAGCTTGCCCATCTCAAAGAAAAAGAGCACAACAAAGCATTTTATAAACTCTGTAGCCATATCGAACCGGCATATCATCAGCTTGAATTTGACGTACGGCTTTATTTGACGTATTGTGAGTCCAACGCTGGTTTGTATTAAACTTTTTTAACTAACTCCACCAACGTCTCATAATGTTGTGTATGAGGAAACATATCAAACAATTGCACTCTCTTAATACTGTACTGCTGTAATAACTCCAAATCCCGTGCTAAGCTTGTCGCATTACAACTCGAATACAGGATTCGCTCAGGAGAACTTCTCTCAAGCCATTTGCACAACTGCTCACCTAATCCCCTGCGCGGAGGATTAACGATCACCACGTCCACATTTTTTCCCGAAGTAGCTCCAAAACTTGCTGTATCCATTGCTTCAAAGCGGAGATTTTCAAATCCGATTAATACAGCAGAATCACGAGCACACGCAATCGCTTCACTCTCTATTTCGATACCGATAATTTCCCGATCAGGCACGGCACAGTGAAGGGCAAAGCCTCCTACGCCACAAAAAAGATCCCATATTACTTTAGGTTTGCCAGCATTCACCCACTCCGCAGCCGTTTTATACAGCTTACTCGCTACATCGGTATTGGTTTGAAAAAAGCTTTTTGGGCGGATAAAGAGGGGAATGCCATTTAATCTTTCTTCAAGTCTCGTTTCTTCGGTGAGAAAAATCTCCTCTTCCCCCTCCAAAATCGCCATGTGTACCGGCTGAATATTGGCAGTGATCACTTTTAACGCAGGAGAGAGGGAAGTAAGTTCCGTTAAACCTCTTTGAAGCCTTGCAATCGTTCCGTGGGAACGGAGCACAAAACGCAGCATCATCGCTCCATCGTATTTACTCTGAGTGAGCAGTACGTATTTGAGCTCTCCCTTTTTTTTCTTGATATCATACGCTTTGATCCCCAAGTTACGAAGCCATATTTGGGTATTTTCTAAAACTTGCTGCATCGATGAATCATACAGCGGACATTGGATCAGACTCACCTCTTCAGAAAGGCCCAATACCACGCCCTCCATACTCGGTGTTGCAACCATTTTGGCTTTATTGCGAAATCCTTTAAGAGGACTCGGGGTTGATGTTAGCCACGCTTGCGGATTCAAAGAGTCAAGCAGACCATGCAAAAGCTCTTCTTTTTGTTTTAACTGCTCGACATAAGGGGTATCGATCCATGAACACGAGCGGCATTGGTAGGTATCATAGTAAGAACAAAAACTCATTGGATAATCGTTAAATTCCCGTTTCAGTTGCGTCAAATGAACTTTGAGGGATAGCATATAAACGCCGTTCAAGCCTACCGATTTGCTCTAAAACTTCTTCAGACGCTGCCTGAAGTTTTACAAAATGTTCCTTAGCCATCTCTTTTTCTTGCTCACTTATTTTCTTTTTTGAGCTAAAGATTTTGGAGAAAAAAGAACGATCATTGTCCGCAAAATAGATTTTAAAAATTTTTGTATATTGATCGTGCAAAACAAAGTGCGATTTCTCAATATCAGCCAGACATCCCATATTTCCCAAAGCGTTTAATTTCTGTCCTTCCCCATAAAACCACATTCCAAAGACACAATCGGTACAGCTTAGCGGTATAGCAGACTCATCGATCGGTAACCCCTCGATCAATAGTTTGGCACGCTGCACCCATCGAACATGTGCTTTTTTTGCTTCACCCAATAATTGTAATGTTACCGCTTTATCCATATTTTTTACCCTCTTAAATTATTGATCGTATTATACTTCACAGCACCTTCGGCTTTGCGGTACGCAAATAGTGCAGTACCGTTGCTATTAAATCGTCATCGTCTTTACTCTTGCTTTGCAGACTCTCTTTGGAACCGTTGAGATACTCGATACCGATGTTTTGGTTGTAGTTGCTCACCGTTTTGATTTTTTTCTCGATACAAAGTACTTTTATGACCATAATCTCGAAAAATTGTTTAGTGGCCGTATCCGGTTTTCCGAAACGATCTTCCACCTCTTCTAAAATCTCATAAATCTCGACGGGTGATTCACAGTGGCTAAGACGGCGGTAGAGTTCGAGTCGAAGCCTATCTTCTCGTACTACATCCTCACTGATAAAGGCACTGACGGTGAGCTTGATGTCCACTTTTGCTTTTACGGCAGTTGTCTGATTGGTGAGAATTTTGATGGCATCTTCAAGCATTCGCAGATAAAGGCTGTAGCCGATATTTTTAATATGACCGCTTTGGGCATCACCGACAAGATTTCCGCCGCCGCGAATTTCGAGATCATGATAAGCGAGCATCGAACCGCTGCCGAGGAACGAATTGGATTCCAATGCTACGAGCCTTTTTTTCGCCTCTTCGGTAAGGTGATCTTTATCTTCCACAATGAAATAAGCATATCCCTCGATATGCCCCCGCCCGACTCGTCCTCGCAGCTGATGCAAATCGGCCATCCCAAAACGATCGGCTCCGTCGATAATCATCGTGTTGACGGTCGGCATATGTATCCCTGATTCGATAATCGAGGTTGCCAAGAGTACATCGTATTGACGATCGGCAAATTTAGCGAGCTCTTCTTCGGTTTTGGCCGCACTGATTTGAGAATGAAGAATGAGGATTCGTAAATCGGGGAGAATCGCTTTGAGTTCCCCTGATTTTATTATCATCGAATCAATGGAGTTGTGGACGTAAAACAGCTGCCCTCCGCGACGAAGCTCTCGCAGTATCACCTCTTTAATGAGTTTTTCATCGTAATTTTTAACAAAGGTCCGTACCCCAAGTCGCTCACTCGGAGGGGTTAAAAGTTCAGACATCGTTTTAATCGAACTCATTGCTTGGTTCAAACTTCGCGGAATCGGTGTTGCGCTCATAGAGAGGAGATGAACATTTTCATACAGCGATTTGAGTTTTTCTTTTTGTTTTACCCCAAACTTGTGCTCTTCGTCGATAATGACCAAGCCCAGCTTTGCACAGCTTACCCCAAAAAGAGCATGTGTCCCTACAACACAATCGATTTCACCGCTCGACAATGCCTTTAGGGTCGCCGTTTTTTCTTTGGTACTGACAAAACGGTCCAGTTTCGCTACACGTAATCCAAAAATACCCAAACGCTCTTGGAGTGATTTGAAATGCTGGGAACTAAGCAGCGTCGTAGGGACAACAAGCAGTGACTGATATCCGCCGCGTGCCGCCGCAAAAATAGCATTCATCGCCACTTCAGTTTTTCCAAATCCGACATCACCGCTGAGCAATCTGTCCATGATTTGACCTGAGCTTATATCACGAACAATGGCACCGATCGCACTTTCCTGATCGGCGGTATAGTCAAATCCTGCGGCTGCTTGAAATCGTTTCAGTTCACCTGCATCCACACTGAGCACAGGAGCTTTGATCAGCGCACGGCTTGCTGCAATTCCAACGATTTCAGAGGCGATTTCAAAGAGTCGCGCTTTAACACTCTCTTTGAGCTTGCCAAAACTCCCTTTGCCCAACCGATCCAAAACAGGAAGCGAACCGGATGCGATATAGCGGTCAATCGTATCGAGGTTTTCGACGGGGAGAAGAAGTTTGTCATCTCCCATGTATTTGATGACAACAAGGTCTTTGATCCCGCCGAGAATCTCAGCTTGCTCAATCCCCTCAAAAATCCCTACCCCGTACTCTTCATGGACGACGTAATCCCCTACTTTCAAATCATCGAGCAAGATCGACGTTTTACGGCGACGGCGTTTTTTCTCATGGCGGTTGAGCGAGAGTATCACTTCATCGGCACTGATAAGGTTCAAAACTATCCCAGAGGTTTTAACACTTAGCCCTTTGAGGTCAAAAATTCCCGCGGCTTTGAGCTGTGTTTCACTCGCAGCAATCAGTGTGAATTTTTTATTTTTATGGACACT
>JAUYSQ010000093.1 GCA_030696285.1 Sulfuricurvum sp. | reverse complement strand
CCTTCGTGGTTTGGACCATGACACCCTTGACACTCTTTTTCGAACATTTTGGAAACATCCATTTTGGATTCTCCGGCCATTAGTGGAAGGGCCGCAAAAGCGACACCCGCAAGGGTTATTCCTAGAACTTTTTTCATTTCATATCTCCTTGGCTAAATAGTGTAAATTTGCCCCCAGCTCTTTTACAACATACGATCCTTAGTGCCCCATCCGTTTCTTTTCAGACTTATAGATGAAGTACATCGGAAGAACGATAATCGAGTGTAAAAAGATCGTTAAGGTCATAGGACCCTGATTAAGCATTCCCCAGAAACTGGGGACAACGTCGGTAAATTCTGTAAACATAACCACTCCTTTTTATGAATTAGCCAACGCTTTAGAGCGCTTAGCAATCGTTAGAAGATCTTTGACGAGCAGCAAGAAACCGATGAAGGTAACAACACCCATCGCCAAACGCCAGTCAATACCTTGTGTAAACCACGTAGCACCCTGAGCGATGAAATAACCGTCCCATGTTGCACCGTACTCAGCACGCTCAACAAACGCTTGGACATACCCTGAGAGCGTCAACGCAACCGTCATTCCCAATACACCAATGGTGATCAATGAAACCGCCCATTTAGACGTAGAGGTACTGCGCATCTCTTCGATACCGTTGCGTCGTTGAATAGCAACGTACATCATCCCGATTAGAATCGTGGCGTATGCACCGTAGAATGCCAAGTGACCGTGACCCGCAGTGAACTGTGAACCGTGCGTATAGATATTGATCTGAGGAAGCGTGTGCATAAAGCCCCAAACCCCTGCTCCTAAAAAGTTTCCAAACGCATTAACGATAAACCAGTTAAACGCAGGGCCATTGTTGACTTTTCCGTTGTGTTTACCCATATCATAGATAACGTGTACCAACATACCAACCAGTGGCACAGGCTCAAGTGCGGAGAACAATGCTCCAATTTCCCACCAGTATTCCGGTGTTCCGATCCAAAAGTAGTGGTGACCCATACCCAAGATACCCGATCCAAATAACATTGTTACTTCGATCCATAGCCACATCTCAACGATTTGACGGTTAGCGTGCATAACTTTGATAAGACCGTAAGCGATAAGTACACCAACAAAGACTTCCCAAGTAGCTTCAACCCAAAGGTGAATAACCCACCACCACCAGAACTGATCCATAGTAATGTTGCTCGTATAGAACATTCCTGCGAGATAAAGACCTGCAAGAGCGATCAAATCCGCCATCAAAACGGTAGTAATTCCTGTGCGTTTGCCCTTCATAACCGTTGCAAAAACATTGTAAACAAAGATAAGAACCACGACTGTAATTCCGATGTCTGCCCAACGCGGTGCTTCGAGATACTCACGACCTTCATTAATCAGCCAAATACTGGCTTCCGTACCCGGACCTACTTGAACCAGAATGTATACCAAAACAACAACGGTAACCGCCAATGTCAAGACATAAAAACCAAGGGTTCCCAGTTTGATTCCGACCGTTTCAATCCCCGTCTCTTCGGGCAACATCCAGTACGCGGAACCGATCATCGCGTACAACATCCACACTACCAGCGCATTAATGTGTACCATCCGTGCGGTTGAGAAGTTAAAAACATTGAATAAAAATTCAGGATCGATAAACTGATACGCAGCAATCAAACCCATCACCAACTGTGCTCCAAAAAGGACAACAGCAACAAAGAAATATTTCATAGCCAATGATTGTGATAAATATTTAGGGGTTGCAATACTCATTTTTGTGTGCTCCCTTGAATTTTATTGAAATTTCGTGGGAATCCATTGGTGTCGATGGATGACATTTGTTTCAAGAATGCCACTAACCCTTTTGCTTCCTCAGGGGTAATTCCAAGATTTGGCATACGTCGTGCATGAGATGCATATTTATCCGGATTTTGTAAGAAAACCGACATCGCTTCATCTACTGACGTTGTTCCTGTCATCCCCTGCATTACACCGCCTGCTTGCCACGCCGGATCAAGCCATGCTTTGGTTAAATCAGGAGCATAATAGGCACCATTACCCAACAACGTATGACAGTTCATACAGTTTTTTGCTTGAGAGGTTAACTTCCCTTTATCGAGAAGAGCATTCGCTTCGGCTTCACTGTAATCACTGCGACCGAAAAATAGCTCTTTCTCCCCGATAACAGGAACCTCATGTCCTCGCACATCGCTGTACTCGTACGTCACTTTATAGTTAATAACCGAAGCCGAAGGGACCCGTTTGGTCACCTTGTTTTCCAAATCTTTAGCCGAACCGATTGTAATCTGATCTAACGTATCCATTGTTAGAAGGATTAACAATACGGCACTAAAACCTGTAACCCAACCCGCTGAACGACTCCAAAAACGGTTGCTCGTCCAGACCGATTCCGGTTCTTTATAATCTTCACTCATGAAGAGCTCCTTTTAGTTATGTTCAAACCGCTCGTGCGTGCGGTGAACCAAAAAGTAAATAAAATGGGGAACGAGTAAATAGCCAACCATTGCCGCAACTAAAATCTTGACGGTAAACGGATCGCTTTTTACCAATGTCCCCAACATCACCATACTGTACGTTTGTACACCCCATGCCAGATATGCCAAAGCGATATAAAGCGGTTTAATCTTTTCTATCTTGACGAGCGTAAAAATCCCGACATAGATAGCTCCGAACATGATGACAGCAGCAGCCGACGCAAATATTCCTAAAAAACTTTCAGGGTCTAAATACTCCATTTCAGTACCTCCTTCTCATCACTAAATAGAGTTTACTCTTAAGGGTGATGTGGATGCATTGATATAGATCAATTTTTTAAGACAAATTTGTCTTATTGCGCGGTGAAGATCAAAACAACGATGGAATTTCTGAGCTGGGTAGTCGGATTGTGTGCTGTTTCTAAACGGAGAGCGAGGGTATAGTTTTGGTTATCACGATGGTAATAATGGGTTGTATGAGCTGAATCAAACGCCACTCCTGTCGCCATACTGACGCTTTTATACAGATCGAACGGGTAATAAAAAGAATCTTTATTTTTTCGTACAGCGATACTTTTTACCGCTTTGTTCTTCCCTTGAAAGAAATTTTCTGCCCCTATATTTTCGAGAATAAAACGTTCAAGTTTTGGAGGTGTTTGCACGCTTATCGGTGAGGCAGTGAGTAAAAACGGAACAATAAAAAATAAACACGCCATTACTCTTTTCATGGCTGTTTCCCAATTTTGATAAGCGTCTTCAACGTCACTGCGGGAGGGGTCGGCAGTTCAGGGCGTTCTTGCTGGACAGCACGCGTCACCCACTGCGGATAAATGCGAAATCGAAGTTTTACCTCGGCTACAACAGGATACGCAATATTCGACGGGAGAGGATAAACCTCATCCCTAAAACCTTTGGCAGGGATACGGGTATCTTCGAGCAGTTTTTCATATTTCCAAAACTTTAATCCCACAGGGACCCCGTTGCGATCCCCGAAAACTTTACGAAACAATCGCGCCCCTTTTTCGATCTCGCCCTTCTCATCGATTTTTCCGCTGGAGAGGATGATTTTCCCCGCAGCATCCTTGAGCGTTACGTCCAGCCACAGCTCTCTAAAATCCGCCACCCCTGTGGGGAGATGGTGCCCTGCTCCCACATTACGTACGCGTACAACCAACGCTTTTTTGGAAAACTTGACGTCAACTGCGGCAGCACTTTTGAGTAAATCGAGTGTCATTTTTTCATGCTCCGAACTGCGAAGAGCGCTTAAAAAATGGTTTGAACCCGCAAAATGGTGCGTTTTAACGCTCTTTTTGAGTTTTCCGCCAACCGTCGAGTAACCTGAGATTTTTGTATCCGGATTAGAGGGAGAGGCACTCATATGGCAGTCAACACACCCTTTTGTTTTGGGATTATTAGAGCCTTTGTTATACGGTGATTTCTCCCATTCTCCATACGTATCGACAATCTTTACGCCGTTTCCAGGGGCAAATTCATCGTGACAGCTCATGCAATATTTGGAGTCTTTGTAAAAAGGTTTGCTGTAGCTTTGGGCATGAACTTTTGGCTTGGAATTAATCATCGAATCATGGGTAGTTCCCAAAAGTCCGCGCCGATCTTCAAAAAGATATTGGGGTCGATCTCGAAGATTGAGCGTATACCCTCCATTCCCGCGCACCTCTTCAAGCTTCGTGATACGGTGACAAAACAGGCACGATGTCCCCTCTTCAGGCTCACTACCCTTCTGGTTCATCCTTTCCACGAGAGTTGAGCCATTTTTATCAAAAAGATGTGACGTTCTTGAGGTTCGTCGTCCCCCGCTGGTCAAAACACCCGGAGAGTGACACCCCATACACCAAAAGCGGATCCCTTCCCCCTCCTCTTTCGCCGCTAAATCTTCCATGACACTGTAATACGGATTAGAGCCTCCCATAAGACGGTGATTGGAATTGGCCCATTGGTTGAAAATTTCAGGGTGACAGCTTTTGCATGAGGCAGAGTTGAGCCACTCTTTGGGATGGTAGTGGGTTATATTTTCATCGAGTCGCACCCAGGTTGAAAAAAACGGGAGATTGTTTCGGGAGCGGATAAAGAGGTGCAAATCACCCATCGCTCGGATAATCTCTACTGAGGGCTTATGAAGGTTTTGAACACTCCCCCCCTGCTCTTGGATGGCGAGGAGATAATCCTCGACAAAATCTTTGGCGAAAAAGTGCTTCAAATTTTTATGCCCGATAACCGCCGATTTTTTTGGATCAATCTTGGCGGCGGTAAAGAGAAGATGATTCGATTCATTAAACCCGTCTTTGTGACACGTCGCACAGCTTTGTTTCCCGTTTCCCATCTGCAAACCTGCAATACCGCTGGCTTTTGTGCTCTTAAAAAGCATCTCCCCTCGTGAATACGAAGAATTATTAAGAGCTGAATGGGCAGGAGGGGTCAAAAAAGCAATCAACAAAACCATCAATGTACTTAATTTTGCCCTCTTCGCTGTTTTAAACAACGTAGAATGAAACAGCAGCAAAAGAACAATGACAAAAGATGAACTTAGATGTAAAAATTGGGCAATTACTCCGATTGGCTCCCCGCGCTGTCCTATCAACATTAGCCAAAGACCGCTGATCAGACTCACAAGAATGGCGAATCCCAATACGATTCCCGTAATACGTTTAAATGATTTTTCTTTGTTTGCTCTGGGTAGATGATAGGTGAGATGGGGAACGATATACGTAACGGCATAATAGCCGATCAGAGAAAGAGCCAAAGGTACATGGATCAGCAAAAGCCATCGCCGACTCTCCCATGCCAGATCGATTCCCTCCCATAAAAACAGTCCGCTCAGAAACAGCGTAAGCAGTACGAGAACATTCATCATGGCAAATCCTTTGACATAGGCTGTATTCGCGGTATTTTCCCCGTAAGCGTCCCCAAAAAGGCTTCGATAGCATGCACATCCTCCTCGGGAAGATCTATCCCAAGCTGAACTCGCCCCATCGTACGAATTGCCTCGGAGAGCTCCCAAACCTGCCCTTGGGTAAAATAGGGACGGTTTATCTCCACATTGCGCAAACTTGCCACGCGAAAACGATATTTATCTCCGTTACGATGTGTCAACGGATACATCCCCTGATCGATACGTCTGAGATTTTCATCTTCGTAGGTATCGCCGATCAAGGCATACCATCCGAAAGGATCATTGAGTTTATGGAGCTTATAGGTACCGAAAATTTTAAAGGAGTTCCCTCCGATATTCACCCCGTTATGGCACACACTGCACCCACGCTCTTTAAAAACTTTATATCCTTTTTTTTCATACGCACTGAGCGCATTCGTTTCACCGCGCAAATAGTGATCAAAACGGCTATCGGTTGCTACGAGGATTTTGACATATTCACCCAACATCTCCGAAGTTTCCTGCCGGTTCAAGGCAGTTGAAATATTCAAATCCTTTAAATGCGAGGCAATAAAACTGTTTAATTCAAACTCCCTTCCTTCCCAGCCATACCCTATATTAAAGCGCGAGTTCCATACCGAGAGGGTGTTACGTCCATAGAGATTATTCGTGTGAGGCTGAGCCAACCCATCCCCTCCGCTTCCGCGTGTGGGAGCAACATGACACGATTGACAGTTGGTGGCGGGGAGTTCAAAACAAACATCGGGACGATCGTTCGTGAGGGTAT
>JAUYSQ010000085.1 GCA_030696285.1 Sulfuricurvum sp. | reverse complement strand
GCTTCTCCCCATTATGCACTACACAAATACACAGATCAATTCAACCATGCACATGAAAAAAATAGAGAAATTTATTGTTATAGGGACGGGACTAGGACTGCATCTCACCCAAATAGATAAAGCAATCCATTCCGAAGAGTATCTCATTATCGAAGATGATTTGGAACTATTTAGGCTCTCTCTGTTTACAACAGACTATGGGCAACTTGGTAAAAACCGTACGTTATACTTTTCCATAGCAGACAAAGCGGATAAATTTGCCCTTGTTATTAATAATTTTCTCGGTGGCACTTTTATGCATAACCGTTTTTTGAAATATTATCATCTGCCAAGCCATGATATCGGTAAAATCAAACTGATTCAAAATGCACTCTCCATTCAATCCGTTAGGGGTTTTACGTATGACTTTACTTTGGATAAATTTTTACGCCCGTTGGAATATATCAACCGCGGATTTCGCGTTTTAAATCTCGCTGAAAAGTACAGCAGTTCCCCTTTTTCAAACAAACCGGTTTTGCTTTTGGCGGCAGGCCCTTCATTGCAAAAGAATATTGTGTGGGTCAAGAACAATCGAGACAAATTCATTATTGTCGCCCTCTCCGCAATCTTGAAAAAACTGTATGCCGAAGATATTATTCCAGATATCGTAACTCATATTGATGGTTTCGAGATGAGCATGCTCCATTTTGATGGCATCCCTGTCGAAACCTATCTCAAAAATACCTTATTTATCCTAGGACCCTATGCTCCCAAATCACTGCGAGAAAGGATTGACCAAGAGCGGATTTTTTATTTTGAAGATGCAACATCCTATTTTGAAAACTTTGGTTCACTCTCCACTCCCTGTGTCGGTACTGCCACTTTAGCCTTAATGCTTATGTTTGGTACTGCTGAACTTTATTTGCTAGGACTGGATTTGGCACTCGATCAAAAAACCGGCAAAACGCATGACGACGACCATTTCTACGTACAGGCGATAGAGATCAATAAAACCTCTCTCGATGACACTATGGATGTGGAAAAAACCACTTTTTTAGTTCAAGGAAATTTTCAAAAAAGCGTATACACCACCTCAATGCTTGACCGATCAATACAGTCCATTGATGCCTTCATGCCCAACATAAAAGCTGATTTTCAAAACGTCTATAATCTCAACGATGGCGCACTGTTACGAGGAACGATACCGACCTCGATTCAAAATATCAACACCCTTGTCATGAATTCCATCGATAAGTCCGCGCTGAGGGCAGCCCTTCTTTCTTCTTTATCTCAACACAGTGCCCGTGATCTCTCTCCAACCGACATAC
>JAUYSQ010000080.1 GCA_030696285.1 Sulfuricurvum sp. | reverse complement strand
CTTGAACTTCGCGAGCGATCAAACGAGATTTAGTCGGAGATACGCGAACGAATTTTAATAATGCTCTTGCCATATCTCTTCCTTATTTCCCGATTTTCTTTTGTACAGAACCTTTATGGCCCTTAAACGTACGTGTTGGTGCAAATTCACCAAGCTTATACCCAACGTGGTTTTCAGTGACGAAAACAGGTATAAACTGACGGCCATTATGGACGGTAAACGTCAAGCCGATCATATCTGGCAAGATCATGCTACGGCGTGACCATGTTTTGATAGGCTTGTTGCTTTTCGTCTCTTTGGCAGCAATCACTTTTTTCATAAGGTGTCCATCAACGAATGGTCCTTTTTTTACTGATCTAGCCATACTCTACCTCTTCGGATTTGATTTACGGCGAGTAATAATAAGTCTATCACTTGCTTTCTTCTTACGTGTTTTAGCACCTTTAGTCGGTTTACCCCATGGAGTAACCGGGTGACGTCCTGAATTCGTTTTACCTTCACCACCACCATGCGGGTGGTCGATAGGGTTCATCGCAGAACCACGAGTCTGAGGACGGATACCCATATGACGTGAACGACCAGCTTTACCGATAACGATATTGATATACTCTTCGTTACCTACTGTCCCAACGGTTGCCATACATTCACCCAAAACATAACGCATTTCGCTTGACGGAAGACGTAGTGATACGTATTTTCCCTCACGACCCATGATTTGAGCCGATGTTCCTGCTGAACGAACGATTTGTCCGCCTTTGCCCGGTTTTAGCTCAACGTTATGAATGGTAGTACCCACAGGGATGTTCATCAATTTCATAGCGTTACCCACTTTGATATCCAAACCGCTCTCCGCTGAAGTGATTACATCACCTACGTTCAACCCTTTTGGTTGAAGAACATAACGTTTTTCACCATCAGCATAGTTGATAAGAGCGATACGACAGTTACGGTATGGATCGTATTCGATCGCGGCTACTGTACCTGGAACACCAAGTTTGTTACGTTTGAAATCGATGATTCGGTAAAGCTTTTTAGCTCCCGCTTCTTTATGACGTGATGTGATACGTCCATTGCTATTACGACCTGCGTGTGCTGGAAGTTTAGTCAACAATGATCTTACAGACGCTTTTGCTGTAATATCCGAGTTATCAACATTCGTCATAAAACGTCGGCTAGGAGTGGTTGGTTTATATGTTTTGATTGCCATAATTACACCGCCAAACTATCGATTTGTGCGCCTTCTGGCAATTTCACATAAAACTTTTTAAAGTCATTTTGCTTACCAGTAAGACCACGGAAACGTTTTACTTTTCCGTCTTGGTTTAGTGAGTTAACTCTCGAAGGAACAATTCCGAAATACTCTCTAAACACCTCTTTGAGACCGTTCTTAGTCATACGTGTTGACGTCTGAACTACGATTACGCCCTCTTCTTGAAGACCCAAAGTCTTCTCTGTATATAGGATCGATTTGATATCAGTAATATCTGCCATCTCAGCTCTCTTTAGTCAGATTTTCCCATACCGCTTTTTCGATAACCACCGAACGGTATGTCGCAGCCAAAAAGGCGTTGAGTTCATTCTCTTCTATGACGTACGTAGAAGCAATGTTGCGGAATGCAAGATAGGTATTCTCATCGAGAATCTGTTTAACCAACAATGCATCACGTACGTTCAATGTATTGAACAGCGCCAATGCGTCTTTTGTTTTACCTGTCGGAACTTCAATCGAATCAACGATGAAAAGTTTTCCAGCTGTTGCCAAAGCATCCAACGCACATTTAAGCGCCAATTTCTTTTGCTTTTTGTTGATTTTTTGATCGTAGTTACGGCCCGTGTTTGGACCGTGAGCTACCGCACCACCAACAAAAATAGGTGAACGACGTGAACCAGCACGAGCGCCCCCTTTACCTTTTTGAGCCCATGGTTTTTTACCACCACCACGCATCTCAGAACGAGTCTTAGCAGATGCAGTGTTTGAACGGATACTTGCTTGGTACGACTTAACATACAAATAGAGATTATGGGTATTAATACCGCTAAAGCTCTCAGGCAATGCCAGTTCAGAAGCTTTTTCGAATTTTTCGTTTAAGACAATAGCACTCATTGTTTAACAACCTTTACTCGACCTAGCGCACCGTTTGCACCTGGGACAGCGCCCACGACAACCAATACACCGTTTTGTGCGTCAAAAGACATCACTTCATTTTTTACAGTAACGAGCTCGTTACCGTATTGACCAGACATTTTGCGTCCTTTTTGGACTTTACCTGGCCATTCGCGGTTACCGATAGATCCACCAGTACGGTGAAAACGGTGACCGTGTGCGCCTGGTCCGCCGGCAAAATTCCAACGTTTCATAACGCCGGTAAAACCGCGACCTTTGGTATTGAATGCACTTTTAACTTTTTTAGCATCCGCTAAAGGTGTCATATCCAAATCACCGGCTTCGGTGTTAGCAACTTCCAATGTAGCGAATTTGTTGAATTCAGCAGAAAGGTTATATTTCTTTTGCTGACCCTCAATTGGCTTATTGTGTGCTTTTCCTTGGCTGTATGCTACGAGAGCTGTGCCATCTACTACTTCGCAAACTTTCACTTCTTTTACTTTTAAAAGAGTTACTGCTTTACTTGGTACGCCAATCGTTCGGCTCATGCCGATCTTTTCTACTATATATTCCATACCCACTCCTTACTTGTCCATAGAGCGAACTTCTACGTCCACTTCCGGAGCCAAGTCAAGCTTCATTAATGAATCAACCGTGTCAGGCGTAGCTGATACGATATCAATCAAACGTGCGTGCATACGAATCTCAAATTGCTCACGTGAACTTTTGTTAACGTGAGGTGACTTAAGAACCGTATACTTACGAATCTTTGTTGGCAAAGGTATTGGGCCACGGATTTCCGCACCTGTACGCTTTACGGCTTCAACGATAGAAGCTACTGAACGATCGAGTACACGATGATCGTATGCTCTAAGTTTCAAACGAATCTTTTCCATAATGTTTTCCTCTATAAAGAACTCGTCAGTCTATGCTGACTATAATAAGGCAAGGAGAATTATAGCGACATACCCGCGTTGGGTCAATGATTTTGGGGGCTAAAATGGTATTGGAAGGCAAATTTGTTTCCTTTTAATAAGGAAGCTATAAAATTTAGGTTATTATTTTAGGTATGAAAACATTATTAGATGAGTATTATCGCAACGATTTGCACCACGGTGGTTTTATTGAACGTAAAGCATCATTAAATGAAGAAAGTGTATGGATTACCGGGATTTCCCAGTCGGGTAAAACGTCACTTATCAAGTATTATTTGCTTTCACACAAAAAATCGACCTATCTTTATCTTGATTGTCGTGATATTCGACTGGAGTTTGATGAACTCAATGAGATTCTTGAACCTTTTTGTCGTGACAATAAAATCAGGATTCTAGCCCTTGACAATTATCGGGAGGAAATTACGCTTTTTGAGATGGAACAGATCATCCTCTCCTCCGAACATCCCAACAAAACCCTCTTTGAGACGTTAACCCTCAATCTCCTCGATTTCGAAGAGTTTCTCGCTTTTGAGCCCAAATATGATTCCACGGCCCTCAACCACTTTTTTCAACTCGGCGGTTTTCCTGCGATGCATAAAATCGCCAGTGAAGAGCGATCGCTCTATCTTCAAAAAACTCTCACCTACGCTCTGGGTGACATCGAGCTCTCCCTCCTCCTCCAAGCCTCTAAAATGCTTACTCAGAAAGTCTCTGCCTATAATCTCTATGAACGGCTCAAAGAGGATCGTAAAATCTCTAAAGACAAACTCTACACCCATCTGCAAATGATGCTGGATAAACGGTATCTGTATGGATGTGAAAAATTCAACCATCCCAGCGCGATTAAAAAGCTCTATCTATCTGACATCGCGATCAAACATGCACTGACTATCCAAAAACATTTCGGAAAAGTATTTGAAAACCTGATTTTTTTAGAACTCATTAAGCACGATATTGAGTGCTACTATGATGAAGGGATCGACTTTTATCTTCCTGCAAGAAATCAAATCATCTTAGCATCGGCATTTGCCAATGAACATGCTCTTTTTAAAAAAGTAGAAGCTTTAGAGGGATTTATTATTACCCATCAAGTCGAAGAGATTATCGTGGTAACGATGAATTTAGAAAATACCCTCGCCCATCCGATAGCACGGATAGAGCTGGTCCCCTTTTCACAGTGGGCACTAGGAGAGTAGTAATTAACTGACCTTACGCACTTTTTGTTTTACAGTTCTAAAAGTAGCTTTTTCTCTTCGTCATTCCCGCGAAGGCGGGAATCCAGCTGTGCTTTGAAAGAGATGGATCCCCGGGTCAAGCCCGAGGATGACGAGAAATCAATTAACTGCGTAACATCAGTAATCAAAACGTATATCCGAGACCGACAAATGGTCCTTCAAATTTCACATCGGCATTCACATCATAATGATCGCTGATTTTCAATGATTCATAACGGTATCCTGCCTGAGCTTGCAATCCGGCTGGCATATCAAGCACTGCTTTGATCCGTGCATCGGTGAATGAGTCGCCATTGTAACCGATGTATTTAACATCCCCTGCGATACGCAATCCTGTCCCCGGAATATCCACACCAGCACCGAGATATCCCATAGGGATCGTTTGGGTCAGCTTTTGATTAACCGCTCCCTCTACTTTGATATCCAACACTTTAAATGTTACCCCGATATCCAAATCAATGACATTGTCCAAAATTTCATAATAAGGGGTTATGTCCGTCTGATTTATCGATACTTTGTTGATTAAAGCCCCATCTGTACCCGTGAATGATGCTTCCGGGGTAAGATCCAAACGAAAATTAGGAATCAACGGAGCGGGATGTTCAAAATATACCCCCACTTGATAGGTCGATTCAGCATCTTCATTAAAATGAGTTTGCGTAGTCACGCCATTATTCGTATAGCTAAAATCACCGCTTGCAACCGGAGCATAATAATCGGCTTCAACACCCAACCCCAAAATTGTAGCAGCCGAAGCAACCGAAACACCCATACATAGAGCCAATACAGCTGATTTCATCATGAACACTCCTTTTTTGTGTATGATACCGAATTTCAGGATAAAATACCGCAAACAAAAGGGTGGAACTATGAAATTTTGCGGTATCGATGAAGCAGGACGTGGACCGCTGGCAGGTTCACTCACTCTAGCAGGGGTCATTCTTCATCGACCGATTACTGGATTAAATGATTCCAAAAAACTCACTGAAAAAAAACGGGAATCTCTTTTTGAGATAATCATCGAAAATTCAACCTATCACATTGTTCGCTTTGATTCCCACCAGATTGATGAACTGGGACTCTCAGCGTGTCTGACATCTGGACTTCGTGAGATTATGAATGTCATTGGTGAAGCGGATTATTTGTACGACGGAAACTGCTCTTTTGGTATACCTGGACTCAAGACTCTCGTAAAAGCCGATGCTACCGTCCCAGAAGTAAGTGCTGCATCGATACTGGCAAAAGTGAGCCGTGATCGTGAGATGGTAGAACTCAGTTCCCTCTATCCGCAATACGGTTTTGAAGGGCACAAAGGCTACGGCTCAAGTGCTCACATCGAAGCCATTCGAAAATATGGATACTGTGACATTCATCGCAAAAGTTTCAAACTTAAATCACTACAAGCTACTTTATTTTAGAACCCCATTGCTATAATCTCTAAAAAAAGGATACGTATGGTTTCTCTCACCCATCTCGAAGCAGCGCTCGCGGCCGTTGATGCCGAAGTCAAGGCGTTGTTGTACGATCAATCGCTCTCGCTCAGCGAAAAAGATGCTCGAATGTTGCCGTTATTACGGGAGAGTAAAGTGCTTAAGCAGGCACATGAAGATTTATGTTATTTGAGAGATAATCCGCCAAGTTCACCGACAGGATGTAAAGCAGGAAGCTACCGAGAGGATTGATCCTCTCTTAAGCCGCAAGAATTTTTTCGATCGTCTCATCAAAGAGATTTTGATTCATTCCATACTCTTCAATCAATTCACGGGCATTTTTGAGGGTAGCATCGGTTATCGTCCCCTCTAAGGTAATCGTCTCTTTCGCCACTTTTAAAAATTTTGCCATCTCTTGTGTTTCAGGATCTGACGCATCTTCCGGTTCATTTGCGAAACGGATCAAGTGTACCAAATCGGGATCAAAATTCCAGCGATAGAAAAGGGTCGCCGTAACGTCTTCGGATTTAGAGCCGCATGCTGCAATCTCCGCTTGTTTGGTCGTTCCGCCCTTTACTAATGCATCGCTTAGCAATGACCCCTGACCTGATTCGATCAAATAGCGGCTGATAACGATTTTTCCCAGTTCGAGTAAAAACGATGCAAGGGAAAGATGCCCTAAAAGTGATCGGTCTACCTTGGAAACCCATCGGCTGACCAATGCATTTTGCAACTGTGCACGCGCCAAATAATCGTGCTGCGTCATTCCATACGGAGAGAGGTCAATATCCATACACGTATTTGCCGCTGAAGCAATGGTAAACGTCCGTACGGTATCTTTACCCAACAGTGAAATAGCTTGTGCTACATCGGTAACCGTACGACTAAGTCCGTACATAGGAGAATTGGCTGTTTTAAGAATATAGGCAGTAATAATTGGGTCATCTTTGATTGCATTCGCCATTTCTGCAACACCGCTGTTTGGATTGTTATACACGGCTTCCACTTTCTGAACTGTTTCGGGGAGCATCGGAACATGCTCAATTTGTTCCATTAATTCAGGTCTCATTGATTTCTCCAAAAATATTTACTATACTGATGTTACGCACGAAAATGAGCAAAGCCCATTTTAGCGGCAAGGACACGAGCGTCCTTTGCAATCCCCTAAAGTTTCCAGCATAAATGCCGAAGATTTTCAAAGATTCTATCTGAAAAGATTATAGAGTATTGTAGATTAAATTTATTCTTTAATTTTTACGATTTGACAGGATTGTGATAGAAGTGTGTGAAAAGGGGGTAAAAAGACTCCCCATCAGATACCTGCGGCACAAAGTACGCCTAGGTGTGCTGCTGCATTCCTGCCCTGACACAATGTCTTGACGCACCCTTGCACAGGTCTAATGAAGAGAAACCGCATTATGCCTACATTTAGCTTATGCAACAATTAGAGTATACATTCGGCAATATACTATTTCTTTAGATCATCAATTCCCGGTAGAATTCGCTGAACTAATCATCTGTGTAAGAAATGAAGACTGCTGGTTGATTTTACTAATAATAGAATCATAGGCAGCAAACTGTTTAGACATTAATTCATATTTACTATCAAGACGTTCTGTCGCTTTTGTTTTTTGTTCTTCCAAAATGCTTAACTGATCCCCCATATTTGTAGAAAACATATCCAAATAACCGCTCGTTTTAGTATAGGAATCCATCCCTGTTTTATAGTCTGTAAAAAACCCGGTCAGCGTCTCGGTCGTAGTATCCGTATTGGTAAAAGTACCTCCCGCGAAAACCGCTTCGACATTCGATGAACTCTCATCCATTTTGGTAGTAAAGACAGTTTTATCAAACGAAAGCTTCCCCGTTTTGTCCAGATCAAACCCGTAACTAAAGAGTGAATGTGTACCACCCAAGGTGGTTAGCATATCTTGAATCTCACGCTGCATACCCTTGATGGTACTATCAGAGCTAAAGATTCCCATGGTCTTGCTGTCTTGACTCGAATGGGTCATTTTAGCTATTTCACTGTACGCTGTATTATACTTCGTCACAAAATCTTCAAGTTTACTCACAATATTGTCACGATTTTGGGTAACCTCAACCGTCGATGTTTCTCCCGCTTTCTCCAGAGTGATCGTTAATCCGCTCACCAAATCAGAGATTTTGTTACTGGCGCGCGAAATGAGCTGATTGTTGAACTTAAAAGAGGCGTTTGCCCCCTCTTGGATGGTAGTCATGCCACCAACTCCACTCGCTAGTTGCGTTCCACTCATAAATCCGCTTGTATCGCTCAACGTCATTGTTTGGGCATCACCACTGTCCACAGCACTCATAAAAAGACGATAATCACCCGTTGCAAGCTGTATTACAGTGGCATTTACTTTTGTCCCGGCTACCTTGTTGATCTCATTTTTCAAATCATCGAGTGTGGTAGTTCCGTCATAATTGATTGTAAAATCAGTCCCGCCGATATTGAGGTTCATTGTCCCTGCAGCCGTAGCAATCGGATCTGTTTTTGTAGTATATAGCCCAGATTCATTCACCTCTTTGGTTGCCAAAGAAATTACTTGAAGCGAGAATGACTGAATATCCGTATTCGCATCCGCTGTAACACTCACCGCAGTGCCAGTGACCGCAGCAGAGCGCTCAGTATAGAGAGTTTTAGATGCCATCGCACTCGCTGCGCTACTAAGATCACTCATCCAGCCATCAATTTTACCTATGGCAGTGGTTCTGTCTTTCATATCGGCGATTTTTAGATCTAGAGGCGTAATGCGTGACGCTTCATCTGCTTTACGCAATTGATCTAAAACACTTTGCGTCAAAATACTAGAACCAACACCCAGTGAACTTACAGCACCTGCCATTGTCTCTCCTTTTTTCTCTCTGCGAGATCATAATATATTAATATCGTCCAAAAGCTTTTTTTCTAAAGGATATCTCTAAATATCTTGGTATCTTTTTTGCTTTGATCTATTTAATTAATGGGTACAGGATATACGATGTTTAATGGGAAAAAAATTCTAGTTACCGGAGCTGACGGTTTTATCGGTTCTCATTTAACTGAAATGCTCGCCAAAGAAGGTGCTTATGTCAAAGCATTGTCCCAGTATAACTCTTTTAACTCATGGGGATGGATTGAGGATATTAAATCTCTAAAAAATATCGAAGTTATAAGCGGGGATGTCCGCGATCCCCATTTTTGCAAACATATTACCAAAGACATTGATATTGTTTTTCATTTGGCTGCATTAATTGCGATCCCTTATTCCTACATTGCCCCCGACAGTTATGTTGACACCAATATTAAAGGGACTCTCAATATTTGTCAGGGAGCTCTTGAAAACGGTTGCGAAAGAGTTATACACACGTCCACCTCAGAAGTCTATGGAACAGCGCAATATGTACCCATTGATGAGAATCATCCTCTCCAAGCTCAAAGTCCTTACAGTGCGAGCAAAATCGGTGCCGATGCAATCGCTATGAGTTATTTTAATGCGTTTAACCTTCCCGTAACCATTGCACGCCCGTTCAACACGTACGGTCCACGACAATCTGCCCGAGCGGTTATACCCACCATCATTACTCAAATTGCCGCCGGAAAAAAGGAGATCAAACTAGGCGATGTCTCACCGACACGAGATTTTAATTATGTCGAAGATACGTGCCGTGGTTTTATTGCCCTCGCTCAATGCAACGATAGCATCGGTAAAACCATCAATATCGGTTCGAATACCGAAATCAGTATCGGAGACACTCTCAATTTAATCAAAAAAATCATGCAAAGCGACGTCACCTTCATTACCGAAGAACAGCGGATTCGGCCTGATAAATCAGAGGTATTCAGACTGTGGTGCGACAATTCTCTTATTAACAAACTGACAGGATTCAAATCCGCCACCTCAATAGAGCAGGGATTAAGACAAACCATAGAATGGTTCATGCTCCCTGAAAATTTAACAAAGTATAAAGCTGATATTTACAATGTATAACGATATTGTCTCTTTCATACAAAACCTCTATCCTCATAAATCTACGATAAGTTTGCATGAGCCACTCTTTATCGGTAACGAAAAAATCTATGTAAATGAGTGTATTGACAGTAGTTTTGTATCGAG
The DNA here is from genome assembly GCA_030696285.1 of Sulfuricurvum sp. Taxonomy (GTDB): domain Bacteria; phylum Campylobacterota; class Campylobacteria; order Campylobacterales; family Sulfurimonadaceae; genus Sulfuricurvum. The sequence goes on along the minus strand of JAUYSQ010000080.1, from coordinate 22,425 downwards.
CGTTGGGCACTATGTCGACCGCTTTGAAAAAGAATTTGCCGAATACACGGGAAGCCGCTACGCCATAGCCACGGTCAACGGTACAGCAGCCCTGCATATCTCTCTGATTTTGGCGGGAGTAGCACGTGATGATGAAGTGATCACGCAGCCCCTTACGTTTATCGCGACGGCAAATGCCATCAGCTATATCGGGGCAAAACCGATTTTTTTGGATGTCGATTTGGAGACGATGGGTTTAAGTCCTGATGCCCTTAAACACTTTTTAGAACAAAAATGTGTTATCACCGAGGGAAGATGCATCAACCGGACAACCCTAAAAACGATCAAAGCGTGCGTACCGATGCACACGTTCGGTCATCCCTGCCGTATCGATGAGATCAAAGAACTGTGCGACAAATGGCATATCGCGTTAGTCGAAGATGCGGCAGAGTCACTCGGAAGTACCTATAAAAACAAGCATACCGGCACGTTTGGCAAACTGGGTACATTCAGTTTTAACGGTAACAAGATTATCACTTCAGGCGGAGGCGGAGTCATTATTACGGACGATGAAACGCTGGCTCTACGAGCAAAACATCTCACGACTACGGCCAAAGTTCCTCATAAATGGGAATATATCCATGACGAGATCGCGTATAACTACCGACTTCCCAATCTCAATGCCGCACTGCTGTGTGCTCAATTCGAGCAACTCGAGGTTTTTTTAAAAAATAAAAGAGAACTGAGCGGTGAGTATCAAGAATTTTTTGCTTCTCACGATATTGCGTTTGTAGAAGAGCCAAAAAATTCTCAATCGAATTATTGGCTCAATGCCGTTATTTTGAAAGACAAAAACCAAAGAGATGAATTTTTACAATGTACGAATGATAATAGCGTTATGACACGACCCGTTTGGGCACTCATGAACAAACTTGAACTCTTTAAAGATTGCCAATGCGAAGATTTAACCAATGCCCTTTGGCTCGAGGAGAGAGTCGTTAATCTCCCCAGCGGAGTCAGATTATGAGATCGAAAATTCTCTTAATCGGCGGCGGAGGGCATTGTAAATCGGTAATCGATGTCATTGAGCAGGAAGGAAAATACTCGATAGCGGGGATTATTGACCAAAAAGAGCGTATAGGGCAAAAAGTGCTAGGCTATGAAATCATGGGGTGTGATGATGAGCTGGAGGATCTTTTTCAACGATACAAATACGCGGTTATTTCTGTAGGTCAACTAAAATCTCCCGACGTCCGAATAAAGCTTTTTAATCAGCTCCAAACCATTGGATTTATTCTCCCCCCTATTATCTCTCCGCGAGCCTACCTCTCGAAATATGCTTCCATAGGAGAAGGGACGGTGATCTTGCACGATGTCCTGATCAATGCCAATGCGACCATAGGCAAAAACTGTATCATCAATACCAAAGCGCTCGTCGAACATGATGTAACTATTGAAGATAATTGTCATATAAGCACCGGAGCTATACTAAATGGCGGCACTGTCGTAAGGGCAAATACCTTTTTTGGAAGCAACGCCGTCTCCAAAGAGTACGCGGTTATTGCCGAAAAATCGTTTATCAAAGCGGGGAGTGTCGTTACATGAGCGTTTTTGTCATCGCTGAAGCAGGTGTCAATCACAACGGTTCGCTGCAGTTGGCTAAAAAACTGATCGATGCGGCGTCAGAAGCGGGTGCTGATGCGGTCAAATTTCAAACCTTTAGAGCGGACAAGCTGGTCTCTAAAAATGCCCAAAAAGCCCAATACCAAAAAGAGACAACGGAGGCGGGCGAATCTCAGTATGAGATGATTAAAAAACTGGAACTGGATGAGAGTGCGCATCATGAACTTCTCTCCTACTGCAATGGCAAAAACATCCTTTTTCTCTCCACCCCTTTTGATCATGACAGCATTGAACTGCTGAAGGATTTGGGAATGACTATTTTTAAAATTCCCAGTGGAGAGATCACGAATCTCCCCTATTTGCGTCATATCGGAAGGCTACAAAAAGAGATTATTCTCTCGACTGGAATGGCTAATTTAGCCGAAATAAAAGATGCTCTCACTGTTTTAGTCTCATCAGGCACCCCCAAAGAGAATATCACAATTTTGCATGCAACCACTGAATATCCATGTCCGATAGACGAGGTTAATCTACGCGCGATGGAAACCATCAAGAAGACGTTTGGAGTACGCGTAGGCTATTCTGACCATACCAAAGGTATCTATGTGCCGATTGCGGCTGTGGCGATGGGGGCTTGCGTGATCGAAAAACATTTTACTCTCGATTGCAGCATGGAAGGGCCTGATCACAAAGCGAGCTTAGAGCCGGATGAACTTATCGCTATGGTTAACGCGATACGCACCATCGAAAAAGCATTGGGAGACGGGGTCAAAAAACCGACTCCAAGCGAACGTAAAAATATGGCTGTCGCCCGTAAAAGTATCGTTGCCGCGTGCACCATTGCCAAAGGGGAAATATTCACCGAAGACAATATCACCGTTAAACGTCCAGGAAATGGGATCAATCCGATGCGATTTGATGAGATAATGGGTACGATTGCCCTTAAAGAATATCAAGAGGATGAGTTGATATGAGAAAAATCTGTGTGATCAGCGGAACACGCGCGGAGTATGGGCTACTGTATTGGCTAATGAAAGGGATACAAAAAGATCCCGATTTGGAACTTCAGCTCGTGCTGACGGGGATGCACCTTTCACCCGAGTTTGGATTAACCTACAAAGAGATCGAAAAAGAGTTCGTCATTACTAAAAAAATTGAAATGCTCCTCTCCAGCGACACAGAAATCGGCATTTCCAAATCAATGGGATTGGCACAAATCTCGTTTGCGGAGAGTTTTGAAGAACTAAAACCCGATATTGTCGTCGTTTTAGGGGATCGATACGAAATATTCAGTGCCGTAAGTGCTGCGATGATTGCCCGTATCCCCATCGCCCATTTGCATGGAGGTGAAACGACGGAGGGCGCCTACGATGAGGCTATGCGCCATTGCATTACCAAAATGAGCCATTTGCATTTTACGGCTGCTACAGTGTACCGCAATCGTGTCATTCAGCTCGGGGAACATCCTTCGCGCGTTTACACGGTCGGCGGAATGGGAATCGAAAACATTAAACGCTTAGAACTTATGAGTCAAGAGGCTTTTGAGGAGAGTATCCATTTTACATTGGGAATGAGGAATCTATTAGTAACCTTTCATCCTGTAACGCTTGAACATGCCACGGCGGAAAAACAGTTTGGCGAGCTGTTAGCGTCTCTCGATTCTCTGGAAAACACCCATATTATTTTTACCAAAGCCAACAGCGATACAAACGGCCGTATTATCAACAAAATGATCGATGACTATGTCACACAAAACGCCGTTAAATCGGTTCAGTTTGCCTCATTGGGCTCGTTACGTTATTTAAGCGGTTTACAATTTATGGATGCAATTGTGGGAAACAGTTCGAGTGGTTTGCTCGAAGCCCCAAGCTTTCACATCGGGACTGTCAATATCGGAGATCGTCAAAAAGGGAGACTAAAAGCCCCCAGCGTGATCGATTGCGAACCAAATCACGCGAGTTTGTCTCTCGCTTTTTCTCAGCTTTATTCATCCGATTTTCAAAATAGTTTGAAAGAGGTTCAAAATCCTTACGGGGATGGGATGGCAAGTCAAAAAATCATTGACGTTTTAAAACAAACAAATCTTGACTCTCTCCTCAAGAAATCATTTTATGACATTCACGGTAAAGGAAATGTGTGAAAACAAGAATAATTGCAAAGCTTGATGTAAAACCCCCTTATGTAGTCAAACCTGTCCATTTTGAAGGTTTGCGGACAATGGGATTGCCGGCAGAACTTGCTAAAAAATACTATGAGCAAGGTGCCGATGAAGTGATGTATATCGATATCGTTGCTTCACTTTACCAAAGAGAAATTCTTTTTAGCGAAATAGAGTCAACAGCAAATGAGCTATTTATCCCGTTTGGAGTTGGTGGCGGTGTGAAAACCATTGAGGATTTTTCCAAACTTTTCCACGCCGGAGCCGATAAGGTTATCATCAACACACATGCGTTGCAAGAGAATCCCGATATCATCAACCAAGCCGCACAAATTTTTGGAAATCAAGCCGTTGTTGTCAATATAGAAGCCAAAAAGTGGGACAACTGGTATGAATGCTACACTGACTGCGGTCGTATTCAATCCGGCAAAAATGTTTTGAAATGGGCGAAAGAGATAGAGCAAAGAGGTGCGGGAGAAATACTGCTTCAATGTGTCGATACCGATGGCAGACAAAGAGGGTTTGATTTGGAACTGGCAAAAGCGGTGGTGGAGTGTGTCGATATTCCCGTCGTTGTAGCAAGCGGTGCCGGAAAACTCGAAGATATAAAAGAGCTTATAGAGTATGCTGCTCCTAGCGGTGTTGCGATAGCTTCTCTTCTGCACTATAACAAATACACAATTAGCGATATAAAAGAATATTTGAGAAACAATGAGATTGAGGTGTCAAAATGAGCACGGTTATCGGACTGATCAACTATGGAATCGCCGGAAATATTCATAGTATCAAAAAAGCGATTGAAAAAGCCGGAGGCAGTGTTAAAATCATCAACGAAGCAAGCGAACTGGAGAGTGTCACAAAAATTGTCATTCCGGGAGTCGGAAGTTTTAAAGATGCCATGCAAGAGCTGCAAAATAGCGGTTTGCTTGAAGCCCTCAAAATTGCCGCCGCCACAAAACCGACACTGGGAATATGCTTGGGTATGCAACTCCTCTCCTCTCTTGGATTTGAGTATGGAAAAACCAAAGGGTTAGGTCTTATCAATGCCGAAGTAAAACCGATGCTAGTGGATGCAAAAATCCCCCATATGGGCTTTAACACGATAGAGATCATAAAACAAAATGCCCTTTTGCGCGGTTTGGAAAAGGAAGAGTTTTACTTTATGCACTCGTATGAAGTTGTAAATTTTCATGATATATTATCAACAACAGAGTATGCAGGACATTTATTTGTTTCGGCCATTCAAAAAGAAAATATTTATGGAGTACAGTTTCATCCTGAAAAAAGCCGAATGGCTGGTATTAATCTATTTAAAAATTTCATAAATTTATAGGACGCGATCATGATACCTTATAAAGATACTCAAAATAGATATAAACTTCCTAGTAATATCAAATATTGTTCAAAATGTACAATATCAAATCAAAGACCCAGAATCGAGTTTGATGAACATGGAGTTTGCGCAGCCTGTCAATACGCTGAATTCAAAAAAACAAAAATAGATTGGGAGTTAAGAGATAAAGAGTTGCAAGACTTATGTGATAGATATAGAAAAAATGATGGTTCATATGATGTTATAGTACCGTCAAGCGGAGGAAAAGACAGCGCATTTGTCGCATATCAATTGAAGTATAAATACAATATGAATCCTTTGACAGTAACATGGTCTCCTCATCTTTGGACACAAGACGGATTTAATAATTTTCAAGAACACATTCATGTAGGTGGATTTGACAATATTTTGGGAACACCAAACGGAAACATCCATCGACGATTGACGAAAATATCGTTTGAAGTTTTAGGTGATCCATTTCAGCCTTTTATATATGGGCAAACAAATTATCCAATGCAGATGGCACTAAAACACAACGTTTCTTTAATCATGTATGGCGAAAATGGTGAGGTTGAATATGGCGGCAATATGAAAAATGCTTTCAAACCAAATAGAGACTTTAAAACGGATCACAAGGAACATTACTTTTCTGGTTTAGCCCCGGAAGATCTTCTTCAATACGGGATTCAATCAAAAGATATTATTCCATATATGGCACCAAAGGATGATTTGCTTGATAAGCTTGGATTAGAGATTCATTTTTTTGGATATTATAAACAATGGGTACCTCAAGAACTCTATTATCATGCGGTTGAACACACCGGATTTACACCTAGATTTTCTAGAAATGAAGGTACTTATTCAAAATATGCATCTTTTGATGATCAAATTGATGGATTTCATTATTATTTGGCTTATATAAAATTTGGACTTGGAAGAACAACATCCGATACTGCCCATGAAATAAGAGATGGGCATATTACTAGAGATGAAGGAATTAGATTAGTAAAAAGATTTGATGGAGAATTTCCAGCGCTTCATTTTAAAACATTTTTAAAATATTGTAATATCACAGAAGAACATTGCTATGAAGTTATTGATAGCTGGAGATCTCCACATCTATGGGAACAGAAGTATGGTAAGTGGGAGCTTAAATATCCTATCTGGAAAGAAACTTGCTAATGACAAACTTAAAAGACATTACCGTAAAGTCAACAATAACAATACGAGAAGCATTACTGGTTATTGATAAAGGATCTAAGCAAATTGCGCTCATTGTTGATGAATCTGACAAGCTTATCGGGACATTAAATGATGGCGATATTCGACGAGGATTGATAAAAGGATGTAATCTTTCCGATTCTATTGAAAAAATCTATTTTAAGAATCCCACTATTGCAAATATTAATGATTCACGAGAAGCCATTCTCAGAACCATGACTAGTAAAAAAATTCTTCAAATTCCACTCGTAGATAACAATGGCGTATTGGTTGGTCTAAAAAATTTAGATGAACTTGTGAATCGGAAAAATAAATCCAATAAAGTTATTTTAATGGTTGGAGGACTTGGAACACGATTACGGCCATTAACGGATGATACTCCAAAGCCGATGCTTCACGTGGGAAATAAGCCAATTTTGCAAACTATTGTTGAAAAATTCGCCGAATATGGCTATTGCAATATCATCATGTGTGTTAACTATAAATCACAAATAATTCAAAATTATTTTGGCGATGGAAGTATGTTTGGAGTCAATATCAGCTATATACTGGAAGAACAGAGGATGGGCACGGCTGGAGCGTTGAGCTTACTTCCCGAAATTCCGTCTGAACCCTTCTTTGTAATGAACGGAGACTTGCTTACCAATGTTAATTTTGAACATTTACATGACTATCACCTCGCGAATCATGCGCAAGCTACAATGTGTGTTCGTGAATATGATTTTCAAGTTCCTTACGGTGTCGTAAACATTGAAGAGAACAAAATTTTATCGATCGTAGAGAAGCCTTTACATAAATTTTTTGTTAGTGCCGGAATCTATATGTTTGATCCAAAAGTAATCCAAAACATCCCTACAGGGAAGTTTTATGATATGCCAGCACTATTTGAACATCTGATTAGCCAGAGAGAACCTGTCCTTTCTTTTGCTTTACATGAATACTGGCTTGATATTGGTCGAATCAATGATTACGAGCAAGCCAATAACGAATATGATAAGATATTTTAATGTTTAAAAATAAAACATTCCTCGCCATCATACCCGCTCGAGGAGGGAGTAAAAGACTGCCCAGAAAAAATGTACTCGATTTAGCGGGAAAGCCTTTAATAGCTTGGAGCATAGAAGCAGGACTAAAAAGTAAATATATAGACAAAACAGTGGTTTCAAGTGATGATGACGACATATTAACTATCTCTAAACATTATAAGGCAGATACAATACACAGACCAATGGAGTTAGCCAGTGATAGTGCCACAACATTTGATGCTATCAAACACGCCATAGAAAAATTTTCACAATACGACTATATTATTTTACTTCAGCCTACAAGCCCATTAAGAGATAACAATCACATTGATGACGCCATTGAACTGTTAATGGCAAAAGATGCAGAGGCCATTGTCTCTGTGTGTGAAATGGATCATAGTCCACTCTGGAGCAATACCCTATCAAAAGATGGGAATATGGACGGGTTTCTAAGAGATGAAATCAAAAATCAACGCAGTCAAGATCTTGAAAAATATTATAGGGTGAATGGTGCTATTTATATTTGTAACACAGCCACACTTTTAGAAGAGAAAACATTTTTTATCAATGATAGTATTTTTGCTTATAAGATGGACAAAAGAAGCTCCGTGGACATTGATGAAGAGATTGATTTTAAGTTGGCTAATTTGCTATTAACAGAGGAAAAATAACTCAAAAGTACCACAGGTTTATTCCCGAGGAATGATTTTTGCTACAATGAAATATACAAAAAACGTCAAATACGGAGCATTATGGAAGCCATCGAGCGAAAAGCTATTGAAACATACAGTAGCAATCTGACGTATCTATCCGATAATCATCCCGACCTTTTTAAGCGGCTTTCACTTCTCAATACTGCTCTGGAACAAGGTGTATACGAATCAAAATATATTCTTGAATACAAAGATGGCTACTTTGATGTTCTTGAAAAAACATCTAATAACTTTTTTTACAATGAAAACTCTCAAGAGCACGCAATTAAAATAGCCAATACGATTAACACTAAAAAAGACAATCATCTTTTCGAAGGCATTCGGATTTACAATACCGATAAAAGAGTGGTGGATTTTACACAAACAGATGTACTAAAAGAACTTGTGCCCCTGATGCGCTATGTTAACGCTCACGTTAATAGCACGATGAATATGATAAAAATAGAAAAATTTATTTTCATAGGCACTGGATTAGGCTTGCATTTAACGCAAATTAATAATGCAATACACTCCGAAGAATATCTCATTATCGAAGATAATCTTGAACTGTTTAGACTATCGCTTTTTACAACAGATTATAGGCTGCTTGGCAAAAACAGTACTTTACATTTTTCTGTAGCAGATCGTGCGGATAAATTTGCTCTAATCGTCAACAATTTTCTTCATGGCACCTTCATGAATAACCGTTATTTGAAATACTATCACCTGCCAAGTCATGATATTGATAAAATAAAACTTATTCAAAGTGCACTTTCTATTCAGTCCTTTTTAATCTTTACCTATGATTTTACGATGGATAAATTTCTCCGCCCTCTGGAATATATTAATCATGGATTTAACGTTCTGAATATTGCTTCAGAGTGGGAAGATTCTCCTTTTATAAATAAACCCGTATTGCTTTTAGCGGCAGGGCCTTCTCTACAAAAAAATATTGCGTGGGTCAAGAATAACCAAGACAAATTCATCATTGTCGCTCTTTCGGCAACCTTAAAAAAGCTGTACGCCGAAGATATTGTCCCTGATATTGTCACTCACATTGATGGAACTGAGATGAGTATGCTTCATTTTGAGGGCATCCCTCTAGATAAATATCTCAAAGATACTTTATTTATTCTGGGTCCATACGCTCCCAAATCACTAAGAGAGATGATTGATAAAGAACGAATTTTTTATTTTGAAGATGCTACTCACTATTTTGAAAACTTTGGCTCACTCTCCACCCCTTGCGTCGGAACAACAACATTGGCGTTAATGCTTATCTTTAACGTAGCTGAGCTTTATTTATTGGGATTGGATTTGGCTCTCGATCAAATTACTGGAAAAACTCACGCCGATCATCATGATTTTATTCAAACCATCGACATCAATACCACTGTTCTTTCTCAAACCATGAATGTTGAAACCACAACCTTTTTAGTGAAAGGAAATCTACGCCACAACGTACATACCACATCACTCTTGGATGCTTCTATTCAAGCACTCTATGGTTTGATACCTCACCTCAAATCTGCATCCCAAAATATATACAATCTCAGTGATGGGGCAATGCTGCAAGAAAGTAAACCAACGATTATCCAAGACATTAATACACAGTCTCTAAAAACCATAGACCGAGCTTCTCTTTACTCTTTACTTTATCAATCACTTTCACAACACTCCGCCCTTGCGCTATCAAAGTCAGATATTCAGTCTATGTATAAACGCTTAGACCATATTAGCTGGATTAAAAATCGTCTGGCTGAACATAAAAAAATTATCCACCAGAATGTTAATAGCTATTACTATCACCTCTTGGGTCTTATTTCAGATCTGATAAAACACAAAGAACGGGAATCAGTTAATGTATCTGCCATACTGTATTCGTATTTTCAGTACGTGACCCCTTTAATTTTTGATATGTTTAACACAAAAGAGCTTATTAATCCTAAAAAACATATCAAGCAAATAGATAAAATCTTAATATCTGAACTTTCTAACATAGTCAACTATTACGAGGAAGAATTACAAAGGTTTTTAGAGCTATCCTCTGTAAACGAAAAGGCGATAGCCGTTAATGAATAAAATAATTACCGTCGACAGTGCTATACAATCTTGCTATGACTTCGAACTGCAAATAGAACGAAAAAATCTGCTAAATTTTAGATATTCCTACAAAAAATCAACAAAACTCAAAGGAATTGTATTTCTTATCACTGGTTTTGGAGAAGATTCCTCTAACGATTATATTAACAATTTACAGATTTATACAGCGAATACCTTTGATGTTGTATGCGTCAGCGTTTTTTATCATTGCTTTTACGCAAGACCCAATAATGGTGCTGTTTTTTATCCGGATACAGCCGATAAAGCTTTTATAGAAAAATATTTCCAACACTACAATATTGTCATGAGTGACGATAGTTTTGATAATACCCTCGAAAAACTGGATGATAAAATTCAAGAACTAAAAAATGACAATCACATCACACCAGATGCAAAAATTATGATTCCCATGACAATCATTCCCGCAAACGATGAGTATCAAAATTTTGGGGTTCTTCAGGCACTTGACCATCTAAATGTTTTGGAATTTCTTCAGAAAAGCTCTTTAGACTTCAAAAAAAATTACTCTATTACCTTGGTCGGAAGCAGTCATGGTGGCTATATTGCTCATTTATGTGCTAAATTTGCACCAAACAGCATTGATTTGGTCATAGACAACTCATCGTATATAAAACCGCCCTCTCACTACATCGTCGGCAGAGAGTGCGGAGATGGTATTCCTGAATACATCGTAAGCTATAAAAAGCATATGAAAACCTATGGCTATACAAAAACATATTGGAATTTAGATAAAACGTCCCCTTGTTTTTTTTCCAATGACAGATTCCGGATAAGAGATATTGCGGACAGCGAGCATTTGGTAAAATTATCTCAAACCTCTATTCAAAAAACGAAATATATATCGTATCATTCAGCCTTTGATACTCTTGCCCCCCTAAAAGACAAACAACTATTGTATGAAACACTCAACTATCTTGGCTTTGATGCAACCTTACACATCATAGACGATGAGAGTTCTATAGATGGGAAGTTTATCAAGAATCTGAATCATGGCATGAATATGTCGATAAAAGAGCTTATCAAACGAGAACTTTCCACGATAGATACACTAAGACCAAGTAAAAGAAAAATCATTGAAAAAATCTCTTACAATTGCGATACATTGAGCTACACTTTTGAATTCAATAACACTGTGTTTTGTGGGAAAACAGAATCTGTAGAGAAGAGCGTATCCGTAGAAGAAATTGCCAGAGAAACATTTTTACAAAACCTTGCCTACTTCAAAAAAAATCATCCCGATATTTATGAAAAACTCGTTAGCTTAGATTCAGCTCTTGAACAAGGTCTTTACGAGAATAAGTATGATTTGACTTACCAAAATGGCTATTTTGATGTGGTTGAGCTCTCCTCGAATCATCAGTTATACGGTTCAAATAGCGATGATTATGCAACATTAGCTGCACGAAGTGTTGATTTTTCACAGGACTCGAGCGTATTTGAAACCTTTAGAAAAATTATCATTTCAGATGAAGATGTAGTTAAATACCAAAAAGAAACCCTTTATGAAAACAACCTTAGCGGATATGCCGATATTTTAAACTACATACAAAACAATCAAGAGCATCCAAGCCTTATGCAAAATATAGAAAAATTTATATTTTTTGGTGTCGGACTAGGAACCCATATCGTACAAATCGATGCAAAAATATCTGCCAAAGTGTACTTGATTATAGAAGATGATTTAGAACTTTTTAGACTCTCTTTATTTATAACTCCTTATCACAAACTATCCGAAAAGAGTAAACTTGTTTTCTCGGTTTTTGATACAAAATCTCAATTTTCAAATAAAGCTGCCTATTTTTTAGATCGTGATTTTTACCGCAATCATTACCTGAAATATTTTCAAATGCTCAGTCATAGCGAAGAAAAAATTCATGATTTTCATGTACAAATCGCATCACAATCCCACAATCTATTTTTTTACAATTCTATTTTAGAACAATACTTAAGACCATTAGAGTACCTGCAGCAAGAATTTAAGTTTCTAAATATACTCAAAAATTATAGGCAAGACTCTCTTGGGAAAAGCCCTGTTCTCTTATTAGCCGCGGGACCGTCTTTACAAAAAAATATACAGTGGTTGAAAAAGAATCATCAGAAGTTTATTATCGTTGCTGTCTCTGCTGTTTTGGGGATTTTAGAAAAAGAAGCGATAAAGCCTGATATAGTCACTCATATTGATGGGTTTACGGAAAGTACACTACTTTTTGACAAACTCAATGATATTTCCTTTTTCAAAGAGAGCCTCTTTTTGATTTCCGCAAGAACACCCCAATTAATAGTAAATACTTTGAAAAAAGAAAATGTTTTCTTTTTTGAAAATGGAACCAGTTATAAAAAAGATTTTGGCAATCTTTCTGCCTTTTGTGTCGGTTCTACCAGCTATCTTTTATTAATAGCCCTAGGAGTATCGGAACTTTATTTATTAGGACTCGATTTGGCTCTTGATCCTAAAACAGGTAAAACCCATTCGGATGAACATATCGATTCACGAAAATTAAATATCTCAGAAAACGCAAAAGAGATAGATACGATCACCTTTAAAGATACCGCTATTACCACTGATGGAAATTTTGAAAAAACAGTCTATACCACTCCGGACTTTGCCATATCTATTGATGTTATAAATACTGTCTCAACCGGGTTTAAACAAAACAATCAACAAGTCTATAATCTAAATGATGGAGCAATGTTTAAAAACACAACACCAACCAATATAACCACTGTTTGTACAAATGATTTTGAAACTATCAATAAACAAATGCTCTATAAAAAATTGTTTATGGAATTCAACACCAATAGTTCTTCTAACCTCTCTCCTAATGAAATTGACGAGATTCAAGAAAGAATTAAAAATGCAAAAAGTATTGAAAATACTCTAAAAATATGGCAAAGCAGTTTGGTTACAACGCATAAAGAGTTTTTAGAATCATTTATTCTCATTATCAAGCAACTTTGCGTTCAACAAACAAACTCAGGTTATGATATAGCCCTTGTCTATCAAGAGTATCTTAAATTCATATCGCCGTTTATTTTCAACTTCTTTAATACTAATACTAAAATTTTAAACAACAAAGACACATACGCAAAAAACATCAAAACCATGCTCTGTACTCATCTACTCGATATTTTATATTTGTATATGACAGGGCTACAAAAAGTTCAAAACATTTAAAGACTAGAAGCGAGTTGAAGAAAAAAGAAGATCAAGCAACCCAAAAAAGGGTTACTTGTATGAGTTGTTACTATTGTAGCAAGCGAAGAACGTTCTGCTGAACCGCATTTGCTTGAGACATAGCATAAGAGCCTGATTGAGCTAGGATGTTATGTTTTGCAAAGTTTGCAGATTCTGCTGCGAAATCGACATCACGAATTTGTGACTCTGCCGCTGCAATATTTACTTGAGTAACGGAAATATTACGAACGTTTGATTCAAGTTTGTTTTGAGCAGCACCCAAAGTAGCACGCTTAGCATCAACTGCCGCAATACCTGCGTCCATTGTTGTAATAGCATTTTCAGCACTTGCTTGAGTTGTTACCCCATAAGTAGCGGCAGTACCAACCAGCACAGCCGTTTGTGCAGATCCGATAGCTACGGATTGAGTATCACCAGAATAAGCACCCGTATGGAATGTAAATGTACCGTCTGCTGCACCCCCGCCGGCTCCATTCAAAATTGCTACACCATTAAACTTTGTCTTAGTTGCAATATCATCTGCTTCCGCCATCAACGCCGTAATCTCTTGTGCAATATATCCGCGTGATGCAGTATCTTGTGTATCATTCGCTGCTTGTGTTGCAAGCGTACGAACACGTTTCAAAATATCGCCGTACTCTTGGAGAGCACCATCAGCCGTTTGAATCAAACCGATACCGTCATTCGAGTTACGGATCGCTTGACCAAGACCTTGGGATTGAGCAGAAAGCTTATTGGCAATAGAAAGACCTGCCGCATCATCAGCCGCTTTGTTGATACGAAGCCCTGAGCTCAAACTCGCAAGACTTTTGTCAAGCCCAACGTTATTACCTGTCGAATACATATGTGCGTTCATCGCACCGATATTTGTGTTAATTCTGAAACCCATGATAAATCCTTTTATGGTAGAGCATTCGCTCTGAAGTTTTTCAGCATCCTTGCTGTTACTAGCTATATCGGAGAATAAAAAAGAAACTTTAACAGTTTTGCAACTTTTTTTGTTACACTTTCAATATTCATCCATCATATATGGAATTTGGGCTTCTTGCCGAAAGAAACCCAGTGTTAACATGAGAATCGTAATCGAAGTGAGAAACCTCACTTTGATAGATTCAGAACCAAAGGCGAAGGGCTTGCCCCGCCGAAGGCTATATCGGGATAAATTCCGATGGCGTTAAAATAATGTACAGGATTCAGCACTTTGAAATTAATTATCGTAGAGTCACCGGCAAAAGCCAAGACCATCAAAAACTTCCTCTCCAACGATTATGAGGTAATTGCCTCCAAAGGGCATATTCGAGACTTGCCAAAAGCACGTTTCGGAATAAAAATTGACAACGAAACCATCATCCCTGATTATAAGATCAGCGAAGACAGCACCGCCATTGTCAAACAGATTCAAGAGTTGGCCAAAAAAGCCGATACCGTGTATCTCGCGACCGACGAAGACCGTGAAGGAGAAGCGATCGGCTGGCACATCGCTCACGCCATCGGCAAAGACCCTGAATCACTGCCGCGTATTGTGTTTCATGAGATCACGAAAAATGCAATCATCCACGCCCTCGAAACGCCGCGCAAAATCGATATGGACCGTGTCAATGCCCAACAAGCTCGCCGTTTGCTGGATCGTATTGTAGGGTATAAACTCTCTCCTCTCCTTGCTTCCAAAATCCAAAAAGGGCTTTCTGCAGGACGTGTTCAATCCTCAACGCTTAAAATCGTCATCGATCGTGAACGAGAGATTCGTGCCTTTATCCCCGAAGAGTATTGGACGATCGATACCCTGTTCAAACCGGATATTGATGCGACATTAGTACAGTTTGAAAACGAAAAAATTGATAAGCTTTCCATTAAAACAGGAGATGAAGCGTCACGTATTGTTTCTATCTTGAAAAATGAAGCGTTTAAAGTGGGCGCTATCGAGACAAAAGAGCGTAAATCCTCTACCCCGCCTCCATTTATGACCTCAACAATTCAACAAACAGCATCCTCTCAGCTCGGCTTCTCTCCAAAAAAGACGATGATGGTTGCTCAAGCCCTTTATGAAGGGGTAAAAACACCGGAGGGAACATCAGGGGTTATCACCTACATGCGTACCGACTCACTCAACCTTGCGACCGAAGCAGTTGAAGCGGCACGCGAGCTGATCGAGAGCCGTTACGGCAAAGCGTATCTCCCTGAAAAACCAAAAGTCTACACAAAAAAATCCAAAGGGGCGCAAGAGGCGCACGAAGCAATTCGTCCGACCATGCTTAGCTTTACTCCTGAAGTGGCAGCAACGTACCTGAAGCCCGATGAGATCAAACTCTATAAACTTATTTACAATCGCTTTATCGCGTGTCAAATGAACGACGCCCGTTTCGAGCAGCAAAGCATTACTTTTGAGAGCCCAAAAGCAGAATTTCGTGCGACGGGACGCAAACTGTTGTTTGATGGATTTTACCGTGTTACGGGAAGCGATGACAAAGACAAACTTCTCCCTGTTCTCACTACGGGCGATAGTATCGACATCCAAAGTATCTCAACCGAGCAACACTTTACCGAGCCCCCTTCACGCTACTCGGAAGCCAGTCTCATCAAAAAATTAGAAAGCGAGGGGATCGGGCGGCCATCGACGTATGCACCGACTGTCTCCACTCTCCAAGCGCGTAACTACATCGAAATCGAAAAGCGTGCGATCACCCCGACCGAAATCGCCTTTACGGTAACCGAACTGCTGGAAAAACATTTTGAAGAGATCGTCGATGCCAGTTTTACGGCAACGATGGAAGAGACTCTCGATGAGATAGGCGAAGAAGGAAAATCGTGGCATAAAATAATTCTCGATTTCTACCACCCATTTATGGCAAAAGTAGACGCCGGTAAAACCGATATTGTAAGCCTAAAAATCGCTACTCCACTCGGACGGAACTGTCCTCAGTGCGGAAGCGAGCTACTCCTTCGTTCAGGGCGTTTCGGTGAGTTTATCGCGTGCAGCGGATTTCCAAAATGCAAATACACCGAGCAAACCGAAGAGGCTCAAAAAGCCAATCCGACTACTCCCGATGAAGCAAGCAGTGAGGTGTGTGAAAAATGCGGCAGCGCTATGGTAATCAAAAACGGCCGCAACGGTCAATTTTTGGCATGCAGCTCCTACCCTGAGTGTAAAAATACCAAAACGCTCAATCAGGAGACCAAATTTTCCGAAATCCCTTGTCCCGATTGTGGCGGAAAGCTGATGTGGAGACAATCCCGTCGTGGAGCATTTTGGGGATGTGAACACTATCCGAAGTGTAAATTTATCTCCAAATTTGAGCCAAGTGAGCATAAATGTGAAGTCGAAGGATGCGGTGGGGCACTCGCACCAAGAACGTACCGAAACAAAGAAGTTTTTGAGTGTACGAAATGTAAGAATAGAACGCCAAATGAAACAGCAAGTGAGAGTAGTAATGAGTAATATTCTCTCGTCATACCCAAAGGGCACAAGAACCTCTTCGAGGTCCTCGGGCTTGACCCGGGGATCCATCCCCAAAAAGCTGGATTCCCGCCTTCGCGGGAATGACATTGTGCTATGAAAATCGGGCTATTGTCTGATACGCACTCTAAAGTGGGGCGTTCACAGAGGGCCATTAACCATCTCAAAGCCAAGGGTGCTGAGTTCCTCATTCATGGGGGTGACATCGTTAAACCCGAAATTCTCGATCAGCTCAAAGAGAGCGGTTTAAAATACATTGCCGTCTATGGAAATAATGATGCCAAGTTGGTTGAATTTCACGGTAAATATAATCTCGTCCAAGAGCCTCACTATTTCACCCTTGCGGGAACCAAATGCAAGCTGATGCATCTACCGTTTTACATGAATGCCGATGCGGAAGTGATCCTTTTCGGGCATACCCATGTGTTTGAGTGCGATTTTAAACACCGTACCCTTTTTCTCAATCCGGGAGAAGCATGTGCCCGCGATGAACCGTTTTCCTCCTGTGCAATGCTCGAAATTACTGACACCGCTTTTAACGTCACACAATACGTTCGTCCTATCGGCGGTGAGCTGTTCGAAGAAACGCACTATACTTTTGAAAGATCGAAAAAATAAACCCTCCCGTCATTCCCGCGAAAGCGGGCGAAGTGCCCTTTAGGGTGAATCCAGCTGGATTATCGGGTCAAGCCCGATAATGACAAAATTAGGATCATAATTATGAAAAAAATATTCCTCTGCTCCATCTGTAACATCAACAGCGGTACATGCAACGAAGATTGCAAGTTTTGCAGCCAGAGCGTCAAATACAAAGCGGACATCGAACGCTACAAACAAAAACCGATGGATCAAATCCTCGAAGAAGCACGTCGTCTCGAAGGACTTGGAGCATTAGGTTTTTGTCTTGTCACGGCACAAAAAGGGCTCGACGATAAAACCCTCGATTTTGTCTGTACCATTGCAAGGACGTTAAAACGTGAAGTGCCGCGCCTTCGTCTCATCGCCTGTAACGGGACAGCGAGTATCGAACAACTGCATGAGCTCAAGAAATCGGGGATTAGTGCCTACAATCACAACCTCGAAACAAGCCGAGAGTTTTACCCTGAAATCTGTACCACCCATCCGTGGGATGAGCGGTATGAGACGTGTGAAAATGTCAATGAAGTGGGACTAAAACTCATCAGCGGAGGGATTTTCGGAATGGGAGAGACCCAGGATGATCGTCTCAGTATGCTCCACTCTCTCAAATCTCTTAATCCCGTATCCGTACCCCTCAACTTTTACCATCATAACCCCGCATTACCTCTCAATCCAAGCCCGCTTTCTATCGATGAAGCACTGGCTCTCATCCGGCTTTCACGCACGATTTTAGATCAGGCCGATCGCATTATGATCGCTGGGGGACGTGAGATTACCTTCCGTGAGCGACAAAATGAAATTTTTGAAGCAGGAGCGAACAGTATCGTTTTAGGCAACTACCTCACGACAGCAGGGCGTGAAGCCCATACCGATCTCGAAATGCTCAAAAAACTCGGACTTAAAATTGCCCTCACTCCTGAAGATCAATAAAAATCTTAGTTGATAAAAACAAATTAAAATGATACACAATAGAAACTTTGGTATTTTGTAGTAAAATACCCCAATCATTATCAAGGAGATATACAATGAAAAAACTCGCTCTTTCTGCACTACTTGCAGCTACATTGGTCAGCGCAAGTGACTACAATTATGAAATTAGTCCAATGGTTGGATACGCATTCCCAAGCGATGGACAAGAGCTTAAAGATCATGGCGTTTATGGGGCAGAAATGCAGTACAACGGTTTTGAATCCGCTATCAAACCTGAATTGTCTCTTCTTTACAGCAACCCTGATTTTAAAAATGGCCCAGGGGATACCGATATTTTCCGCTCAGCCCTCAATGGTGTCTACAATTTGCAAAAAAGCAACAATATTACTCCGTTTGTAAAAATGGGTCTTGGATATGAGACGATGAGTGATCATCAATATGACAATCACAACAGCCTTTTTGCTGACGCTGGAGTAGGTGTCAAGATTGCTCTTGCTGAGCAAATCGCACTTAAACTTGAAGCAATCGATATGGTTAAATTTAACCATTTTAACTGGGACAACAATGTTCTTCTCCTTGCCGGTCTTAATTTTGCATTCGGCGAAAAAGCTCAGCCGGCAGCTCCTATTGTTGCTGCTGTAGCTGCCCCAGTGGTTGCCGCTGTCGTTGCTCCTGCAGTTAAACCCGTTCCTGTTGCCGCTCCAAAAGACAGTGATAAAGACGGTATTTTTGATGAAAAAGATCAATGCCCAAGCAGCCCTGCCGGTTTTGCAGTAGATGCAAAAGGATGCAACATCGATAGCGATAAAGACATCGTTCTTGATCCTGCTGACAAATGTCCTAATACTCCGGCGGGCTTCAAAGTCGATGCTGATGGCTGCCCGATTAAAGCGACTCTTCACTTGAACTTTGCAACCAATTCGAACAAAATTGATGCAGAAGGGAATGCAAAAGTGTCCGCATTCGCTAACTTCATGAAAGACAGCACGGCGTACAAAGCAAGTATCGTAGGTCATACCGATAGTACAGCTTCAGACAAATACAACCAACAACTTTCTGAGAAACGTGCAGATATGGTTAAAGCTATGCTCGTTGAGCAAGGTGTTGCAGCGGATCGTTTAAGTGCAAGCGGTAAAGGTGAAAGTACTCCTGTTGCTTCTAACAAAACAAAAGAAGGTCGTGCAGAAAACCGCCGTATCGAAGTAGAATTGACACACTAAGTCAAGCTTCTATTGATTTCCCGTAATTGCGGGAAATGTCCCCTTAAAAGGGACTCTTTTTTTTTTATTTCTTCCTCTTTATCATTAGATCTCCTAGATTGTACGTCGACACTCTTATTTTTAACTATTTTTCATCAATATACTTTATAAAAAAATTATTTTTTTCATGTACAATGTTCTATAATAGATGAACCAAAATGGAGGTATATCATGAAAAAAATTCTACTTTCTGCCTTTTTAGCTGCAGCGCTAGGAGCAAACGAATACAATTACGAAGTTAGCGCAATGGGAGGAGAGGCTTCTTCTAATAACCGACAAGAGCTTCAAGATCATGGTGTTTATGGAGGAGAAATTCAGTTTAATGACTTCGGTACCGCGTTAAAACCGGAGCTATCCATCCTCTACAGCAATGCCGACTATAATAATAACCGAGGGGACACCAATATTTTCAGAACTGCCCTTAATGGTGTTTATGAGTTTCAAAAAAGCAATTTGATTACCCCTTTTGTAAAAATGGGGCTTGGGTATGAAACCATGAGCAATCATCAGTATGATAATCACAACAGTGCCTTCGTCGATGCAGGAGCAGGGGTAAAAATTGCGTTGATAGAGCAAATTTCGCTCAAGCTCGAAGCAATCGATATGGTTAAATTTAACGACTTTAACTGGGACAATAATATACTTCTGATGGCTGGACTCAATTTCGCATTCGGTGAAAAAGCCCAGCCTGTTGCCCCTATTGTAGCTGCACCAGCCCCTGTCGTTGTTGCACCAGAGCCTAAGCCGGTTGTCATTGTACCGGCAGTTATAGCAGCGCCTGTTATCGCTGCGCCCATCGACAGTGATAAAGACGGTGTTTTTGATCCGCAAGATAAATGCCCCAACACTCCAGCAGGCTTCAAAGTAGACAGTGAAGGATGTCCGGTAAAAGCGACATTGCATTTGCATTTTGCAACCGATTCAAACCAAATCGATTCTACTGGGAGATCAGAAATAAATGGCTATGCACAGTTTTTAAAAGAAAATCCAGCGTATAAAGTCACTATTATCGGGTATACCGACAGTACCGGTTCAGACGGCCATAACCAAAAACTCTCAGAAAGACGTGCAGAGATGGTAAAATCAACCCTTATTTCACAAGGAGTTACTGCCGATCGTTTGAGTGCAGTAGGTGAAGGAGAAAAGTTGCCTGTTGCCACCAACGACACCAAAGAAGGGCGTCTTGAAAATCGCCGTATTGAGTTAGAGCTCTGTCGCTAAAAATTACGCTGTCATCCTGAATCTGTTTCAGGATCCCAACATTACGGATCTTCTCCGTAATGGCGATATACCTTCTAATTACTTCGCTTTATCCCCAAATTTTGTCATAAACTTCTCTATTTTTGGTGCAATAACGGCATAACAGTACCCTTGCGTCGGATGTTCGTTATAGTAATTCTGATGATACCCTTCACCTACAAAAAACTCGGGTACCTGGGAAAGCTCCGTCACAATAGGATCACTGAAAGAGCTCTGCGCTTGGGCAATTGAGACGAGGGCTTTGGCTTTTTGTTCTTCGTCATAATAATAGATAACAGAACGATACTGCGTCCCACGGTCTGCTCCTTGGGCATTGAGCGTAGTCGGATTATGAATGGTCCAAAAAATGGCCAAAATTTCTTCATACGCAATGACCTCAGGGTCAAAGGTGACCTCTACCACTTCGGCGTGTCCACTCACACCCGTACAGACTTGTTCGTAGCTAGGGTTAGGCCGTGCTCCGCCTGCATACCCGCTGAGGGCATTGTGAACCCCTTTCACACGGTTATAGACCGCTTCAATACACCAAAAACACCCACCGCCTAATAGGGCTTTTTCTAACGTTCCCATAGTTCCCCTTTTTTCCCGTAACGATACAGTAATCATTCCAACCTATACTTTCAAAAATCAGACAAGGAGGATAGTTATGGAAAAAATAAGTTCATTGGAAAAAACAATGCTTAAAAAACTGCGTCGTTCAAAACGTGCATCTTGGATGGTTTAAACCGTCTTATCATTTGAGTGATTAAGTCGTATCTCAAAACACGCCCCCTTCACAGTGTTATGGACACTGAGTTTTCCAAAAAAGTGCTTCTCGATAATCATCTTCGCCATATACAATCCAATTCCTGTCCCTTGAGATTCAAATTTTGTCGTGAAATAGGGATCAAAAATTTTATCGATAATGTGCAATGGAACCCCTCCTCCGGTATCTTCGATGGAAATCGTACAAAAACGGCTATTATTTTCACACGATATGATAATCTGACCCTCATTGTGTTTGCTTTGTTCGATCGCTTCACGCGCATTATTGACGATATTGATCAGCACTTGTTTGAGCTCATTAGGATAGACCAAAACACTGACTAAAGGATCAATTTTACGAAGAAGGGTAATATTTTTTCGTATCAACAAGGGACCGAGCAGCGTCTCTACTTCATTAATGATAATATTGATATTGACACGTTTTTGTATTCTGTCTTGTTTGAAAAAATTTCTAAAATCATCAATGGTTTGGGACATATACTGGATTTGCTGTTCCACAATTTCAATCGTTTTTTCGGTATCTTCCGGCTTACCTAAACCGCAACTCAGGCTCAGCTTGGTCATCGATATCCCTAAAATATTGAGGGGTTGCCTCCATTGGTGGGCAATAGATTCCACCATCGAGCCTATTTCCGCCATTTTGGCCTGCTGCATCAAGATTTTTTCTTGGGTACGATTTTTTTCAACAGCCTTATCAATCTCCTCTTGGAGACGTTGATTAAACCCTTCAAGCTCTTTGGTGCGACGGCGAACCAGTTCATCCAGTC